>NZ_JAANNX010000021.1:0-112269 GCF_013363615.1 Streptomyces sp. CAI-85 | reverse complement strand
GCATGACAACGGCACCCCCGCCCCCGGGGCCGCCGTTTCGGCGTTTCCACCCCCGTACTTGTCAGGACCCTCCTGACATCCCTACCCTTTGGCCGTCAGGATTGGCCTGACAGGCAGGCCGCCCGCGGAGGAGGGTTTGCCATGCTCGCCGAGACGATGGACGGCGGCGGCCGGGCGTGTTCGTTCTGCGCCAAGCCCGAGGCGGAGGTGACCAAGCTGGTCGCCGGCCCGGGCGTGAACATCTGCACCGAGTGCGTGGACCTGGCCGCCTCGATCGTGGCCGAGTACCGCCCGGGTCCGACCGAGCTGCGGATGCCGATGTGGGGCGAGCTGAGCGATGCCGAGATGCTGGAGCGGCTGCCCCGGGTCGCGGCCGTCGCCGACCAGGTCGAGGCCGATCTGCGCATGTGGGTCACGGAGCTGCGGCGGCGTGGTGTGACCTGGGCCAGGATCGGCCAGGCGCTGGGTATCACGCGCCAGTCGGCCTGGGAGCGGTTCTCCGGGGAGGAGTGACGAGGGTGAGCGAACATGAGCGGCTCCGGCCGACGTGGGCGTCGGGCGGAGCCGCTCATGAAGGGTGTGCGCTCGGGATGGCCCGCCGCGTCAGTCGTCGTCGTTGCGCACCCTGACGCCGTTGGCCTCGAAGTCGTAGACGTTGTCATTGATGCGGAGGCCGTCGACGGCGCCGATCCACATGTGGTCGCGGCCCTTGCCCACCGCGGCCGTGTAGATGGTCGCGCCGTCGCCGCCGTCGTTGAGTGACGCCTTCAGCTCGTCGAAGGTGCACTCGGCGGCCTGCGTACAGGTGGTCTCGTTGCCCGAGAGGAACCAGTAGCCGGTCGTGGTGGCATCGATGAAGGAGCTCCAGCGGTTCGTCACGGGGGCGGCGTCCGGCACCCACACCATCGTGGAGTAGTTGTCGTTCGGAAGCGCCGCCAGGTTCGGATCGATCTCGAACCTGATGTTCGGCATGTTCTCCGCGCCGCCGCGCTGCACGTTCTCCCCGGTCTGGAAGACGTGGAACCCGAGCCTCTGCAAGCCCTGCACGGGATCGCCGAAGAAGTCGACCTCGTTGCCGAAGTCGACCTTCTCGCTGGCGGGGGTCAGCGAGGTGGACTGGTCCGACACCGCGATGCCGAGGCTGCCTCGTCCGTACGGCGGTCTGCCGGAGGAATCCGTCACACCGAACGAGCCGAAGGGGCCGTTCCGCAGATCGGCGACCGGCGAGCCGATGGTGTTGCGGGCGATCACGCCCCAGTGATCTGGGCGTTCTTGTTCCTGTTCTCCATAGCCACCGTCGCCGTCCGCGACAGCGGACACCGATCCCAAGAGTGTCGAGGCGAGGGCCGCGGCCAGCGCCGTTGCCACGAGCGCCTTCTTCCGGGTCACGCCAAAGCGAACGCTCACACTCGTTCCTTCCAGGTGATTGAAGGGCGACCCGGTGTGCACCGGGTGCCCTGCTGACGCGATTCTTCGCACCACCGGCGATTACTGATGGTGACATCGCACTCACCATATGTAGACATGATCAGCCATTACGCAACAGTGGTCATCGGCTGATCGCTACTTTCCGTACCGGATCTACAGCCCCGAATTTCAGCCGATCGGGGCGGTTCCCTGGAGCCCTCAAGCCGGCGCGGAACCCCGTGCCGAGCAGGGGGATCGCGCATCCCACAGTCCATGATCAGCAGGATCTGGGACTGGGCTGGTCGGGGTCATGGACGGGTCGACACGGTCGGGCTACCGCCGTGGGTATCGCCAGAGGCAAATGCGTGACGGAATGCGAGCCGGGCGGTCAGTCCGCCGCCTCGGCTGTCCGCCCCTTGCCGACGAGGAACTGCCTCGCTGCCTCGACCGCTTCTTGGTTGAGTTGCTCGATGGAAACGCCCCAGCTCTCGTCCCAGTCGTCCAGGCTGAGTGCGCAGTGAGCCTTCGCCCCTTTCGCGGCCCGAGGGTCGGCGGTCGCGTGGAAGAGCAGCCCCAGCTCCTCCAGCACCTGGTCGAGAAGCGCCGGCGCCTCGTGCTCTTCGCTCCGGAGAAGACCGGCCGGCGTGGCGAGCGAGGGACTCCCGACCCCGGCGATCAGTGTGTCCAGCCCAGCCTGGACCAGCCGGTCAGACCCGACGTACCTGCCGAACGCCCTCTCGCGCGCAATGTGGCGGAACCGCTGGAGAGCGTCGTCGCGAGTCATCGCAGTCTTCTCGATCGGCATCTGGGAGAAGGAAGCTCGCACATGCACGGACGCTTTTGCCATCGAGTAGGAGACCGACAGGTGCAGATGGTGTGCGGTGGCGGCCAGCAGCATACGATCCACGGAGGCCGCCCATCTGCTCCCCTGCACTGGCGGTCACGTCGTATCGGCGCCCCGGGGCGGAGGCCCGTCGCCGATCTCTTCGGCGGGATCGACCGAACGGTAGCGGCCCATGCTCCAGCCGATCAGAACGGCTCCGAGAGGGGCCATCCCATAGAGCGCGGGGAAGTCCCTGCCGAACTTGTTGATGAGGAAGGCCAGCCCCGCAAGGGCGAGGATCAGGAGTGGACGCCTGATGACGTGGCTGCATATGATCGCCAGCCGGCGCCGTAGCCCCTGTGCCTGGGTGAGCCTCGTCCAGCCGGAGGGTGACATGACGTCAGCCTAAGGGCTGTCCCGTAAAAGGTCTCCGGGGGACGGCGGTGCGCTACCCCATGACCGCGCGAGCCGCGTCCAGAAACGCCAGCCGGTTGTCCTCCAGGTAGTCCCGCACGCTTTCACCGTCGGGCAAGCCTTCCCATACCGTCCGGTTGAGGTCGAGGAAGTACGCGCGGGCCGCGTCGTGCACCGGCAGAGGGAACTGGATGCGGATGAGCCGCTCCGCAACCCACAGTCTGTTCATGACGTCCCGGGTCGTGAGGAACCAGGCGTCCGTGTCCTCCCACTCGGAAGGCCGACCAAAGGCGGAACGTTCGGCCTCTGCCCCCACCTCGACGAACCGCTCCAGCAGCGCCAGCCGTTCCCCGCGCCGGGCCTCCGACAAGGCGAGCTGCTGGCGATGCTGTTCAGCGCGTTCCGCCGAGAGTTGAGTCCTGTGCTGGACGAGGTAGGACAACGAGCCGCCCAGGACAACGCCGCCCAGCGATATGAGTGACACCCAGACCTGACCTGACATGCCGGTCATCGTGCCATGCCGTCGATCTTTGACACGATCTCGCTGTGGCTGGCGTGATCACGGCGTCCGAGCCGTCCTGGACAGCCCCGTTCACCGGGCTGAGCCTGCGGCAGTTCGGAAAGCTGGTGACAGTTCTGCGGCGCGAGGGTGCAGACGCGGTCCGCAAGGGACGGCCGTGGGGCCTGCCGTTGGAGGACCGGGCGCTGCTGGTCGCCGCGTCCTGGCGCACGAACCTGACCATGCGCCGGCTCGCTCCGTTGTTCGGGGTGTCCAAGTCGGCGGCGGACCGGATCATCGACCACCTCGGGCCGATGCTTGCTCTCCAGCCCCGCAAGCGGTTCACCAATTGGCACCGTGCTCATCGTGGACGGCACCCTGGTCCCCACCCGCGACCACTGCGTGGCCGAGCAGTCCAAGAACTACCGGTACTCCACGAACCACCAGGTTGTCGTCGACGCCGACACCCGCCTGGTCGTCGTGGTGGGCCGGCCGCTGCCCGGAAACCGCAACGACTGCAAGGCGTGGGAGGAGTCCGGCGCCAAGGCCGCCGTCGGCGAGACTCTCACGATCGCCGACGGCGGTTACCCCGGCACCGGGCTCGTCATGCCCCACCGCCGACGCAAGGGCGAAGACCTGCCCGACTGGAAACAGGAACACAACAAGTCCCACAAGCAGGTCCGTGCCCGCGTCGAGCACGTCTTCGCCCGCATGAAGACCTGGAAGATCCTCCGCGACTGCCGCCTCAAAGGCGACGGAGTCCACCACGCCATGCTCGGCATCGCCCGCATGCACAACCTCGCCCTCGCCGGATAGACAAGCGGACCCATCGCCACCGGTCCGGCCCGGCGAATCAAAGATCATTTACGGGACGGCCCTTAGCCTGGGTCGGAGCAGTCGGTGCCTCACCTGCACTTCCGCGTCGTTCCCCGGTGGGCGGACGACGGAATCTCCGCGTGGCCGACCTGACGGGCTCGTCACCGCCTCGCCGGTTACCCGGGCGCACGACTCGCCGACGCACCCCGCGGAGGTTGAGCCGAGACCCCGGTTCGGGGGGCCGCAGCGGGGCCGTACAGTTCTGCGCCGTGCACCAGCTTGAGATATCCGACCTGATCACCGTGGTCGATCCGCACAGTGGTCAGCGGCTCCCGGTCCGGCGTGCCGAGGTGATTCGGCAGCTCCGGGAGGCGGGAGACGAGCGCGCGGCCCGTATCGTCGCCGAGTTGCCCGTGGACCGGGACGGTGTGCTCGACCCGCACGCCGTGGACCGTTTGCTCATCGGCGTGCACACCGAGCTTCAGCGTCTGAGTGAGGAGCTGCGGATCGGCGAGCGGCTGGTCCATCTGCTCGGACCGCTCTTCGCCGCGATTCGGGAGACCACCGGGCGGCCCGGGCCGTACCGCTTGGTCGACGTCGGTTGTGGTCTGGGCTATCTGGTCCGCCGGCTGGCGGCCACCAATGCCCTCGGTACGGACGTCGAGCTGGTCGGCGTCGACCTCGATGCCGCGCTGGTCGGCGAGGCGGCGCGGTTGGCCCGCGCGGAGGGGCTCGACTGTCGCTTCGTCCACGGAAACGCCTTCGCCCTGTCGGAGGCGGCGACCGTCTACGTCTCCACCGGCGTGCTGCACCACTTCCGTGGTCCCGCCCTGGCCGAGTTCTTCCAGGCCCAGGCCGCCTCACCGGCGTATGCCTTCTGCCACTTCGACATCGCCGCGACCCCGCTCGCGCCCATCGGCGCCTGGGTCTTCCATCGCGCCCGGATGCGCAACCCGTTCGGCCGCCACGACGGCGTCGTCTCCGCCCGGCGCGCGCACAGCGACGAGACACTGCTGCGGGCCGCCGCGGTACCCGGCATCCGCGCACTGCTGTACGAACCGCGCGGTACGGCGAACCCGTTCTGCACCCCGCTGCGCCCGATCATCGGAGTGCGCCCGCACCTGGAGGCGCCGCTTCGCCGAGCCCTCGGGCGGGACGCACTGCGCATGGTCGGCCCGGAGCACCTCGCCGGGACCGTCCGATGACGCCCGCCATCCTGCTCGTCCTCCTCGGTCTGGTCGACGCGGCGTTCAGCGGCTTCCGCGCCTACGCCGGCAGCGACGCCCGCATCCGTAAGCAACGGGCCACCGTCCGAGCCGCCCTGCGGGGGCTGACCGTCGGGGCCGTTCTGCTGCTCGCCCCCACCCTGACCGCCGTCCTCCTGCTGCTGACCGCACAGGACCCGGCACGGACATACGACGCCCTGACCGCCGGCGGCATCGGCTTTCTGCTCCCGCTCACCGCCTACGCCGTCGTCGTACTGCTGTTGCTCGCGGCCTACTTCGCCCTGCCGTTCCGCGCTGGCACCCTCGCGGTGGTCATCGGCCTCGGCCCACTGACCCTGCTGCGCCCACTCGCCGTTGCTGCCGCCTGCCTCGGCGCGGTGCTCAACGGCGGCGGCGGATACGCCCTCCTGGTCGGCGTGACCGCGGGCGCCGCCGTGCTGTGCGTCGAACCCGCGGTGCACCAGCGCTGGTACCGCCACGTGCGGTAGAGGGGCCGGGTGAGGTCGTGCGGGTGGCGCCTCGGACCTGCCGTCGAACGGGCCCGCGCCACCTCACATCCGGGATCTCAGTACGTCGACCTCGCAGCCCGGCGCGAAGGGGTCGAAGCCGTGCTCGGTCAGCCAGCGGACGGCGAGCAGGCTGCGCAGTGACCACCATCCGCGGATCACATCGAGGTCGAGGTCGACCGTGGTGCCGTAGCCGACGATGAGGTCGTCGAGGTGTTCCTCGTGGCCGAGGGTGAGGGTGGCGAGGTCGTAGCGCGCACTCGGCGTCGAGTTCTGCCGTCAGCGCGGCGATGCTCCGCGCGGCCCGGCCGGGGCGGGGCGGCAGTGGTGCGTCGTGCAGGGTGCGGATGGCGGCGCCCGCCGCGGCCCATGCCGCCGGTGACCCGGTCGACGGGCCGCTGAGGCGGCCGAGCGTCGTCCCCGGGACGGCGGCGATCGCGAGCACGGGTGGCTTGCGCCACAGGACGTCCGGTGTCGGGACAGGTGCGAGGGCCATCGCTTCGGCCTCGGCGTCGATGCGTGTCTGGTCGGCGTCCACCTTCAGGAACACGTCGCCGACGCGCAGGGTCGCACGCTCGGAATGGGCGACGACGGCTTCGACCTCATCCATGGGCGGTCAGTATCCCGGGGAGAGTCGTCGGGGGTCCCGCTGCCCGCGGGTGCCCGGGCCGCCATGTGCGTGTCTCCAGTCTCGTAGGCGAGGCGCTTATGGCCCGCGCAAGCTGTTGTGCGCGCGGAATCGACTGCGCCCCGAGCCGCAGTCGACACCGGCGCCAGCGCTCAGCCGCCCACCCGCTCCACCGGAATCCACACCTCCGCCTCCGCGTGCGTGCCGTCCTCGGACACTCGTGTGCGGGAGAGTGACGGGCCCGGTCGGCTTCGGTACGGGTTCGACGGGAACCACTGCGTGTAGACGTCCCGCCAGAGGTACTGGACCGCGCGCGGGAACTCGCCCGAGGACTCGAACACCGCCCACGTCCCCGGCTCGACGTCGAGGCTCTGCGAAGCGCCGGGCACGTCCGCGTCGCTCACCACGCCGTGGAAGTAGTCGAGTTCGGTGCCCTCCGCGTCGTCCGCGGAGTGGTTGCTCACGGCGGCCACGACACCGTCGGGCTCCCCCGCCGCGCACTCCTCCCAGCGTCCCAGCGTCTCCTTGCCGATGCTCTTCACGAACTCCACGATGGCCGGGTTCATCCCCTCGTAGACCAGCGGGACCCGTGTCCCCCGGCCGACGAGCCGGAACGCGTCCTTCTCCACCACCCGGTATCGCATACTGCTGCTCCCTTCGACGATCAACCGGAAGGACATCCTGGGCTGGGAGTGCAGCGCCGCACCCGTGCGCCGCGCCTCGCCGGGGCCGACCCCGTGCACGGCGCGAAAGGCACGCGCGAACGCCTCGCCCGAGCTGTACCCGTAGCGCACGGCGACATCGAGCAGCGTCCGCTCCCCCGCGAGCACCTCGGCCCCGGCGAGCGTCAGCCGTCGGCGACGGATGTACTCGGAGAGCGGGATGCCCGCAAGCGCCGAGAACATCCGCCGCAGGTGGTACTCCGACGTCATCGCGATACGGGCCAGCTCGGCCGCGTCGATGGGCTCGTCGAGGTGCTCCTCGATGTGGTCCATGGCCTGATTCAGCCGTTCCAGCACTCCTGGCCGTCCTTCCCTCACTGATCCCCACGCTAGGGAGGCCCCACTGTGCCGGACCCGACATCTTGTGTCCGATACGGTCGGGTCTCACCGCCTCGGGGAACTTCGCGGCTCCTGCGCAGTCTCCGCGTTGTCGCCGTCTCCGTGATGCCGCCGTCTCCGCGATGTCAGTGGCCGCTGCGATCCTGGCCGCATGACCCCTTGGAACCTGCTCGATCTCGACAGAGCCCTGCGCGCCAGTTGGGCAGCCGACACCTGTTCGCCCGACGACCAGCCCGACTGGGAGCCGGGCAATCCGGCCTGGGGGCACTGTGACATCACGGCCCTGATCGTCAACGACGTCTTCGGCGGTGATTTGGTGGTCGGTGAGGTGCACCTCGACGGGACCCAGCATGGTTTCCACTGGTGGAACCGGCTGCCGAGCGGCGTCGAACTCGACCTCACACGCGAGCAGTTCCGGCTCGGGCAGACCGTCGACGCCGCCCGTGTCGTCGTACGCCCGCCGGGTCCTCTGCCGCGCCGCTGGGAGGAGTACCTCCTTCTGCGTGAGCGGGTGATCAAGCACCTCGGTCATCTTCCGGAGGCCGTCTGACGGAGAACGGGCGCCGCTACGCCGGCCGCCGTAACGGGGTCAGCCGTGCCCGGGCACGTCCGGCGTGACCAGGCGGCGTACGGCGTCGGTGATGACCGTGCGCCGCTGTGCGTCGGTGACGAGGTGGCCGACGTCCTCGGTGTGGTGCTGCCACATGTTGGCCAGCGCCAGGACCAGCGCGAGGATCTCGCCGGCCGGCTTGTCGGAGGTGACCGTGCCGCGCTGCTGTGCCGCCGCGATGGCGGCGATCTTCTCGTCCATGGAGCGGGCGACGATCGCGGGTACCGGCCGGTCGGCGCGCTCGAGTGAGTACCACGCGAGGAACCGCATGACCTGCGGGTACTGAGACGCGGCGTCGTGCAGGCGGCCGGCGTAGTCGGCCAGGTCGTCGGCGTCGATGGGCACCGCGTCCACCGTCTGCTCGACGATCGCCTCGTAGACGGCCTCGAACAGGCCCTCCTTGCCGGCGAAGAACGAGTACACGAGGCCGGGGCTGATGCCCGCGCGCTTGGCCAGCCGGTCCACCCGGGCGCCGGCCACGCCGTACTCGGCGAACTCGGCCAGGGCCGCTTCCATGAGCTGCTGCCGTTTGCGGTCGGGATCGCGCGTTGCCATGCCCCCACCCTCGCCTAATGAACGTTTATTTGACAAGCCGGGGCCGCACGCGCATGCTGGATGTAATGAATGAACATTCATTTAGGAAGGTGTCGCCATGACCGCACAGCACTGGACCCCCGCCGACATCCCGCCCCTCGACGGCCGGACCGCCCTGATCACCGGCGCCAACAGCGGCATCGGCTACCGCACCGCCCAGGTCCTGGCCCAGCACGGCGCCCGCGTCCTGCTCGCGGGGCGGAACCGGGAGTCCTTGGCCAAGGCCGCCGCCCGTCTGCGCGCCGACATACCCGGCGTGCGCCTGGAGACGGTGGAACTCGACCTCGGTGATCTCGCCGCGATCCGTGACGCGGCCGCCCCGATCGCCGCCGGGGAGACGCTCGACATCCTCGTGAACAACGCCGGTGTCATGGACGTCCCCGAGCGCCGCACCACGCGTGACGGCCTCGAACTCTCCGTCGGCACCAACCATCTCGGCCACTTCGCCCTGACCGCCCATCTGATGCCGGCCCTGACCCGCTCCGCGGCCGCACGGATCGTCACCGTCAGCGCCATCGCCGCCGGGTGGCGTTCCGGCGACCTGACCGATCTGATGAGCGAGCGGCGCTACCGCCCGATGAGCGCGTACGCGAAGTCCAAGCGCGCCAACATCGTCTTCACCCGGGAACTCGCCCGCCGCCTCGACGGCAGCGCGCACCGCGCCGTCGCCGTCCACCCCGGCTCCGCCGTCACCAACTTGCAGCGCCACACCGCCGCCGGGCGGACGGGGCGGCTGTTCGTCGCCCTGGCCGCACGCACGCTGATGGGCTCCGCCGACGGCGCCGCCTGGCCCTCCCTCTTTGCGGCGACGCACCCCGAGGCCGTCAGCGGTGCCTTCATCGGCCCCGCCGGACGGGACCAGACCTCCGGCACGCCCAGGCCGGTCCCCCTTCCCGCCGGGGCCGACAGCCCGGACCTCGGCGCCTGGCTGTGGCGCGAGAGCGAGCGGTTGACCGGGGTGACGTTCCGGATTCCCGGCTTCGCGGACCGGACGAGCGCGTCATGACGTCGCCAGGTGGGCGGACGGGTCGGCGAGGTTCACGACCTCGATACATGTCCCTGACCGTGTTCGGAGCCAGCGGACGCACCGGGCAGTCCCTGCTGCACGTCGCCCACGCCCGCGGACACCGTACGACGGCGCATGTCCGCGACGCCGCGCGCCTCGGCGACGCACCCGCGACCCGTGTCGCCACCGGGTCCGTCTTCGACACGGTCAGCGTCACCGACGCCGTACGGAACGCGGATGCCGTCGTCATAGCCCTCGGTCTGCATCGCGACCGCTCCACCGCGCTGTACTCGCGCGGCACGGCGACCGTCGTCGGTGCGATGCGTCAGCACGGCGTCCGCCGCCTGGTGGTCGTCTCGGAAGCCGCCTACCGCCGCACGCCCGCGGCCCCCTCGCCCACACCGCGGCCGCCCTGTACCGGCTCGCCAACGCGCCGGCCGTGCGTGAACGGCGCCTACAGGACTCCATCGTGACGAACAGTCAGACTAACTGGACGATCCTGCGCCCCACGCTGCTGACCCATCGCCCCTCCCGTCGGCCGCCGAGCCCGCCCGCACTGCGCCCGCGCGCCCATACGTTCTCCCGGCTGACCTACCGTCAGCTCGCCGCCCAGATCCTCGACGTCCTCGACGATCCCGCGACCTACCACCGCAACCTCTATCCGTGAGCCCGTACTTGGGCCCGCACTTGGGCCCGACCGCAAAGGAACCACCCATGAACCAGCCCGTCGCCTGGATCACCGGAGCCTCCTCCGGAATCGGCACCGCCATCGCCCGACGCCTCGCCCGCGAGGGCCACATCGTGTACGGAACCGCCCGTCGCCTGGAGCGCCTTGGTGACCTGGAGGCGCAAGGCGTACGCCCGCTCGCCCTGGACGTCACGGACGCCGACGCCACGACCCGCGCCCTCGACCGCATCATCGAGGAGCAGGGCCGCATCGACGTCCTGGTCAACAATGCGGGCTACGGCTCCTACGGCGCCCTCGAAGACGTTCCTGCGGACGAGGGCCGCGCCCAGTTCGAGGTCAATGTCTTCGCGCCCGCCCGGCTGACCCAGCTCGTCCTGCCGCACATGCGCGCCCAGCGCGGCGGCACCATCGTCAATGTCTCCTCCATCGGGGGAAAGATCTATGGCCCGCTCGGCAGTTGGTACCACGCCACCAAGTTCGCCCTGGAGGGCATGAGCGACGCGCTGCGCGTCGAAGTCGCGCCGTTCGGCATCCGCGTCGTCCTCATCGAACCCGGCGCGATCCGCACCGAGTGGAACACCATCGCCCGCGACAACCTGATGAAGGTCTCCGGCAACGGCCCCTACGCCCGCCTGGCCCGCTCTGTCCACGACGTACTCGCCCGGGCGGATGCCGCCGGCACCGGCTCCAGTCCCGAGGTGGTCGCCGACGCCGTCGCCAGAGCGGTCGCCTCCGAGAGGCCCAAAGCCCGTTACGCCGTCGGCGCCTCGGCCCGCCAGGCCGTACTCGGACGCAAGATCCTCACCGACCGTGCGCTGGATCGCATCGTCGCCCGCGTCTTCAAAGCGACTCCGGGCCGGGTGCTCTGACACTCCACCTGCGTGTCATGCAGTTGATCAGGAGAGCCGACCTGCGCGAGCGCACTCTCGCCCCCAGACACCGCCCTTGCCTCACCTATCGATATTCGATAGATTCCCATCGTATCTCGATGTAAGGATGTGGCATGGGAAAGCTGACAGTGCGCGCGCTGCGCGCCGTACTCGCGGTGGTGTTCACCGGCACCGTGTTCGTACAGGCATTGATGATGTGGGTGCTGGTCAGCGGGAACGACCCCGAGGACGGCTCGCTCCCGCTGACCGCGCTGCGTGTGGTCACGATCCTGGGCATCGGGACGGTCCAGGTCGCCCTGGTCTGCGTATGGCGGCTGGTGTCGATGGTGCGACGCGGAACCGTGTTCTCCCGCGCAGCCTTCCGGTACGTGGACGTCATCATCGGCGCGATCGTCGCGGCCGCTCTCGTGTGGTTCACGGTCACGGCCCTGAACGCGCCCGGCCAGCGGGACGACCCCGGCGTCACCCTCATCATGGGCGGGATCGGCGTGGCCATCCTGGGAATCGCGCTCATCGTGCTCGTCCTGCGGATGCTGCTCGCCCAGGCCGTCGCCCGCGACGTCGAAGCGACGCAGATGCAGGCCGAGTTGGACGAGGTGATCTGATGCCCATCGCCGTCGACATCGACGTGATGCTGGCCAGGCGGAAGATGTCCGTGGGCGAACTCGCAGACCGCGTAGGGATCACACCCGCGAACCTGGCGGTACTCAAGAACGGCCGCGCCAAGGCAGTACGCTTCGCGACACTCGCCGCGCTCTGCGAGGTGCTCGAGTGCCAGCCGGGCGACTTGCTTCGCTGGGAGGCGGAGGCAGAGGACGCCGTGGGCGTTTGAACCGGGCCTGGCAACGCGTCATGACCGGTCTCGCTTGCCTTTGGCCAACTTCGCGAGCATGTCGCGATCCTCGCGGCGTACGCGAGGCTCGGGTGGTCATGCCTGCGCTGCGCGCGTGCGTGGTTGGGGCCGGAACGACTTCCCTACCGGCGGTGAGTAAGTGATCACCGACGTCCCTCCGCCTCCTGGCGTGTCGTGATCCGCTGCCTCACCCTCAAGGCGGCGCCTGCCGACGGATGCGACGGTACGTCGATTGCTGGGCCGCATCGACGGCGATGCGGTGGGCCGCCGGCTTGCCGGCCGGGGCCGCTGGGACCGACGGTCGCCGCACACAGCGGCTGGCGACGCCATGCGCACCTGGGAGACCCCGGATTTTGACTGGGCTCAGTCCCGGTCCCGTTCACTCCCTTCACCGCATTGGGACGGCGGTCGCGGGGTCCAGCGGGCGTCCGACGAGGGAGTCGAGGATGTCGCGGGCGGCGATGAGGGCGGCGATCGCCGTGTCGATCCTGTGGCGCTCTTTCGCCAGGCCGTCGATGAGTTCTGGGCACCGCCCGGTCAGGACGACTGTGTCATCGACGGCGCCGGGAAGGATCTCTGCGACGGCGGACGTGCCGAGGCCCGCGGAGAGCAGGATCTGGATGCGTCGCACGGTGGTGACGGTGCGTTCGTCGTAGTCGCGGTAGCCGTTCGGCAGGCGCGTCGGGGTGAGTAGGTTCTGCTCTTCGTAGTAGCGCAGGGAGCGCTGGCTCACGCCGGTGCGGCGTGCGAGTTCGCCGATCCTCATGAGGAAGAGTCCAGCAGGGCTTGACCTTGACGTCAATGTGAAGCTTTAGCGTTCGATGCATGATCCCAACCCCGCCTGAGAGCACACGACTTACGCCCGTGACCGTCCTCGGCCTCGGTCCGATGGGCCGCGCCCTGGCCTCCGCCTTCCTCAACGCCCGTCACCCGGTGACCATTTGGAACCGCACGCCGGGGAAGGCCGGCGACCTCCCCCACCGTGGTGCCGTGGTGGTCGACTCGGTCCAGGACGCGGTGCGGGCCGGAGAGGTGATCGTTGTCTGCCTCATCGACTACGACGCCGTATGGGCCACGCTCGAAGACCTGCCGGCGGACTGGGGGCACCGGCGGCTGATCAACCTCACCAGCGGCGAACCGGCGCAGGCTCGCCGGATGTCGCGGTGGGCCTCCGCACGCGGAGTCGACTACCTCGACGGCGCGATCCTGACCCCGGCCCCGGCGATCGGCACTCCAGCCGGTGCCGTACTCCTCAGTGGTTCCCTCGATGTGTACGAGGCTGTCCGGGAGACGATGGACGCCGTCGGCGGAACCGTGACGCATCTGGGCGAGGATCCCGGCCAGGCGTCCGCCTACGAGGTCGCGCTGTTGGACATCTTCGCCACCTCGGTCAACGGCATCGTGCACGCCTTCGCGCTCGCGTCCGCCGAGGGGATCGAGCCCGAACGGTTCGCCGCCCTCGCCACCGGCATCGGTGGCCTCCTCCCGGAGATGATCACACGTTTCGCTCAGCAGATCCGGGCTGACCACTACCCCGGAGACCGCTCCACGATCGCTTCCGCGGCGTCCGGGATCACCCACGTCATCAACACCGCCACCAGCCACGGAATCGATGCGACGATGCTCACCGCGGCAAAGGGCGTCATCAACCGGGCGATCGCCGACGGCTACGGGTCGGAGGGACTGGCACGTCTGGCGAGCCTGCTGCACAAGGGAGGCACTGGCAGCACCGCATAGAGGCACAACCGCCTTCAGCCGGCACGGCTTCTCATACGCCGGTGGCTCCGTCGATCCGCTCCCGGATGAGGTCTGCGTGACCGTTGTGCCGTGCGTACTCCTCGATCATGTGCACCATGATCCAGCGCAGGGAGATCTCCTGTTCCCCGGCGTGAGCCGCTTCCTGTGCGGACAGTCGGCCCGAGTCGTCCAGCGATGCGTCGGCGATCAGCTCACGGCCCCGGGCGACCTCGGCCTGCCAGACGGCCATCGCCTCGTCGAGCCCTCGGTCCGGGCTGAGGGCGTAGCCGTCGGCGTTGCTCTCTCCGAAGATGGCGGGCACGTCCTGCTCCGTGAACACGCGCTGGAACCAGTTGCGTTCGACCTCGGCCATGTGCTGGACGAGACCGAGCAGCGTCATCGGCGAGGGCGGCACCGCGGCGAGCCGTAGTTGGTCGTCCTTGAGGCCCGAACACTTCAGGGCAAGAGTGGCTCGGTGAAAGTCCAGCCATGCCTCCAGCATGGCGCGTTCGGCGGCGTGCGCGGGTGGGATGGGCCGTCCGTCCGGTGTCGCATGCATCGGAACACCATGGCAGCAACAGTCCCCCACGTGTTGTACGTGGGGGACTTGTCGGGCCGGCCGGCCACAGCGCCTGCGTTCTCAGGTCTGGAGCGGTCAGACGCGCGGACGTTCGAAGGTCAGCAGCAGCCCCTCGACGGCACCGGGGCCTATGCGGCCCTTGACGTCGGCGGCGGTGATGGCCTTGAGGCCCCAGCCGTCCTCGGCATGCTTGTTCAGCACCTTCTCCAGCTTGTCGCTGTCCAGGGCGTCGCCGATCAGCGACTCCCGGAAGGTGACGACCTTGTATTCGTAGACCTGGGCGCTGCTCATGACGGGGTCCTCCTGCTGGCCGAGTCGGGTCGGGGTGAGACTGCCGGGGCCAGCCAATCACCCCACGACACGGGCAGACACGGCGACCCCCGGCCCAGGAAGCAGTCAGTGGCCATCCGTCTTCGTCAGCGGTCCGGTTCCGCCATCCGTTTTGTCAGCGGTCTGGTTCTGCCATCCGCCGGTGGGCCGCCCCCTTGACCCCGTCGGGCAGCAGCTTCCCGGCCAGGCCCTGCGCCTTGGTCTTCCACGATCCGGTCACAGCCTTCTGCTCGCCCTTCACGATCGCCCGGAACGCCTGCTCCGCCACCTGCGCGGGGTCGTCCTTCTCCATGGTCCCGATCCGGGTGTCGTCCGCCATGTCCGCCCGGTCGAAGAAGTCCGTGTCGGTCGGGCCCGGCATGAAGGAGGTGACCGTCACTCCGGTGTCCTTCACCTCCTCCGCCAGCGCCTGGGCGAAGGACTGCACGAACGCCTTGGAGGCGTTGTAGACGGGCTGGAAGGAGCCCGGCATCATCGCCGCGACCGACGAGGTGAACGCGAGCCGGCCCGCTCCACGGGTCACCATGCCCCGCAGCAGCGGCTTGGCCAGCCGGACGGTGGCGGTGACGTTGAGGTCGATGACCTCTTGGTCGTCGGCGAGTTCGGTGTCGACAAACGCGCCGCCCTGGCCCACTCCGGCGTTGAGGGCGGCGACGTCGACCGTCAGACCGTCGAGCGCGTCCAGGAGCCGGAACCGTCCCTCGCCGGTCCGCAGGTCGGCGCGGACCTGCGCACCCGTCTCTCGCAGGTCCTGGGCGGCGGCCTCCAGCCGCTCGTCCTCCGCGTTCACCACCAGGTCGTAGCCGGCCAGTACGAACTGGCGGGCCAGCTCGTAGCCGATTCCGCTGGACGCGCCGGTGATCAAGGCGAGTGGCCGTGTCTCAGTCATGGCAGACGAGTAACCATCCCGCCTCATGCAACACGCCTCGCGGCGACGGTGCGGCTGTCTCTCTCCCCCCCCCCACACACATCGCCACGATCATCGTTTTCCCCGTGGCCGAGCGGGCACCCGGTACGGGCCGACCGTGGCCGCTCCGGTGGCTTCTGCCTCCGGCTGGCGAGCGGTGCTGAAGGGGCTGGGTGCGGCAACTCGTCCCCTCTCAGCGCATTCGCCGGGGACATGCGGACCGGCGACAGGGAGTGATGCGATCATGCCGAACGCGAAGGAACAGGCCAGGGCCGACGCCCTGCTCGCCGACTACGGACAGACCTACGCGCGGGAAGCCGACGTGAAACTGCGCGACACACCGCAGCCGCTCTACCAGTTGCTGGTGCTCGCCCACCTCCTCAGCGCACGGATCAGGGCGTCCGTGGCCACGGACACCGCGCGCGCCCTGTTCGACGACGGAATGCGCACCCCCAAGCGCATGAGCGACGCCACTTGGCAACAGCGGGTCGACGCCCTGGGCAAGGGCCACTACCGCCGGTACGACGAACGCACCGCCACCCAGCTCGGCGAGGCCGCCGACCAGCTTCTGGAACAGTACGGCGGGGACCTGCGCAAGCTCCGAGAGGCCGCGGGCGGCGACGTGGAGGAATGCAAGCGTCTGCTGCGCGAACTACCCGGCATCGGGCCCACCGGGGCGGACATCTTCTTGCGGGAAGCCCAGGGTGTCTGGCCTGAAGCCGCACCGTACTTCGATGCCAAGGCCGTTCAGGGCGCCGAACGTCTCGGTCTCCCGAAGTCTCCCAGCGCCATCGCCCGCCTGGTGGAAGAAGACGAATACCCGGCGCTCGCGGCCGGATTGGTGCGATCCGCGCTCGACAAGCGGGTCGCGGACGACGTCATCGCGCATGCCGGCGGCTGACCCCTCGTTTGCCGTCAAGTTCACGGACTCGCGGCTGTGGCTGTACCTGGCGCTTCGGGCCTTTCGCCGAATCGAGGAAATCAATCCCTCCCCACGCGAGCGCCGCATGAAGGGCTGTCGTAGTTTCGACCGCCGGGAAGCGGGCTGGAGCTCGGCATCACCTTGGCGCCACGTCACTAGAGTGTGAGCCGATACCGAGAGCGGGAGTAGCACTGGTGAACGAGGACGAGAGCATGCGCCGTTACGGTCTTCGCCCTGTGGGCGCCGACCTCGACGACGTGCGGGAGCTTCTGAAGGACCACACGGAACGCGAGAGGCGTTCCCAGGGTGCGGGCGACACCGAGCTGATGAAGCTGTGCTGCGTCCAGTTGTTCAATGCCGGTGTCATCGACGACGTACTCCTCATCTGGAGCGCCAAAGCCGCGAGCATGGACGCCGCCTGCTCGATCGATGTCCAGTTGCTGTGCGGAGGGGGACTTACCGAGACGAAGGCGTATCTCTCCGCCCTTCGTACGCCGGAAGCGGAAGCGGCTCGTCAGCGGCTGCTCGAGTGTGAAGAGGCGGGCGACTTCGAGGACTTCTGCGTCGAGGACCGCTCGGCGCAGTACGCCGACTATTACGAGTGAGGCGGCTCGGCGCGATCCGGGCGTACTGGGGCGTCCGTTGCGGCGCGCCCTTGTCCTTGATCTGCGGTCAGCATGCTCAGTACGGCGTGTTCGAGGCGGCCGTGGGTGGCAGGCACGCCGTCGGGCCCTCGTCGCCCCGACGTCTGGCCCGCTCGCCGAGGAAGGGACCCGGTGCGCCGCACCGCGGCGGCGTTCCTGGTTGTTCACGGCCGTGCTGTTGCTCTGCCAGTGGGCCGGGCCCCGCGCAAGCCAGTAGCCGCGCCCCTGGCCTGTTCGGAGTGCGGCGGTCTGCGGATGTCGAGAAGATGGCACCGGCTCCGTCCCTGGGACATCGGCGGGTACCTCCGGCCGTACAAGGAAGAAGGAGAGACCAGCATGGCGATTCAGCGGATGGACAATGTCGGCATCGTCGTCGAGGACCTGGATGCCGCCGTCGCGTTCTTCGTGGAACTCGGTATGGAGCTGGAGGGCCGGGCGGAGATCGAGGGCGCCTTCGCCGACCAGTGCACGGGACTCGACGGTGTCCGCTGTGACATCGCGATGGTCCGGACCCCGGACGGTCACAGCCGGCTCGAGCTGGCGAAGTACCGCAACCCCGCGGTGATCAGCGACGGACGGCGCAACCGGCCGCACAACGTTCTGGGCACGCACCGCGTGATGTTCGCCGTGGACGACATCAAGGACACCGTGGCGCGGCTGCGCCCGCACGGGGCCGAACTCGTCGGCGAGATCGCCCGGTTCGAGGACAGCTATCTGCTGTGTTACCTCCGCGGGCCGGAGGGCATCATCGTCGGGCTGGCCGAGCAACTGGGCTGATCGGGAGGAACTCAAGCAGCCATCTCGTTACGACGCCGCCGTGGGCCCGCTGCGAATGGGCCAGGCGATGGCTTCCGTGACGCGATCGTGGTCAGCCCGGTCGTTCAGGGGAAGTCGCTGAGGGTGGACGACTACGACGTGGACGCGATCCTCCAGCAGGCGCTCGACCGGCTGACGGCGCTGGCCGACATCAATTCGGCGCTGGCCGGGACCCTGGAGGAGGCCGAGGGCATGCGGCGGGTCGCCCGGATCGTGGCCCGCCGCCTCGGGGACCGGTGTGCCGTCGACCTGTTGTCCGACCAGGGCGGGATCGAGCGCGTCTGTGTCACCCGCGCCGAGGCCGGTCCCTCCCCTCGCGAGGAACTGGTCACCATGCCCCCGCCGCCGGAGTCGGCCACCGGTCCCCTGGCTCGCGTGCTGCGCGGCGCCGGCCCCCTGCTGCTGACCGGCGCCGACCTCACCTCCGACGACCGTGATCCCTGGGACGCGGGACAGACCCTGCTCCTCGCGGACGCCACCAGCGCCGTCGTCGCCCCGCTGAGGGCCCGGCGGGAGGTGCTCGGCGCGCTCACCGTGAGCCGCTCGGGAGACCATCCTCCGCTCACCGAGCAGGACCTGCCGCTCATCGACGACCTGGTCCACCGCATCGGCCTGGCCGTCGAGAACGCGCGCCTGCACCACGAGACCCAGCGCATCGCCGAACGCCTCCAGCGCTCCCTGCTGCCCCAGCTCCCCCACATCGACGGCCTGACGATGGCCGCCCGCTACGCCCCCTCGCAGGCCACCGCCGAGGTCGGCGGGGACTGGTACGACAGTTTCCGGCTGCCGACCGGCCAGACCACTCTGATCATCGGGGACGTCACCGGCCACGACCTCAAGGCCGCCGTCACCATGAGTCAGCTACGCAACATGCTCCGGGGCATCGCCAGCGACCGTCAGGAGCCGCCCGAGAAGATCCTGCACCGTATGGACGTCGCCCAGCACTCCCTCTACCCCGGGACCACCGCCACCTGCATCTACGCCATCGTCCAAGGACCGGAGGGCGGCCCCTGGCAGCTCGACTACGCCACCGCCGGCCACCTCCCGCCGTTGCTGGTCACCCACGACGGCGACACCCGCTACCTCACAGGGGGCCACAGCCACATCCTGGGCGCCAGCACGGATCTGCCCAGGACCAGCGCCATCGAAGCCCTGCCCGCCCGGTCCACCCTGCTGCTCTACACGGACGGACTCATCGAACGCCGTAGCGAGTCCATCGATCGCAGTCTCACCCGCCTGCGCCAGCACGCCGCGGCCCTCGCCCGCGAGAGCCCCGACACCTTCTGCGACGAACTCCTGACGGGCCTCGCCTCCGACAGCGCCGACGACGTCGCCCTCCTCGCCCTCCGGCTCCCGTCGGCCGGCCGCCCGAAGAAGAAGACGACGACCCGAGCAGACTGAGGGATCAAATCGAGACCGGCGAAGCAGCACAGCCAGTTCCCCACGCCACCGGCACGGCGAGGATCAGCAGCGTCCCGCTCGGTGCCGGCGCCGGGATCTCGCCGCGTCGCAGGTGCATCGTCACGGCGCCGGTCATCAGGGTCAGCTTGAACAGGCCGAGAAGAGGAAGGCGGCGGCAAGAAGGGCGGCGACGGCCCACAGAACGGTGTTCAGGACCGTTCGGAGGACGAGGGCAGCGCGCTCAACTCGCCGCCGTCGGCGAACAGAACAGCCCCGTTGACGTAGGAGCTGGCCTCGCCGACGAGGAACGACACGACTTCGGCGATCTCGCGGGGATCCCCGGCGCGGCCGCGGGCGTTCGTCCCGTCCAGCATCGCTATGTGCTCGCCGAGCATGGCCTTCGTGCCCTCGGTGTGCACGGGGCCGGGTGAGACGGTGTTGACGCGCACCCCGGACCGGCCGAACTCGGTCGCCCAGTACCGGGTGAGGATCTCGGCGCCGGCTTTGGAGGCGGCGTAGGCGGCGCCGACGGGGGCGGGCATGCGGGCCGCGCTGGAGCCGACGATCACGATCGAGCCGTGTCCCCGCTCGGCCATGCCCGGCGCCAGCGCACCGACCAGCAGGAACGGTGCGCGCGTATTCACCGCGACCTGCCGGTCGAAGCTCGCGGCGTCACTCGCCGCCGTCGGGGCGAACTCGTACAGCCCCGCGCTGTTGACCAGGATGTCCACCGCTCCGGCCTCGGCGGCCAGACGCAGCGTGTCATCGGCGTCGGCGAGGTCCGCGGCGACGAAACGGGCGCTGCCGCCCTCGGCCTCGATCTCCTTGACCAGGGCCGCGCCACGGACTTGATCGCGGCCGTGCAGGACGACGTACGCACCCTGGCGGGCCAGGTTCCGGGCGACGGCCTTGCCGATGCCGGACGTCGCTCCGGTGACGAGTGCGGTACGGCCGTGCAGAGCGGTGGTGACGGCGTTCATGGGGGTCTTCCTTGCCGTGGTGCTCACGGCGCACGGTGCGGATCACGACCGGCGCCCTTCCACAAACAACTATGCACCGCAGATGTTCTGTCAGCAAGAACATCTGCCGACAAGCACATGCGGTACGATGTGCGGGTGAGCGCATCCACGTCCGAGAGCAAGAACCCGCGCGCCGAGGCGGAGCCCCTGACGCTGGACACCGACCTGGGCTGGGCGATCCGCATGGTCTCCGCGGCGTTCCGCCGTGTCGCCACCGACTCCGTCGCCGACCTGCCCGGCGGGGCCCGCGGCTACCTCGTCCTGGTCGCGCTGGCCGGGGGCAGCGAGCCGCCTTCCCAGCTCGCCCTGGCCAAGGAGGTCAGCCTCGACCGCACGGTGATGACCTACCTCCTCGACGACCTCGAAGCCCACGACCTGGTCACCCGCAAGCCCGACCCCCGCGACCGCCGCGCCCGTCAGGTCCTCATCACCGACACCGGACGCGCCCGCCTCGCAGAGGTACGCGAGAAGCTCGGCGCCGCCGAGGCGCGCCTGCTCACCGACCTCGACGCCAGGGACACCGAGCAACTGCGCACGCTGCTCGCCCGCGTCGCGCAGACCGCCCAGCGCGAGGTCATCGGCCCCGACGAGACGGAGTGCTAGGCAAGTACCCGCCAGAGCAAGGTGGTTGGACCTCGGAGGGGGACGTTCCCATGACCCGGCATGTCCGCGACGTATCGAGCAATGACGGCTCGGGTGCACCACGTGCCGCATCGAATCCCCGTACCGGGGAAGTCGGAAATGAAGTGCTCTGTCAGGAAAGGACCGAACCGTGATGATGTCCCACGTGTTTGAACGAGGTGTACTCGTCATCACGATGCACGACGACCCCGGCATCGACATGAGGGCCACCTTGCTCACCCAGATCAGCGGCCTCGTCCGCGGCTTCCGTCCGGCCTCGGTCGTGATCGTCCTCGACCAGCCGGCCCCCACCCGAGCGGCACTCAGCGTGGTCCTGCGCGCCCACCACCTGTGCAGCCGCCTCGACCTCGTGATGTCCGTGGCCACCCACAGCGCCCCCGTGCGACGCCTCCTCGCGGCCGGGGACGACACGGCAGAAGACGTCCGTCTCGTGGTCCACGCCCGCACCGACACGGCGATCGCCACGGCCACCGTGCTTGCCGCGGCGGCGTGAGGACGTCATCGAGGACGGTACCGGCAGGCTGGAATAGGCTCACCGCATGGTGCAGAGCAGCGCGGAAGACGTCGTCGGCTATCTGGCAGAGGTGCCCGAGGAGCGCAGGGACGCCCTGATCCGGTTGCGGCAACTGTGCCGAGCCGAGCTCACGGGATTCGACGAGGTCATGGCGTACGGCATGCCCACCTACCAGCGGGACGGCGCCGCGGAGATCGCCTTCGCGAGTCAGAAGCAGTACATCTCCTTCTACCTCATGCGGAGCGACGTCCGGGAGGCGTTCGAGGAACGGCTGAGCGGACGGGACATGGGCAAAGGCTGTCTGCGGTTCCGTAAGCCGGGGGACATCGACTTCGAGCTGGTGCGAGACCTGCTGAGGGCGGTCGCTGCCGCACCGGGCGCGATCTGCTGAGGCGGCAGGGATCGGTTCCGCACCAGGCACGCACGGCTGGCTAGGGCCTTTCTTTCGGATCTGGTCGGCTTTGAGCGACGGTGCGTCTCGGCGGGCCCGAGCGGGGTCTGGTGCGTGTAGCTGCAAGGCGGAGGAGGGCGGCAACGCGGAGCGTTGACAACCGACGACAACGCCGCTGGGGGTCCCCCCTCTGGGGGAGCGCGTGCCAGACCCCGCGACCCCCGGCAAGATCCGAAAGAGAGGCCCTAGGGGCGGAGCTTGCGGACATCGCGCCCCACGAACATCCGCAGCCCTTCGTCAGATCGCCAACCCGCCCGCACCAGGCCGCCGCACCATGAAGACGTCGATCGGATCCTGAGCCTCCACCGTGAAGCCATGACGCTCGTACAGCCGTCGGGCGGCGCTGCCCTGGAGGACGTTCAGGCGAACGGGTACGCCGTCGGCGTCGATCCGTTTCAGCACGGCGCGCAGCACGGCCGATCCCAGGCCCCGACCCTGAAGGTGCGGTGCGAGATAGAAGTGCTCCAGCCACCGACCGTCCTCCGCCAGCCGTACGGTCACGCAGCCCGCGAAGGCGCCGTCGGCCACGATGATCGACGTGCGGTGCGGGGAGAAGGAATCCCGCAGTCGCTGCCGGACCCGGTGCTCGTCGTACCGTCCCAATCGCTCCAGGTCCGGGCGCATCACCACCGCCCGCAACTCCGCGACCGCCTCGACATCCGCCGGTTCCGCGGGACGCAGCGCCCATTGCAGGGGACCGCCCGGACGTATGCCGTCCGTCTTCGCACTCGTCGTCATGGGCCACAGCATCTCAACAACCCATGACGGCCCCTTCACGGTACGCGCGCCGCTCAGGGCTGTGTCGTGGCGACCTTGAGGCCGAAGCCGATGAGTACGACACCCGTGATCCGGTCCATGGCCCGGCGCACGCGGGGCCTCTGGAAGAAGGCTCGGGCTTTGGCCAGGAGCATCACGTAGCCGCCGAGCCACACCGCGGTCAGCAGCGCGTGGGGGAGGACCAGCAGTGCCATACCGGCGTGCGGGGACAGGCCGGCCAGGGCCAGCGTCGGCAGCAGGCCGGTGTAGAAGACGGCGATCTTGGGGTTGAAGACGTTGCTGATCAGACCGGTCCGCCAGGGACTGCCGACGACGGGCGCGGCGGGGAGGGGGCCCGCGGTCTGTGCGTGCGGCGCCTGCGCGCCGGACAGGTCGTTGCCGTCATCCCCGGCGGCCGGACCGCGTCGGCTGTGGATCAGCGCCTGAATGCCGAGGAGGACCAAGTAGGCGGCCCCGGACAGCTTGACCAGGGTGTACGCGGTCGCGGAGGCAGCCAGAACCGCGGAGAGACCCACGACCGTGAGAACGCCCCACACCAGCAGGCCCGTGGTGATCCCGCCGACCATCCGCAGGCCGTCCCGCCATCCGGCCGAGACGGCCCGCTTCGTCACGACGGCCATGTCCGGACCGGGCACCACGGTCAGCACGGCCAGCACACCGGCGGCGGTGAGGAACTGTATGAGCATGCTCGCAGTCTCACATCCCCGGGCCGCCGGCCGCGCGAGCAGACGTTCACATTGCTCCGACAGCACGGTGGGGCGATGGCTGCGCCCCCGCCGCCCGCAGCACTTCAGCCGTGTCAGGGTGTGGACCACCGTCCGCCCACTCCAGCGGCGTCCTGCCCGTGCCCTGGTCCTCGCGGAGGTTGGGATCCGCGCCGTGTGCCAGCAACTGCCGTACCGTTTCGGTGTGTCCCCAGCAGGCGGCCGCGCAGAGCGGTGTGCCGTCGGAGCCGGGGCCGCTGCTCTCGATGTCGGGGGAAGCCCCGGCCTCCATGAGCAGCCGGGCTATCTCGGCCTCACCCTGCACCGAGGCCAGGTACAAGGGAGTTGTGCCGTCGCCGTTCCTCCGTTCCGGGCTTGCTCCCCTGTGCAACAGGGCCTTCGTGCTTCTGGCATCCCCTGTGAGGATCGCTTCGAAGAGGCGATGCGAGAGCTTCTTCTGCCGGCGTTGCTTCATGGTCCGTCAGGCTAGCGATCACGAGCCCGTCGCCTCCCGTAAGCCTCCCCCGTGTCTGATGACCGATGTGGTGAACGCGGCGGGTGCAAAACGGCGTTGGCGTGCGATGCTGGGCGCTCACTTCCGTCTCACTCCGAGTCGTACCACTCGGGCGCGATCTGACAACGTTGTCAGATCCAACGGGCCCCGCCCGTGCGTGCGTTGAACAACAACTGCTGGAGAGGTTGACGTGCCGATCAGATCCCACCCTCCCTTCGCCCACCCACCCGTGGCCCCTCCGGGACCCGCCGACCCGCGGCGCCATCCCCGTCGGCGCCCCCTGCGGGCGACCCTCGCCGCACTGCTCGCCGGGGCGCTCGGTGTCGCCGCGCTCGCGGGTGGCGGTACGGCGACCGCGGTGCCCGTCGCGGCGGCCTCGGCCGCGGGGGCCGGGGGGACGGACTACACGCGTCTCGTCGACCCGTTCGTGTCCACCGCCGGGGACGACGGCAACGATCTGCCCGGCGCGCAGGCGCCGCACGGGCTGGCGAAGGTCAACCCGCTGACCACGCCGGGCCGTAACCACACCGGGTACGACTACAACGAGGACCACATCGCGGGCTTCACGGCGACGAACCTCGACGGCGTCGGCGGTTCCGGAGGCGGTGGTGACCTGCTCGTGGTGCCGACCTCCGTGCGGTACGACAAGCGCCCCGCCCCCAGCACGTACGCGCACGCGTTCAGCCATGACGACGAGACCGCGACGCCCGGCTACTACCAGGTCGGCCTCGGGGCGATCTCCGGCACGGCGTCCTCGGTGCAGCAGGACTCCGGCACCATCCAGGCCGAGTTGGCCGCGACGACGCGCACCGCGCTCGAACGGTTCAGCTTCCCCGCCGGGTCGAACCCGCAGCTCGTGCTCGACCTCGCCAACAACTTCACCAGCCGCACCCGCTCGACGCTGAAGGCGACGACGCTCGCGGACGGGACCACCTCGATCACCGGGTTCGTCGCGGGGTCGTTCAACGGCGCCTCGTACAAGCTGTTCTACGCGGCCACCACGAACGTTCCCGTGACCTCGCTGAAGAGTTGGGGCGGCGACGGCCGGCTGAGCGACGCGACCGCGCAGGAGGGGACCGACACCGGTGCCGTCCTCGGGTTCGACCCGGCCGCCGCGGACGACATCGAACTGCGCATCACGCTCTCGCCGATCAGCGAAGACCAGGCGACGGCCGACCAGCGCAATGAGGTGGGCGGGCTCACCTTCGAGCAGGCCCGCGCGCAGACCAAGGCGGCCTGGAACAGCGCGCTCGGCGCCGTCGACGTGCGCTCCTCGGCGAAGTCCGATCCCGATTCGACGCTCACCAAGCAGTTCTACACGCACCTGTACCGCATGTACGCACTGCCGGTGAACGCCACCAGCACCAGCGGCACGTACCGCGGTGTGGACGGACGCGTGCACAAGGCCAACGGGTTCACGTACTACGACGGTTGGTCCACCTGGGACGACTTCCGCAAGTACTCGGTCGAGGCATACATCGACCCGGCCGCCTACCGGGACATGGTGCAGTCGCTCGTCGTGCTCTTCGCCGACGCGCGCGCCTCGGGCAAGAGCCTGGGCAGCCTCACCCATTCGGTGCCGACCGTGCGGTGGGAGCGTTCGGCCGTGCTCGTCGCCGACGCGCTGTCGAAGGGCTTCAAGAACTTCGACCGGCTCGACGAGGCGTACCCGGCGCTGCTGTCGTACTCCGGGTACTACACGGGCGCGCAGTTGCGGCAGGGGTACGTCAGCGGGGATCCCGGTACGACCGTGCAGCGCGGCTACGACCAGTGGGCGCTGTCCGTCATCGCCGACGCGCTCGGCAAGGAGGCGGACGCGAAGAAGCTGCGCACGCAGGCGACGATGGCGATCGACAACCTGGTGAAGCCCGGCGCCTGGACCGCCGCCGACGGCACGAAGGTGGGTCTGCTCACCCCGCGTGCGACGGGCGGGGCCTGGCAGAGCGCCGACTACGAGAAGTTCGAGGCGGCCGGCCTCTATCAGGGCACGCTCTGGCAGTACCACTGGTACGACGCCTACGACATGGGCGGGCTCATCAAGGCCATGGGCGGCGCGAAGGCCGGAAAGGCCGCGGTCAGGCATCTGTTCGGCGAGGACTCCGGCGCCGACGACGGCTCCGCCATGCTGCATTCCAACGCGAACGAGATCGACCTTCACGCCCCGTACCTGTTCAACTACACGGGTGAGCCGAGCCTGACGCAGAAGTGGGTGCGCGCCATCTACACCGGCACGACCTGGAACCGCTACATCGCGACGGGCTCGACCAACGAAGCCCCCAGTTCCGGCGGCGAGTTCAGGCCGCCGATCAAGACCAAGGTCTACAAGCTCGCGCCGGACGGCTTCCTGCCGACCATGGACAACGACGCCGGCACCATGTCGACCATGTTCGTCGCCGCCGCCCTGGGGCTGTTCCCGGTGACCGCCGGTTCGAGCCAGTTCCAGATCGGCAGCCCGTTCTTCGACTCCACGACGATCACCTACGCCAACGGCGCGCGGTTCACGGTGAGGGCCGACGGGGTGTCGCCGAGCAGCTACTACGTGCAGAGTGCGACCCTCAACGGCAAGCGGTTCGGCAACACTTGGCTCGACTACGCGCAGATCGTCTCGGGCGGAACCCTCGACTTCACCATGGGTTCCAAGCCTTCGCAGTGGGGCACGCACACCGAGCCCGCCTACTCGCTCGACACCCACGGGGGCGACACGGGCGGCGGCGCGGGAACGGGCAAGGGCGACACCGTCGTCTCCGCCCGCCCGACTGCCGTCGGCACCACCGAGGACGGCACCCTCGACGGCGGCGTGCAGCTCACCCTGTCCGGCCCGGCGTCCTTCGCCGCCCGCAAGGGCACCAGCCTGACGAAGACGGGAGCGGCGACCGTGACCGGCCTGCCCGGCGGAGTCAGGGCGGACCTGCGCGTCACGGGCTCGCGTGCGGCGACGCTGTCGCTCACCGGCACCGCACAGGTCGACGCGCGCATCGGCATCACGTTCGCCGACACGGCCTTCGCCCACGGCACACCGGCCTCGACCGTGCGCGGCACCGGGGTGTCCCCGACCGACCCGCTCCTCGTCTCCGCCGCCGCGGTGCACCGCAAGTCGCTGCGCGCGCTGGTCGACCAGGCGTCCCTGGTGCGCAGCGGCAACTACTCCGACGGTTCATGGACGTTGTTCCGCTCGGCGCTCGAACGCGCGCGCACCGCCCTCGCGGACAGCGCGTCGGCGACGGGCACGCTGATGGCCGCGCAGGACGCGCTGGAGTCCGCCGTCGACACGCTCACCATCGACGAGGGCGGGTACGCCGTCCTCCAGGCCGAGTCCCCCGACGAGATGGAAGGCCCCCGCCTCACCAAGGAGAAGAACAACTCCGACGGCAACCTCGGTGGTGTCACCGAGGGAGCGTGGGAGCGGTACAGCAAGCTGGACTTCGGCGGGGTCGCCCCGCGCTCTGTCTCGGTGCGTTACGCCAACTCGCAGGCCACGACGGCGAAGCCGAGCAGCGTCGACATCCACGCCGGCGCCGCGGACGGGCCCGTCGTCGCCACCGTGCAGCTTCCCGGAACGGGCGGCTGGCAGTACTACAGTACGGTGCAGGCGGCCGTCACCGACCCGGACGCCCTGCTGCGCGCTTCCAGTGCGACGTTCGTGTTCCACGCGCCGGCCGGGCAGCAGTGGGTGTCGAACTTCGACTGGTACCAGTTCTCGCCGTACGAGGTCTCCTCCTCCCCCGCCACCACGCTCGCCACGCTGACCGCGGTCAACAGCACGACGACCGGAGGCGGTTCGTCTCCGCTCAACCTCTCGAACGGCATCTTCGAGAACGTCACGAACGGCGCGTGGGCCGAGTGGAAGGACACCGATCTCCGCAACGGCGCCGACACCGTCACCGTCCGCTATGACAAGCCCCAGTCGCGCGCGGCCTCGGACTCGCACATCGAGCTGCGCCTCGGCTCGCGGGACGGCCCGAAGACCGTCACCGTCCCCCTCGACTACACCGGGTCCGGCTGGGGCACCATCGCCACCACCAGCGTGGACCTCGACCCGGGCGTCTTCACCGGCGTCCAGGACGTGTACGCCACCTTCGTCTCCGGCACCCACTCGTCCGCGCAGCCCTATGTGGGCAACATCTACGCGCTGACGCTCACTCAGGACGCCGACGCACCGGCGGGCTTCGACGCCACCGCGTTCCGCTCCCACAGCGGAGGCGGCCTCAAGAGCGAGCCGGTCGGCTGGAGCGGCGCGGGTTCCACCACCAACCTCGGCGGCACCTACGACGGGGCCTGGCTCGACTACGGGGACATCGACTTCGGCGGTTCCCCGAAGAACACCGTGACCCTCACCTACGTCAACAACTCGGCGCGCTGCGGAACCGGTTCGGCCGTCCAGCTCTACCTGGACTCCTTCGACCCGGCCCGTCCGGGGACGCCGTACGCGACCGTCCCGCTGCCGGTGACCGGGTCCGCGTGGTCGTCCGGAGGGACGACGAGCCTCACCTTGCCCACGGCGATCACGGGCAGGCACTCCGTCCATCTGCGGCTGACGACGACGCCGGACTCCTCGCACCCCTACGTCGCGAATCTGGGCCGCATCACCTTCGCCCACGTGGCGGCGCCCGCCGTCACGGACAAGTCCGCCCTGCGCAAGGCGATCGAGCGGTACGAGGGGCTCTCCGCCGACGCGGCGCGCTACACCACCATCGACTTCGGTGTGTTCCGGCGCGAACTCGGCGCCGCCCGCACCCTCGTGGACGCCGACGGCGCGAGCCAGCTCGAGGTCGACAACCAGACCCGCAGCCTGACCTTCGCCGCCCAGCAGTTGGTCCCGCTGCCGAGGCTGCGCCTGGAGAACCTGGTCACGACCGCCTCGCTCATCGACAACTCCCGCTACACGGAAGCGTCGAGGAAGACGTTCACCAGGGCCCTCGCCGAGGCGAAGACCGCGGTGGCGGACGACTCGGCGTCGGACGCGACCCTGACGGCTCGTCATGACGCACTCCAACGCGCCCTGTCCACGCTCATCACCAAGCCCAAGTCGGTTCCGGCCGCGCCCGACGCGGTGTCGGCGACCTCGGCGGGCACGAGCGTGACCGTCGCCTGGTCCGCGCCCAAGGACACCGGTGGCTCGGCGATCACCGGGTACAAGGTCACCCTGGACGACGGCCATCAGGTCGAGATCCGGGATCCCGACAGCCGCGGCACGACGTTCACCCGGCTGCCGTCCGGCAAGCCGTACACGGCACGCGTCCGCGCGGTGAACGCCGTCGGCACCTCGCGGCCGAGCGCGCCCACGGCACCCGTGGTGACCGGCGGCGCCAAGCCGCAGAAGCCGGCCGTCACGGGTGTGTTCACCGACGGCAAGCTGGTCCGCGTGGACTGGCGGCCGGCCGGTGACGGCGGCTTCCCGGTCATCGGCTACACCGTGGCCCTCGGCGACGGAACCACCACACACGTCTCCGCCACGACCCACACGGCCGTGCTCACGACGAAGGGCAGGGCGAAGGCGCACACGGCGACGGTCACCGCCGTCACTCTGGCCGGAACCTCGGACGACACCGCTGAGCCCACGGCAGAAAGCACCGCTTCCGACCCCTCCTACGAACCGTCCCCCTTCCCCGACGACGTCCTCAACGCGACCTACGCCTCGGACAAGTGGCCCGGATCCGGCGACGGCACCGACTACTTCACCGGCCTGCTCAGCGGCTTCACCGACCTCGGCTCCGGCATCCTCGGCGCCAACAGCAAGCAGCCCCAGGGCACTTCGCCGACCGCGGAGAACGACCGGATCGCCGTGCGCATCAACAACGCGGCGACGCAGAAGGAGGTCGACCGGGCCGACGTCGACGCGACGAACAGCTCCACCGTCACCATGGCCGACGGCCTCGGCTCCCGCCTCGGCCCGCTCTACGGCGAGGCCCTGAGGAACGGCCAACTGCCCAAGACCAGCGCCCTGTTCTCCCGCGTCACGAAGAACCTCGACAAGGGTGACGCGGCGAAGAACCGCTTCGGTTATCTGCGCCCGTACGTGCGGCTCGGGTTCGTCGGCGACGGCGGCCAGGTCTACGAGTCGCAGAACGGCTCGTACGGCGGTCTCGCGACCAGCGGCTCCTACCCGAGCGGGCACACCTACGGCGGTTACGAGGCCGGTACGATCCTCGCCACGCTCCTGCCCGAGCTGGCGCCGTCGATCCTCGCGCGCACCTCGGAGTACGGGGACAACCGTGTCGTCCTCGGGTTCCACTACCCGCTGGACGTCATGGGCGGCCGGATCTCGGCGCAGGCGACCGTCGCGCACCGGTGGGCGGACCCCGAGTTCGCTGACCTGCTGAAGCAGGCCCACACGGAGATCGAGAGCGTGCTGCTCGCGCGGTGCGAGGAGGAGGGGTACGGCAGCACGCTCACGGACTGCGAGGGCGAGTCCTACGCCGGCTTGAGCAGGGCGCAGAGCGTCGACCTGTACACCCGGCGTCTGACCTACGGCTTCTCGCAGGCCGGCAAGGCCGGGCAGGCTCTGCGGGCGCCGTCCGACGCGGCGGCCCTGCTGATCACGGCCTTCCCGGACCTCACCGCCGAGCAGCGCACGCAGGTTCTGGAGCAGACCGCGACGGACTCCGGCTATCCCCTCGACCTCACCGCGGCGGGCGAGGCGAGCTGGCAGCGGATCAACCTGGCGGCGGCGATGTCGGCGACGGTGGCCGTGGGCGCCGACGGTTCGGTCACGGTGACGAACTTCGCGGACGCCACCAAGGCCAGTGTCGCCGACGCCTCGGCGATCACCGTGGGAGGTGTGGCGATCGACGGGTTCGACCCGGGCGTGTCCACGTACGTCGTCGACTGGCCGAAGAACAAGAGGATCCCGGCCGTCTCCGCCGTACCGGCCCAGCCCGGCGCCCGGGTGAAGGTCACCGACGGCAGCTCGGTCCTGTCGCCGAACGGCTCCCGGCTCACCACCCGCACCATCAAGGTGACGTCGGCCAACGGTTCGTTCACCCGCACGTACGCGATCGGGTTCCGTCCGACGAGCGGCGATCATCAGCCGTCCTCGACCGGAGGCCATGGTCTCTGGTCGCCGGCGTCGGAGTGGGAGGAGCCGCTCGTGAAGTAGCGTCGCCGGCCCTGCGGTTGAACCACGGTGGTTCAACCACAGGCCGTGGCCTCCGCCTACGAGTGCTCACCGAACGCCTGCTCGGCCTCCTGGTAGCGCTCCGCCAGGAGCGGGTCCATGAGCGTGGAGCCCGGTCCGTAGAACTTGCCGAATTTCTCCCGGTACTTGGCGAACCAGTGCGGCCGGTCGGACAGGAAGAAGACGTCGTGCAGGGCGATGGCGCGGATGGCGAGGAGGGGCACGGGCGCCCGGCTCACCGCGAAGCGCGGGTTGCGGGCGGCCGTCACCTCGCAGTTCTCGTGGAACTGGCCGATCATGAGGCCCCGTTCCACGAAGTCGTCCTTCACCCGGGCCTGGGCCTGGTCGAGCAGTGCCGTGTCCTCGCTGCGGAGATCGGGGAGGACGACCGCCATGGCCTGGAGCATGGGGTTCCTGCCCTGCCAGGTCGTCAGCTCGTACTCCCGCAGGCTGCTGCGGGCGATCTCCTCCACCAGCTCGCGGCTCGGCGCCGGACCGACGAGCCGCAGCCGGATCTCCATGGTCCGGTTCTTGCGGGAGGGTGACACGAACGGGCAGATGGGCCCCGTGCGGCCGATCTCCGGGTGGGACGCGGAGATGTACTCGGTCAGCCAGGTGTCGACCGTGTCCAGCGCGGAGGCGAGGTCGACGGCGGCCGCGGTGGACGACGTCATGGCGTACCCGTCAGGTCGGCGACCCGGTCCACGGCCGTGCGGGCGAGCCGGTGGATCTCCCGCTCGTCCGGGATCCGCGTGTTGACGAAGGTCAGGACGTCGTCCTTCGCGACGATCGCCCAGGCGGTCTCGATGCGGAAGTGGTCGACGGTGGACAGCCAGCGCACCACGAATCCGCCGTCGCCCAGCTCGATCGGCGCCAAGTCCACTCTGCTGATGTCGAGTTGGACGCCGTCGTTCAGTTCCATCCGGTACCGCTCGCAGACGCGCACCGCGTCGTGGAGCTGCTGGTACACCTGCCGGCAGGCGCCGTTGCCGAACTGGGCGACATGGTGGAAGACGACGGACCCGACGACGTTCGTGAACAGCGCGGAGGCGTGGTGTGTAGTGTCGGGGTGCGTGCCGTGCGTGAGCATGTTCGTCAGGTCCACGATGGCCCGCCCCGACTCGTCGCCGGAGACGTACGCCGGATCGTAGGCGGCGCTCGGTTCCTCGCCGAAGAACGACTCCTCCAGATCCTCCTCCCTCAACAGCAGTTGCCGAAAAGCGGCGTCGTCCATCGCGGTCTCCTATCGGCGCGCCAGGCTCAGCGGGCGCATGTCGGTCCAGTGCTTCTCGACGTGGGCGAGACAGGTCTGCCGGTCGCTCTCGCCGAGCGCGACGGTCCAGCCGGCGGGCACTTCGGCGAACGAGGGCCAGAGCGAGTGCTGGCCCTCGTCGTTGACGAGCACGAGGAACGTTCCGTCGGGGTTCTCGAAGGGGTTGCTCATCCTTGCTCCCTGCGTGAGGCGGTCGGGTCGGGTCGGGAAGGTCTCGTCCCTGGCTTCGTCACTGCTCTTCCAGAGCCCTCGTCACGTACGTGTGGATGCCGTCGACCGAGGTGAAGAGGCCCATGTCCTCGAACTGCGGGTCGATGACCACGCCGTGGCGCTCCTCCAGCCCGTGCTGGAGGACGATCAGGGTGAACGAGTCGATCACCAGCTCGCTGTCGTCCGAGAGTTCCTCGGGCGGTCCGAGCCCCGCACTGTCGGTCAATATCGCTCTGATGTCGTCCTTCGAGATCAACGGCCCCCCTGTGCATGCGAGGTGACTTCCGATGTGACGTGCTCGTGCAGGAGCGTGGGGTCGCGGACCAGCTTCCCCATGGAGTTGCGTGGCAGCAGCCGCGTGACGACGAACCGCTTGGGTACCTTGACGGGACTCAGCCGCTCCCGGCACCAGGCGGTGAGCGCGTCCGGGGTGACCGTCGCGTCGGCGCCCACGAACGCCTCGATGACCTGACCATGTGTCACCACGGCCTCGGCCACCTGAGGATGGGCCAGAAGGGCGCTCTCGACCTCCGTGAGGTCGACCTTGAGTCCGCCGACCACGACCAGCGAGTCGGCCCGGCCCAGCAGGGTGAGGACACCGGTCGCCGGGTCCTGGTGGACCCGGTCGTAGGTGCGCAGCCAGCCGTCCGAGAAACGGTCGGCGTGATCGCCGTACAGGTACGGCGACCGGTCCATGCGGACGTACAGCTCCTCGCCGACGACCTTCACCTCGGCGCCGGGCACCGGGGTTCCCACCTCCGGTGGCACGGCCGTGCCGGACAGGTCGCCCGCGAGCAGCCCGATCTCGGTGAGGCCGTAGACCGGGCTGACAGACAGGCCGAAACGGGCGCGGAACCGGTCGTAGGTCTCCTGCGGCACCCGTTCGCCGCCGGACACCGCGAGCCGCAGCGCGGGCAGTTCGGGCCGGCCGCCGACGCGGGACAGCAGCTCGTGATGGACGGGTGTGCCGTACACGGCGGTCGTCCCGGTGGATGCCATCAGCCGCACCACCTCCGCCGGGCGGAGCGTCGGCGGGACGATCAGGGTCGCCCCGGCCGCGAGGGCGTGCAGGACGCCACTGACCAGGCCCATGTTGTGCATGACCGAGTTCAGCAGCATCAGCCGGTCGCCCCTGCCGGGGATCCCGGGGAGTGCGCTGTGCCGGTCGATTTCGGCGAGCACGGAGTCCGCGGGCCGGCCGATGACCTTGGGCCGGCCGGTCGAGCCCGAGCTGAACTGCACCAGGCGTACGCCGTCGACGGCGGGCCGGCCGTCGGGCATCCGCAGGACCGTGAAGTCGGACTCCTGCCGGAATCCGGCCACCGGTCCGTCGGCGCCCGCCGCGACGACGAGGTGCTGCGGGCGCACCAGCTCGGCCAGCGGCTCGTACTCGGCCGGTTTCAGCCGGAAGTCGACCAGCACCACCTGCGCCCCGCGACTCCACAGGGCCAGCAGCACGTACAGATAGGTGAAACTCGGCTTCATTCTCAGCAGAACCGAGCTGCCCTCCCCGATTCCATGGTCGCGAAAATGCTTGCCGAGATCGGCGACCGCCGTGCGTAACTGTCCTCGGGTGACCGGTGCGCGGGAAACAGCCCATATCTCGTCGTCCGCGCCCCGGCTCAGCAGATGACTTCCCCACCATGTCTTTGCCATACAGGCTTCCTTTTGAGAAACAGGTCCGGGAAACATGCGATCCGACATTCAGTGAGGGCGAAACTAACACTGCCCGGAAACGAGGGGCAAGCGCCCGTCCGTCCATGGACAAGAGACGTCCGTCCTGTGCGGCCGGTTGTCTCCGCCCCGGCCCTCAGGAAGGTTCACCGGCCCTTCACAAGGGAGTTTCAGGTGCGCCGACACGGTGAAGGCGCACGCCGGACCGCCGTCAGGCGCGTGTGCCGGCTTCGGCGGGCGGTCCCGTTGTCCCGCCGGCGGGACATGCGTGTGGCATAGCCCATTGATCTCCTTGACCCTCAGAACTTCCCGGGGTTAGGTTCTCCTCGGTTGTGATTCCGGGCAGTTGTGCCCGATTTCAGCGCGTACGGCTAGCCGCATCGCTCCTCATTGCCCGACGGCAGCCGTTCCACTGGTGCGCTTCGAATTGTCGGCCCGCTTTCCGGGCCGTTGTGAGTTTTTATTCCTGCCTCTCCGGCCGTCCGTGCGGGGGATATCTCGGAGGTGGAGACTTGTCCGTCAGTGTTGGCACGACGCTGCCCCTCACGGCTGCGCAGCGCGAGATATGGATCGCCGAGCAGCAACTCAAGGAAACGAATCGCGTATTCCGGGTGGGCGAATATCTGGAGATCCACGGATCCGTGGATCCGGCGCTCTTCGCACAGGCCCTGAAACGGGTCGTCGCCGAGGCCGACGCCCTGCATGTCCGCTTTGTCGAGCAGCGCGGTGAGGTCCGGCAGGCCGTCCAGGAGCCCGGCGACTGGTCGCCCGACCTGGTCGACCTGAGCGCGGAGCCGGATCCCGAACGTGCCGCCCGCGACTGGCTGGACGCCGCGGTCGCCCGGCCGATGAACCTCGAAGAGGACCGGCTGTTCGACCACGCGCTCCTGCGACTGAGCGCCGACCGCTTCCACTGGTACCAGGGCTACCACCACGCGGTGATGGACGCCTTCGGATCCCTGCTGATCACACGCAGGGTCGCCGACGTCTACAGCGCACTCGTCGAGGGCGGCCCGGTCGGGGCGAGCCCGTTCGGGTCACTGTCCGACCTGGTGGCCGCCGACGAGAAGTACCGGGCGTCGGACCGATTCGCCCAGGACAGGTCGTACTGGACGGATCGCCTCGCCGATCGCCCCGAGCCGGCCGGGATCGTCGGCCGGCCAACGACCACCCCGGAGCACTATCTCCGGCACACGACGGCACTGGATCCGGCGGAACTGACCGAGCTGCGCGACGCCGCGCGCCGGGCGCGGGTCCCCTGGTCGCACCTGGTCATCGCCGCCGCGGCCTTCCATGTCCATCGGGCGACCGGCGCATCGACCGTGGTGCTCGGACTGCCGGTGACGGCACGCCTGGACCAGGTGCAGCGGCGGACGCCCGGCACCGCCTCCAACGTCCTCCCCCTCAGGCTGTCGCTCCGACCGGACCTGACGCTCGGTGAACTCCTCGGCCAGGTCGGAACCCGTGTACGCGAACTGGGCGCCCATCAGCGGTACCGGGCCGAGGACATCCAGCGGGACCTGGCGCTGCCCGGCAGTACGGGGACGTGGTTCACGCCGATCGTCAACGTCATGTCCTTCGACTACGCGATCACGTTCGCCGGCCTGCCGACCACCGCCCACAACCTCTCCTCAGGGCTGGTGGGCGACCTCACGCTCGCCGTGTGGGACCGACGCGACGGCACCGGCCCGACGGTCGACCTGAACGCCCATCCCGAACTCTGCACGGCACCCGAGCTGGCCGCTCATCATCGGCGTCTGCTCATCGCGTTGAGGGCGGTCACGGCGACTGCGCTTGACGATCCGATCGGCCGGATCGAGCTGCTCACCTCGGAGGAGCGAGCCGCGTTGCTGCCCGCCACCGAGGCCCCCGTACCGTCGACAAGCACCCTGCCGGAACTCTTCGAGGCACAGGCCGCCCGGACACCGGAAGCGACGGCCGTGGTCTGTGACGACACCACGCTGAGCTACCAGGAACTCAACGAGCGCGCCAATCGGCTGGCGCATGTGCTGGCCGGCGGGCGCGGCCTCGGCCCCGAGCACATCGTGGCCCTGGCCCTGCCGCGCTCCCCCGAGCTGATCGTCGCCGTCCTCGCCGTCCTCAAGACCGGTGCCGCCTATGTGCCTCTCGACCCCGCCTATCCACCCGCCCGTCTCACCCACATGATCAGCGACGCACGGCCCGCCCTCCTGCTCACCACGACCGACGCCAACCTGCCCAGCGACACGCCCCGCCTTCACCTCGACACCCTCGACCTCACCCACCAGCCCGCCCACAACCCCATCACCGCTCTCGCCCCCGACCACCCGGCCTACGTCATCTACACCTCCGGCTCCACCGGCCGACCCAAGGGCGTCGTCAACACCCACCGGAACGTGGTGCGGCTCTTCGACGCGACCCGGAAGTGGTTCGGCTTCGGCCCCGACGACGTGTGGACGCTGTTCCACTCGTACGCCTTCGACTTCTCCGTCTGGGAGTTGTGGGGCGCGCTGCTGCACGGTGGCCGGCTGGTCGTGGTGCCCTACGAGGTCAGCCGGACGCCGGGCGCGTTTCTCGACCTGCTGGCGGAGCACGGCGTCACGGTCCTCAACCAGACCCCGTCGGCCTTCTACCAGTTGGCGCAGGCCGACGCCTCCCGGCCGGGGCGTCACCTCGCCCTGCGTACCGTGGTGTTCGGCGGTGAGGCGCTGCAACCGTCCCGCCTCACCGACTGGTACGAGCGCCACGCCGACGACGCGCCGCAACTGGTCAACATGTACGGCATCACCGAGACCACGGTGCATGTCACGTACCAGCCGCTGACCCGCGAGCGGGCGACCGGTGCGGCAGCGAGCGTGATCGGGGTGGGCATCCCCGATCTGCGCACCTATGTGCTGGGTTCGGGGCTGGAGTTGGTGGCGCCCGGTGTGGTGGGCGAGCTGTATGTCGCGGGGGCCGGTGTCGCCCGCGGCTACCTGGGCAAGCCCGGCCTGACCGCGGAGCGCTTCGTCGCGGACCCGTACGCCGACGCGCCTGGCGCCCGTATGTATCGCACCGGCGACCTGGTCCGCTGGAACCCCGACGGTGAGCTGGAGTTCGTCGGACGGGCCGACCACCAGGTCAAGATCCGCGGCTTCCGTATCGAACCCGGCGAGATCGAGAAGGTCCTCACCGACCACTCAGGCGTGACCGAGGCCGCGGTGGTGGTCCGCCGGGAACAGTCCGGCGATGCTTCCCTGGTCGCGTACGTGGTGGCGCGGGAGGCCCTCCGGGCGGAGGAGATACGGGAGTTCGCGCGCGATCGGCTGCCTGAGCACATGGTGCCCGCGGCCGTCGTACTCCTGGATTCCCTTCCCCTGACGGCCAACGGCAAGCTGGACCACGCGGCGCTGCCCGCACCGGAGTTCGCGGCGGCCGGGTCGGGTCGGGGGCCGCGCACTCCGCAGGAGCAGATCGTGTGCGATCTGTTCGCCCGGGTGCTCGGGCTGCCGCGCGTCGGCGTGGACGACGACTTCTTCGACCTCGGTGGGCACTCGCTGCTGGCCACCCGGCTGATCGCCCAAGTCCGGGCCGCGTTGGGCGTCGAGCTGGAGCTGCGTGCCCTGTTCGAGGGTTCGACCCCGGCCGCGGTGGCGGCACTCCTGGACACCGCGGCGCCCGCGAGGCCGGCGCTGACCGTCCGGGAGCGTCCGCGGGTTCTGCCGCTCTCCTCGGCCCAGCGGCGGCTGTGGTTTCTGCACCGGATGGAGGGGCCGAGCGCCACGTACAACATTCCTCTCGTGGTGCGGCTGTCCGGTGAGCTGGACCGTGACGCGCTGCGTGCGGCTCTCGCCGAGGTGGTGGCCCGGCACGAGAGTCTGCGCACGGTGTTCCCCGAGGTCGACGGCATGCCGTGTCAGCAGGTGCTGGCCCCCGAGACGGCCGTACCACACCTCGCGGTCACGCCCACGACCGAGGCGGAGCTGCCGGACGTACTCGCATCGGCTGCCCGGTACGCCTTCGACCTGGCGGCCGAACCTCCGCTGCGTGCCCAGTTGTTCACGCTCTCGGCAGAGGAGCACGCCCTCCTGGTCGTGGTGCATCACATCGCCGGCGACGGGTGGTCCCTCGGTCCGCTGTCCCGGGAGCTGACGGAGGCGTACGCCGCGTGGACGCAGGGGCAGGCGCCGAAGTGGTCACCTCTGCCGGTCCAGTACGCCGACTACACCCTGTGGCAGAACGAACTCCTCGGCGACCAGAACGACCCCGACAGCCTGTTCGCCACCCAGATCGACTACTGGACCCACGCGCTGGACGGTCTGCCCGATCAGCTCACGCTCCCCACCGACCGGCCTCGCCCGGCGGTGATGACGTATCGAGGTGACTACCTCACCGTCGACATCGACCCCGAACTCCATCTACGTCTGACCGACTTCGCACGGGCTTCGGGGGCCAGCCTGTTCATGGTCCTGCAAGCGGGACTGGCCGCTCTCCTCACCCGTCTGGGCGCCGGGGAGGACATCCCGCTGGGCAGCCCCATCGCCGGGCGTACGGACCAGGCTCTCGACCATCTCATCGGGTTCTTCGTCAACACCCTTGTCCTGCGCACCGATACGAGCGGCAACCCGACCTTCGGCGATCTGGTCCAGCGCGTACGGGAGACCAATCTCGCCGCCTACGCCCACCAGGACGTGCCCTTCGAGCACCTGGTCGAACTTCTCGATCCCACCCGCACTCTCTCCCACCACCCGCTCTTCCAGACCATGCTCGCCCTCCAGAACGCCCCCGAGACCGAGTTCGAGCTACCGGGACTGCGCGCCGGTGTCGAGTTGGGCAGGACGGGCACGGCGAAGTTCGACCTGTTCTTCAGCCTTGCCGAGCGGCGGGGTGAGCGCGGTGATCCGCAGGGCATCACCGGTGCTGTCGAGTACTCCAGCGACATCTACGACGCGCCCACCGTCCGGGATCTCTTCGACCGGTGGGTCCGGTTACTGGACGCGGCCGTGTCCGATCCCGACGGCCCGCTGAGCAACATCGACCTCCTCTCGGCGGAGGAACACCGGCGGACTCTGGTGGAGTTCAACGACACCGCCTTGCCACTGCCCGACGCCTCTCTCGGCGAGCTGTTCGCGCGGCAAGTGAACAGGACCCCAGACGCCCCGGCAGTCACCTGCGGCACCACGACGCTGACCTATGCGGAACTGGACGCCCGCGCCAACGAGCTTGCGCACAGGCTGATCGCCCACGGAGTCCGGCCCGGGGACGCCGTCGCCGTTCTCCTGCAACGCTCCACCGCAACGGTCGTCACCGTCCTCGCCCTGACCAAGGCCGGCGCCGTCCACGTCCCCCTCGACACCCGCTACCCGGCCGAACGCATCCGCCATGTCCTCACCGACACCGGCGCCGCCGCCTCGCTCGTCGTCACCGACACGACGACGCAGTCTCAACTCCCGCCAGGGGCAGCCGACGTGCTCGTCATCGACGCCGGCGACCTGGCTGGTGGCGAGCCGCAGGCACCGAATGTCGCCGTGCACCCGGACGATGCGCTCTACGTGATGTACACCTCCGGTTCGACGGGGACACCCAAGGGCATCGTCGTCACCCACCGCAACGTCACCGCCCTCGCACTTGACCCCCGCTTCGACGCCCACGCCCACCAACGCGTCCTCCTCCACTCCCCCACCGCCTTCGACGCCTCCACCTACGAACTGTGGGTCCCCCTCCTCAACGGCGGAACCGTCGTCGTCGCCCCCGCAGGCGACCTCGACATGCCGACCCTGCACGACACCATCACCACTCAGCGCGTCACCGCGCTCTGGCTCACCAGCTCCCTCCTCAACCTCATCACCGACCACACCCCCGAAACACTCACCCACGTACACCAGGTGTGGACCGGCGGCGAGGCCGTCTCCGGCGCGACCGTCCAGCAACTCCAGCGCGCCTGCCCTGCGTTGACCGTGATCGACGGCTACGGCCCCACCGAGACCACCACCTTCGCCACCCACCACCCCGTCCCCCGCCCCTACACCGGCCACCCCACCGTCCCCATAGGCCGCCCCATGGCCAACACCCGCACCTACGTACTCGACCCCCACCTCCAACCCGTACCGCCCGGCGTCACCGGCGAACTGCACATCGCCGGCGCCGGTCTCGCCCGTGGCTATCTGAACCGGCCCGGGCTGACCGCGGAACGCTTCGTCGCGGACCCGTACGCCACCGAACCCGGCGCCCGTATGTACCGCACCGGGGACCTGGTGCGCTGGAACGCCGACGGCGATCTCGAATACCTGGGCCGTACCGACCACCAGCTCAAGATCCGCGGCTTCCGCATCGAACCCGGCGAGATCGAGAACACCCTCACCGACCACCCCGACGTCACCCAAGCCGCCGTCATCGCCCACCACGACCAGCCCGGCAACGCCCGACGCCTCACCGCATACGTCGTCGCCGACACCGCCGTAACGCCGGAAGGTCTGCGGGAGTTCGTGCGGCGGCGGCTGCCGGAGTACATGGTGCCGTCCGCGTTCGTCGCGCTCGACCGGTTGCCGTTGACAGCCAACGGGAAGCTCGACCGGGCCGCGCTGCCCGCGCCCGAGTCGGCGGCGCACACGGATGCTCCGCGCCGGAAGCCGCGTACCGCGCGTGAGCGGCTTCTCGGGGAGTTGTTCGCGCGGGCTCTCGGCGTGGATCGGGTCGGGCCCGACGACGACTTCTTCGCGCTCGGCGGGGACAGCATCGTCTCGATCCGTCTGGTCAGCCTGGCGCGTTCGGCGGGCGTCGGGTTCGCGGTCCGGGACGTCTTCGAGCAGCGGACGGTGGCCGGACTCGCTGTGGTCGCCGAGGAGTTGGCGGGGTCGGCCTCGGACGCCGACGACACGGGCGTGGGCACCGTCGAACCGACCCCGATCATGCGCTGGTTCGACGCGCGCGGCGGCCGCGTGGACGCGTTCCATCAGGCGATGCTGCTGGAGGCGCCCGCCGGGCTCCGCGAGGACGACCTCAACACGGCTGTGCAGGCGCTCGTGGACCACCATGACGCGCTGCGGCTGACCCGGACGCCGAGCAGTGATCCGGACGGCGGAACGTGGTCGCTGGCGGTCGGGCCGGTGGGCTCCGTGCTGGCCGGGGACGTGGTGCGCTGCGTCGAGACCGGTGACGCCGGTGTGGATCAGGCGCTGGTCCGCGTGGAGGCGGAGGCGGCGTCGGCCCGGTTGTCGGCCACACGGGGGCTGCTGGTGCAGGTGGTCTGGTTCGACGCCGGACCGGCGCGTCCGGGCAGGCTGTTGTTCGTCGTCAACCATCTCGCGGTGGACGGAGTGTCCTGGCGGATCCTGCTTCCGGATCTCGTCACGGCCTGTGAGGACGCAAGGCTCGGCCGGCCGCCGCGGCTGTATCCCGTGGGCACGTCGCTGCGCCGCTGGTCGGGGATCCTCGCGGCGGAGGCCCGACGGCCGGCCCGTGCCGCCGAGGCGGCCCTGTGGACCGGCGTGCTCGGCGCGGCCGACCCGCCGTTGACCGTCGACCGGCTGGATCCCGTACGGGACACCGTGGGCCGGGCCCGCGAGGTCGGGTTCTCCCTGCCGCCCGAGGTCACCACCCCGCTTCTCACCACCGTCCCGACGGCCTTCCACGCCGGGGTGGACGATGTCCTGCTGACCGCGCTCGCCCTGGCGGTCGCGCAGTGGCGCCGCACGCATGCCCGCGGACGGCACTCGGCGCTGCTGGTGGACGTGGAGGGGCACGGGCGTGAGGAGATCGCCGAGGGCGTGGACCTGTCACGCACCGTGGGCTGGTTCACCTCGCTGTATCCCGTCCGCGTCGACCCGGGACCCCTGGCCTGGGAGGAGGTCACCGGCGGCGGGCCGGGCCTCGGGCCGGCGCTGAAGCGGGTCAAGGAACAGGTGCGCGCACTGCCCGACCGGGGCCTGGGCTTCGGCCTGCTGCGTCACCTGAATCCCGAGATCGGGCCGGGGCTGGCCGGGCTCGCCGTACCGCAGATCGGGTTCAACTACCTCGGTCGGTTCCCCTCCGCGGGCACACCGGTGGTTCCCGGCACTCCGGGGTGGGCCGTGGCGTCGGAGACGGAGACCGGCCTGCTGAGCGGCGCCGATCCGGCGACCGCCCTGGCCCACGGGCTGGAGGTCAACTCCATGGTCCGCGACGCGCCGGACGGGCCGGTGCTGGAAGCCGTCTGGACCTGGGCCCCGGATCTCTGGCGCGAGCGGCACGTCCGGGTCCTCGCCGACCACTGGTTCCAGGCGATCCGGGGACTGGTCCGCCACGGCGACCGGTCCGGCACGGGCGGCCACACGCCCTCGGACTTCCCCCTGACCGAACTCAGCCAGCACGACATCGAGCAGCTCGAAGCCGCGTGGAGGAATCAGACATGACGTCGTCCGGCCTGGAAGACATCCTTCCCCTCTCCCCCATGCAGGAGGGGTTGCTGTTCCACTCCCGCTACGAGCAGGACGGCGCGGACGTCTACGCGGTGCAGCACGTCTTCGACATCGAAGGCGCCCTCGACGGGGCCCGCCTGCGGGCCGCGGCCCGCGCGCTGGTCCAGCGGCACCCGAACCTGCGCGCCGGATTCCGGCAGGTGGACTCGGGCCAGACCGTGCAACTGATTCCACGTCAGTTCGACTTGCCCTGGGACGAGTTCGACCTGGCAGCGCTGCCCGGCGCCGAGGCGGAAGCGGAGCTGGCGCGGCTCGCAGCCAAGGAGCACCGCCGCCGATTCGACCTGGCCGAGCCGCCCCTGCTGCGCTTCACCCTGGTGCGGATGCCCGGGGAGCGCCACCGCCTGTTGATGACGACCCATCACATCCTGCTCGACGGCTGGTCGATGCCCATCCTCCTGCGCGAACTGACCACGCTGTACGACAGCCGGAGCGACGCCGCCGCGCTGCCCCGGCCCACCCCCTACCGGCAGTACCTGAGCTGGCTCACACGGCAGGACCGGCCGGCGGCCGAGACGGCCTGGCGGGAGGCACTCGCCGACCTGGAGCAGCCGACGTTGCTCACTCCGGTGGATCCGGGCCGTCCCGGGCTGATGCCGGAGCGGATCACGGTGGAGCTGTACGAAGATCGCACGGCGGCGCTGGCCGAGTGGGCGCGTCGGCAGGGGGTGACCCTGAACACCGTTCTCCAGGCGGCCTGGGGTCTGGTGCTGAGCCGCCGCACGGGCCACGACGACGTGGTGTTCGGGGCCGTCGTCGCCGGCCGTGACCCTCAACTGCCCGGCGTCGAGGACATGGTGGGCCTCCTCATCAACATGGTGCCGGTGCGGGTTCCGCTGGATCCGGCGCAGTCGCTGCTGTCGACCGTCGTACGGCTCCAGGACGCGCAGTCGCGGCTCACTCCGCACCACCACCTGGGGCTGGCCCGCATCCAGCAACTCGCCGGACTGGGCGACCTGTTCGACACCTCCTTGGTGTTCGAGAACTACCCGTGGGACGACCCCGCCGACCGGCCGGACACCGGGCTGCGCATCACCCCGGACCTGGGCCGCGCACGCGACGCGACCCACTATCCGCTGACCCTGATCGCCGCCCCGGGCCGCCGTCTCTACCTGCGCCTGGACTACCGCGACGATCTCTTCGACCGGGCCACGGCCGCCGGGTTCCTCGACCGGCTGATCCGGGTTCTCGACCTCGTCGTCACCGACCCCGACCGGCCGATCGGCCGGATCGACCTGCTCACTTCGGAGGAGCGCGCCGCGCTGCTCCCCGCCACAGAGGTGCGGAAGCCGTCGCAGAGCACCCTGCCCGAGCTGTTCGAGGCCCAGGCCGCCCGCACACCCCGGACGACGGCCGTGGTCTGCGACGACACCACGCTGAGCTACGAGGAACTCAACGAAAGCGCCAACCGGCTGGCGCATCTGCTCACCACCACCCACGGCATCGGCCCCGAGCACATCGTGGCCTTGGCCCTGCCCCGCTCCCCGGAGTTGGTCACAGCCGTCCTCGCCGTCCTCAAGGCGGGTGCCGCCTACCTCCCCCTCGACCCCGCGTACCCGTCCGCCCGCCTGTCCCACATGATCAGCGATGCCCGGCCCACGCTTCTCCTCACGACGGCCGACGCCACCCTGCCCACCGACACACCACGCCTGCACCTCGACACCCTCGACCTCACCCACCAGCCCCCTCACAACCTGACCACCGCTCTCGCCCCCGACCACCCCGCCTACGTCATCTACACCTCGGGTTCCACCGGCCGGCCCAAGGGCGTCGTCATGCCCGCGGGCGCCCTGGTGAACCTTTTGGAGTGGCATCACCGATCGGTCGGCGGCGAACCGGGCACGCGGGTCGCGCAGTTCACGGCGATCAGCTTCGACGTGTCCGCGCAGGAGATGCTGTCGGCCCTGGCCTACGGCAAGACGCTGGTGGTCCCCGACGAGGACGTCCGGCGTGACGCGGCCCGGTTCGCCGAGTGGCTCGACGAGCAGCGGGTGGAGGAACTCTTCGCGCCGAACCTGGTGGTGGAGGCCGTCGCCGAGGCCGCCGTGGAGCAGGGACGTGCGATGCCGAGGCTGCGGACCGTCGCACAGGCGGGCGAGGCGTTGACACTGAGCAGCGTGGTCCGTGAGTTCCAACGGTCGGCGCCGGGCCGCGTGCTGCACAACCACTACGGTCCCACCGAGACGCATGTGGTCACGGCCCACACCCTGGGCGCCGACCCCGGCACGTGGCCACTCTCCGCCCCGATCGGTCGGCCGATCTCCCACACCCGTGCGTATGTGCTGGGTTCAGGGCTGGAGTTGGTGGCGCCCGGTGTGGTGGGCGAGCTGTATGTCGCGGGGGCCTGTGTCGCTCGCGGCTATCTCGGCAGGCCAGGACTGACCGCTGAGCGTTTCGTCGCGGACCCCTACGCCGCCGAACCCGGGGCCCGCATGTACCGCACCGGCGACCTGGTCCGCTGGAACCCCGACGGGGAGCTGGAGTTCATCGGCCGCGCCGACCACCAGGTCAAGATCCGCGGCTTCCGTATCGAACCCGGCGAGATCGAGACGACGCTCACCGACCACCCCGACATCGCTCAAGCCGCCGTCGTCACTCGCGAGGACCAGCCCGGCAGGGCCCGGCTGGTGGCTTACGTGGTGGTGCAGAAGGCGCTACGGGCAGCCGATGTACGGGAGTTCGCGCGCGACCGACTGCCCGAGCACATGGTGCCCTCGGCCGTCGTACTTCTGGACTCCCTCCCCCTCACGGCCAACGGCAAACTGGACCGGGCCGCGTTGCCGACGCCGGAGTTCGCGGCGGCCGGAGCTGGGCGGGAGGCGCGTACGCCGCAGGAGCAGATCGTGTGCGATCTGTTCGCCCAGGTTCTCGGACTGCCGCGCGTCGGCGTGGACGACGACTTCTTCGACCTCGGCGGGCACTCGTTGCTTGCCACCCGGCTGATCGCACGCATTCGGGCGTCCCTCAGTGTCGAGATCGGCCTGCGCACCCTCTTCGAGGCACGGACCGCGGGCGCGGTCGCGGCTCGGCTCGACACCGCAGGGCCGGCACGACTCGCCCTGACCAAGCAGCAGTTGCCCGAGGCGGTCCCGCTGTCGTTCGCGCAGCGCCGGCTGTGGTTCCTGCACAAGATGGAAGGGCAGAGCGCCACTTACAACATCCCTTTGGTCCTGCGGCTTACGGGCGAGCTGGACCGAGACGCGTTGCGTGCGGCCCTCGGTGACGTGGTGGCCCGGCACGAGAGTCTGCGCACGGTGTTCCACGAGGTGGACGGCAGGCCGTATCAGCACGTCCTCGACGACGTGACCGTCGACCTGCCCACCACTCACGTCACCGAGGCCGAGCTGCCGGACGCCCTGGCATCAGCGGCCCGCCACACCTTCGACCTGGCGACCGAACCTCCCCTGCGCGCCGAGCTGTACCGGCTCGCGCCCGACCGGTGTGTCCTCTTCCTGATCATGCATCACATCGCGGGGGACGGCTGGTCGCTCGGGCCGCTCGCCGACGACCTCACCCGCGCCTACACCGCACGCACCCAGGGCGAGACACCCCAATGGGCGCCCCTGCCCGTGCAGTACGCCGACTACACCCTCTGGCAGAACGAACTCCTCGGCGACCAGAACGACCCCGACAGCCTCTTCGCCACCCAGATCGACTACTGGACCGAGACCCTCGCCGGCCTCCCCGATCAACTCGCGCTCCCCACCGACCGGCCCCGCCCAGCGGTCATGACGTACCGAGGCGATTACCTCACCGTCGACATCGACCCCGAACTCCATCAACGTCTCACCGACCTCGCACGGGCTTCCGGGGCCAGTCTGTTCATGGTCCTGCAAGCCGGACTCGCGGCGCTTCTCACCCGTCTGGGCGCCGGGGAGGACATCCCGCTGGGCAGTCCGATCGCCGGGCGTACGGACCAGGCCCTGGACCACCTCATCGGGTTCTTCGTCAACACCCTTGTCCTGCGCACCGATACGAGCGGCAACCCGACCTTCACCGAACTCATCCAGCGAGTACGGGAGACCAGCCTCGCCGCCTACGCCCACCAGGACGTCCCCTTCGAGTACCTGGTCGAACTCCTCAACCCCACCCGCACCTTGTCCCACCACCCCCTCTTCCAGACCATGCTCGCCCTCCAGAACGCCCCCGAAGCCCACTTCCAACTCCCCGACCTCACCATCGACATCAACCCCGGACGCACCGGCACCGCCAAATTCGACCTCTTCATCAGCCTCGCCGAACAACGCGGACCGCACGGCGAACCCCAAGGGATCACCGGCGCCATCGAATACTCCAGCGACATCTACGACCCGCCCACCGTCCAGAACCTCTTCCACCGCTGGACCCAGCTCCTCGACGCCGCCACCACCCACCCCGACCGGCCGCTCGGACACATCGACCTTCTCTCGGCCGAGGAACAGCGGCAGTTGCTCGACACCTGGCAGGGCACCGAGACCGACACCGAGGTCGGTGAAGCCCTGCTGCCGGCCCGTTTCGCCGAGCAGGCCGCCGAGACCCCTGACGCGGTGGCTGTGATCGCCGGGGACGCGTCGAACACGTCCCTGACCTACGCGGAGCTGAACCGATCCGCCAACCGGCTGGCTCATGCCCTGCTCCGCCGGGGTGCCGGACCGGAACGCGTGGTCGCCCTGGCGCTGCCGCGGTCCACGGATCTGGTCGTCGCCCTGTTGGCCGTGCTCAAGGCCGGTGCCGCGTACCTGCCGCTGGACCCCGACCACCCGGTCGGGCGCATCGAGTACGTGGTGGAGGACGCGCGGCCCGCCCTGCTGCTCACCACCCTGGCGACCGACTCCCGGACCACGCCAGGCGGCGGCTCGACCGAGCGACTGGTGCTGGACTCCCCGGATGTGCGGGCGCTGCTCGCCGACTGCCCTGACACGGACCCGGACGACACGGACCGCGGGGCACCGCTGCGGGCCGCCGACGCCGCGTACGTGATCTACACATCCGGTTCGACCGGCCGTCCCAAGGGCGTGGTCGTGCCGCACTCGGCGCTGCTCAACTTCCTGGACGCCATGCGGCGCAAGGTCCCGCTCCGGCCGGAGGAACGGCTGCTCGCGGTCACGACGGTGGCTTTCGACATCGCCGCGCTGGAGCTGTACCACCCGCTTCTGTCGGGTGCCACGGTCGTCCTCGCGCCCAAGGAGGCCGTCCCTCAGCCGTCCGCCGTCCTCGACCTGATCGCCCGGCACGGTGTCACGGTCGTGCAGGGGACACCGTCCCTGTGGCAACTGCTGGTCGCCCATGAGCCGGAGTCCCTGCGCGGTCTGCGGATGCTGGTGGGCGGCGAGGCTCTGCCCACGCCGCTCGCCGAGTCGATGCGTGCGCTCACGGACGATCTGACGAACCTGTACGGGCCCACCGAGACCACCATCTGGTCGACCGCCGCCGATCTGGCCGGCGGTACGGGCGTCCCACCGATCGGCCGGCCGATCTCCAACACCCGTGTCTATGTGCTGGGTTCGGGGCTGGAGTTGGTGGCGCCCGGAGTGGTGGGCGAGCTGTACATCGCGGGGGCCGGTGTCGCCCGCGGCTATCTGGGCAGGCCCGGCCTCACGGCGGAGCGGTTCCTCGCCGACCCCTACGCCGCCGAACCCGGCGCCCGTATGTACCGCACCGGCGACCTGGTGCGCTGGAACCCCGACGGGGAGCTGGAGTTCATCGGCCGCGCCGACCACCAGGTCAAGATCCGCGGCTTCCGTATCGAACCCGGCGAGATCGAGACGACGCTCACCGACCACCCCGACATCGCCCAGGCCGCCGTCGTCGTCCGTGAGGACCAGCCCGGCGACGCACGCCTCGTCGCGTACGTCGTCGCGGACACCTCGGCCCGGGCGCATGACCAGGCTGTGGAGCAGGACCAGCTCGGCGAGTGGCAGCACCTGTACGACTCCGTGTACACCACGGCGCCGAGGACGGCGTTCGGTGAGAACTTCGCGAGCTGGAACAGCAGTTACGACGGTGAGCCGATCCCGCCGGCCGAGATGCGGGAGTGGCGTGACGCGACCGTCGACCGCATCAGGGCGCTCGGACCGCGCCGCGTCCTGGAGATCGGCGTGGGTACCGGCCTGCTCCTGGCGAAGCTGGCGCCCGCGTGCGAGGAGTACTGGGGCACGGACTTCTCCGACACCGTCATCGAGGATCTGAGGCGCCACGTCGAGGACGATCCCGTCCTGGCCGCGCGCGTCCGGCTCCACGCCCGGCCCGCCCACGACTTCGACGGTCTTCCGACGGGCCACTTCGACACGATCGTGCTCAACTCGGTGGTCCAGTACTTCCCGAACGCCGGATACCTGGAGCAGGTGATCCACAACGCGGTCCGGGCGCTCGCCCCGGGCGGTGCCCTGTTCATCGGTGACGTCCGCAACCCCCGTCTGCTGCGCACCTTCGCCGCCGGAGTGCAGATCGCGCGTGCCGACGACCCCACCGACACCGTCGCCGTCCGCCGTGCAGTCGAACAGAGCCTGGTCCTGGAGAAGGAACTCCTCATCGACCCGGAGTACTTCACCGCGCTCAGCCAGCACGTCCCCGACATCACCGGCGCCGACATCCGGCTCAAAGCCGGCACCGCCCACAACGAACTCACCCGCTACCGCTACGACACCACCCTCTACAAGACCGGCACCACACCCGAACCCCTCACCGACACCCCCACCCGGCCGTGGGCCGGGGACCTGGACTCCCTCGCCGATCACCTGCGCACCGCGCGCCCCGACCGGCTCCGGGTGACCGGCGTTCCCAACCCGCGTCTCGTCCGCGAACTCGCCCTCCAGCAGGCCCTCGACGCGGGCGATCCACTGCCCGCCGACGTCAGCGCGGCGCAGTTCGGCCTGGAGCTCTTCCACGACCTGGGCGACGAGCACGGCTACTGGACCGGCATCACCTGGAACACGCACGACCACGGCGCCGCGGACGTCGTCTTCGTCGAGCGGAGCCGGCTGGCGGACCGTGTCCCGGTCGGCACGTACGCCCCTCTCCACACCGGCACCTCCCACACCCCCCTGTCCACGTGGACGACCGACCCGGCCGCTCGTCGCGGGACCGGCGCCCTGGTCACCGCGCTTCGTGAGCACGCCCGCCACCAACTGCCCGACTACATGGTCCCGACGGCCGTCGTCCCGCTCGACCGGCTCCCCCTCACGGCCAACGGGAAGCTGGACCGGGCCGCGCTGCCGGTACCGGAGTTCGCGTCGGCCGGGTCGGGTCGGGGACCGCGCACACCGCAGGAGCAGATCGTCTGCGATCTGTTCGCCCAGGTCCTCGGACTGCCGCGCGTCGGCGTGGACGACGACTTCTTCGACCTCGGTGGGCACTCGCTGCTGGCCACCCGGCTGATCGCCCAGATCAGGGCCGCGTTCGGCGTCGAGTTGGAGCTGCGCGCACTGTTCGAGGGCCCCGCCCCGGCCGCGGTCGCGGCTCTCCTGGACACCGCCGGCCCCGGTCGACTGGCGCTCACCGTGCGGCCACGGCCCGACGTCATGCCGCTGTCCTTCGCGCAGCGCAGGCTGTGGTTCATCCACAAGATGGAGGGTCCCAGCGCCACGTACAACATCCCGCTCGCTCTGCGCCTCACGGGTGAGTTGGACCGTGACGCGTTGCGCACGGCCCTCGGTGACGTGGTGGCCCGGCACGAGAGTCTGCGCACGGTGTTCCCGGAGGTCGAGGGCGTCCCGTGCCAGCGGGTGCTGGCCCCCGAGACGGCCGTACCGCGGCTCGCCGTCACGCCCACGACCGAGGCCGAGCTTCCGGACGTACTGGCAGCGGCGGCCCGGCACGCCTTCGACCTCGCGACCGAACCTCCCCTGCGCGCCGACCTCTTCGAGCTCTCGGCTCAGGAGTACGTGCTGCTGCTGGTCGTCCATCACATCGCGGGGGACGGTTGGTCACTGGGGCCGCTCGCCGCCGATCTCACCCGCGCCTACACCGCACGCACCCAGGGCGAGACACCCCAATGGCCGCCCCTGCCCGTCCAGTACGCCGACTACACCCTGTGGCAGAACGAACTCCTCGGAGACCAGAACGACCCCGACAGCCTCTTCGCCACCCAGATCGACTACTGGACCCACGCACTGGCCGAACTCCCCGACCAGCTCACGCTTCCCACCGATCGCCCGCGTCCGACGGTGATGACGTACCGAGGGGACTACGTCACCGTCGACATCGATCCAGACCTGCACCGGCGCCTCACCGAAGTGGCACGGGCTTCCGGCGCCAGTCTGTTTATGGTGCTCCAAGCAGGCTTGGCCGCGCTTCTCACCCGCCTCGGCGCCGGGGAGGACATCCCCCTCGGCAGTCCGATCGCCGGGCGTACCGACCAGGCCCTCGACCACCTCATCGGCTTCTTCGTCAACACCCTCGTCCTGCGCACCGACACGAGCGGCAACCCGACCTTCAACCAACTCATCCAGCGGGTACGGGAGACGAGCCTCGCCGCCTACGGCCACCAGGACGTGCCGTTCGAGTACCTCGTCGAACTCCTCAACCCCACCCGCACCCTCTCCCACCACCCCCTCTTCCAGACCATGCTCGCTCTCCAGAACGCCCCCGAAGCCCACTTCCAACTCCCCGACCTCACCATCGACATCAACCCCGGACGCACCGGCACCGCCAAGTTCGACCTCTTCATCAGCCTCGCCGAACAACGCGGAGAACACGGGGAGCCGCAGGGCATCACTGGCGCTGTCGAGTACTCCAGCGACATCTACGACGCGCCCACCGTCCAGAACCTCTTCGACCGCTGGACACAGCTCCTCGACGCGGCCGTAGCCGATCCCGACCGGCCGCTCGGCCACGTCGATCTCCTCTCGGCGGAGGAACACCGGCGGACTCTCGTGGAGTTCAACGACACCGCCCTGCCTCTGCCCGACGCTCCCCTCGGCGAACTGTTCGGGCGGCAGGCGAGCACGACCCCCGACGCCCCGGCGGTCACCTGCGGAACCGACACTCTGACCTACGCGGAACTGGACGCCCTGGCCAATCGGCTCGCGCACCAACTGATCGCCCGTGGAGTCCGCCCCGGGGACGCCGTCGCCGTCCTCCTCCAACGCTCCACCGCGACCGTCACCACCGTCCTCGCTCTGGCCAAGGCCGGCGCTGTCTACGTCCCTCTCGACACCCGGTATCCGGCCGAGCGCATCCGCCACGTCATCGCCGAGACCGGTGCCGCACTCGTCGTCACCGACGCACCGTCGCAGTCTCACCTGCCCCTGGAATCAGCCGAGTTGTTCGTCATCGATGCGGACGACCGGGGCGTGGAGAGTCCCGCAGCGCCGAACGTCGCTGTCCGTCCCGAGGACGCGGCCTACATGATGTACACCTCCGGTTCGACCGGCACGCCCAAGGGCATTGTCGTCACCCATCGCAACGTCGCCGCCCTCGCGCTGGACCCTCGCTTCGACGCCCACGCCCACCAACGCGTCCTCCTCCACTCCCCCACCGCCTTCGACGCCTCCACCTACGAACTGTGGGTCCCCCTCCTCAACGGCGGAACCGTCGTCGTCGCCCCCGCAGGCGACCTCGACATCCCCACGCTCCACCACACCATCACCACTCACCGCATCACCGCACTCTGGCTCACCAGCTCCCTCCTCAACCTCATCACCGACCACACCCCCGAAACACTCACCCACGTCCACCAGGTGTGGACCGGCGGCGAAGCCGTCTCCGGCGCCACCGTCCAGCAACTCCAGCGCGCCTGCCCTGCGTTGACCGTCATCGACGGCTACGGCCCCACCGAGACCACCACCTTCGCCACCCACCACCCCATCCCACGCCCCTACACCGGCCACCCCACCGTCCCCATCGGCCGCCCCATGGCCAACACCCGCACCTACGTACTCGACACGCAACTCCGCCCCGTACCGCCCGGCGTCACCGGAGAGCTGTATGTCTCCGGCGCCCACCTGGCCCGCGGCTACCTCGGCAAGCCCCACCTCACCGCCGAACGCTTCGTCGCCGACCCGTACGCCACCGAACCCGGCGCCCGTATGTACCGCACCGGCGACCTCGTACGCCACACCCCCGACGGCAACCTCGAGTACCTGGGCCGCACCGACCACCAGCTCAAGATCCGCGGCTTCCGCATCGAACCCGGCGAGATCGAGAACACCCTCACCGACCACCCCGACATCGCCCAGGCCGCCGTCATCGCACACCACGACCAGCCCGGCGACACCCGCCTGACCGCCTACATCGTCCCCGACACCACCGACACGGCGAAGGACGACGAGGAGCGGAGCCAGATCGGTGAGTGGCAGGATCTCTACGACTCCCTGTACTCGGGAGCCGGGGCCGATCCGGCGTCCGGTTTCGGTGAGGACTTCTCCGGCTGGAACAGCAGTTACGACGGACGGCCGATCCCGCTCCCCGAGATGCGGGAGTGGCGTGCGGCCACGGTCGAGCGGATCAGGGCGCTCGGGCCGCGCCGCGTCCTGGAGATCGGCGTGGGCACGGGACTGCTTCTGGCGAAGCTGGCGCCCGCGTGCGAGGAGTACTGGGGCACCGACTTCTCACCGGTGGTGGTGGAGGCGTTGCGGCGCCATGTCGAAGCCGATCCCGAGTTGGCGCGCCGTGTGAGGCTGCGCGTCCGGGCCGCGCACGAGCAGGGCGGGCTTCCGGAGGGCCACTTCGACACGATCGTGCTCAACTCGGTGGTCCAGTACTTCCCGAACGCCGATTACCTGCACCAGGTCATCGAGCAGGCGTTCCGTCTCCTCGCCCCGGGCGGCGCCTTGTTCATCGGTGACGTCCGCAACCCCCGTCTGCTGCGCACCTTCGCCGCCGGAGTGCAGACCGCACGCGCCGACGACCCCACCGACACTCCCGCCGTCCGCCGCGCCGTCGAACAGAGCCTGGTCCTGGAGAAGGAACTCCTCATCGACCCCGAGTACTTCACCGCACTCGCCCACCGCATCCCCGACGTCACCGGCACCGACATCCGGCTCAAGCGCGGCACCGCCCACAACGAACTCACCCGCTACCGCTACGACACCACCCTCTACAAAGCCGGCACCACACCCCGGCCCCTCACCGACGCCCCCACGCACCCCTGGCCCGGCAGCCTGGATTCTCTCGGCGAACGGCTCCGCACCGCTCAGCCCGACCGGTTGCGCGTGACCGGCATACCCCACGCGCGCATCGCCCGGGACCTGGCCGTACAGCGCGCGCTCGAAGCCGGGACGGCGCCTGCCGATCCGGTCACGCCCGGCGTCGATCCGGAGGAGTTCCATCGTCTGGGCGAGGAGCACGGGTACTGGACGGCGGTCACCTGGAACGCGTACGACCCGGCGGCTCTCGACGTCGTCTACGTCAGGCGGGGGCTGCTCGGCGACGGTGTTCCCGTCGGGGTCTACGTGCCCTCGGACACCGTCGGCGACGGTCGGCCGCTGTCGTCGTGGACGACCAGCCCGGCCACCGGCCGGGACACCGGTTCGCTGCTCAGGGCCGTGCACGAGCACATCCGGCGTCATCTGCCCGAGTACATGCGGCCCACCGCCGTCGTTCCGCTCGACCGGCTTCCGCTGACCGCCAACGGCAAGCTCGACCGGGCCGCGCTGCCCGCGTTCGACGTGGAGCGCGGCGACATCGGGCGGGCGCCCGCGACGCCGCAGGAGCAGGTGGTGTGCGAGCTGTTCGCGGAGGTGCTGGGCCGGCCCGTGGTCGGGGTGGCCGAGGACTTCTTCGACCTGGGCGGGCACTCCCTGCTGGCCACGCGGCTGATGGCCCGGCTGCGGGCGGCCTTCGGTGTCGAGTTGGGTGTGCGGAGCCTGTTCGAGGCGCCGACTCCGGCCGGGATCGCGGCGCGGCTCGACGTGGACGACGCGGACGGCTCGTACGAGGTGGTGCTGCCGTTGCGGACCGGGGGCGGCGGGCCGCCGTTGTTCTGCATCCATCCGGGCGGCGGCATCGGCTGGTCGTACAGCGCGCTCATCAAGCACCTGGGTCCGCGGTACCCGCTGTACGGGATCCAGGCGCGCGGGCTGGCGCGTCCGGAACCGCGGCCGGGCAGCATCGAGGAGATGGCGGTGGACTACGCCGATCAGATCCAGACGGTGCAGCCGCACGGTCCGTACCATCTGGCCGGCTGGTCGTTCGGCGGGCTGTGCGCGCACGCGCTGGCCGCGGAGTTCCAGCGGCGCGGTGAACCGGTGGCGCTGGTCGCGGTGCTCGACGTCATCCCGGACTGGCAGGGTCTGACCCACGCCGACGTGCCCGCCCCCGACGACCGGGTGATGCTGCTCTACCACGTCGGTCTCGTCGACGACGGCGGTCACCGGCACGACGACGCGGAGATGACGTTCGCCGAGGCGCGGGAGATCCTGCGCCGTCAGGGCAGCGTGCTGGCCAACCTGGACGAGGACCGGCTCACGACGATCACCGAGATCTCCGCGAACAACACCCATCTGACCATCGACTACCGGCCCGGCCCGATCGACGGCGACCTGCTGCTGATCGCCTGCTCGCAGCAGCAGGACCCGCCGGTCACGGCCGCGGCCTGGCAGCCGTACGTCCGCGGCACCGTCGAGGCCCATGAGGTGCCCGGCGAGCACGGGACGATGCTGACCCGCTCGGACACGCTGGCCGGGATCGGCCGGATCCTCGCGGCCAAGCTGCATGAACTCTCCGGCGACGAGTGACCCTCGCGGGCCCGCCCACAAGGCATCCCCCGTCCGCATTCCGCGAGGACCGACAACCGAGGACTGACAACGATGCTGACCGACGTACTCTCCGTCGACCTGGCCAAGGCGCTGGCGGCCGTGGACGGCTGGCTGAGCGACTACATCCGTCAACCGCACAGCGAACTCGGACGGCCCGGTCCGGTGTGCCCGTTCGTCGAACCGGCCCAGCGCGCCGACGCGTTGGAGATCCGGGTCAGGCTGGTGGGCCCCACCCCGAGCCAGACCCTCATCGACGAGATCGTCCGCTGCGGCCTCGACGAGTTCAGCGAGGTCGACTGGCGGGCCGGCAACCCGAATCTGCGCTCGCTGCTGCTCGTCCTGCCCGATCTGCCGGCCGAGCATCTGCACCTGCTGGACGCGGCGCACTCCGCGCTCAAGCCGGAGAGTGTGCGGCGCGGGCTGATGATCGCCCAGTTCCACGAGAAGTGCAGGGAGAAGGCCGCCCGCAACCCGCGGTTCGAGGTGAGCTACGCGCCCGTGCCGATGATGGCGGTGCGGTCGATGGCGATTCATGACGTGCTGTTCCTGGCGGACCGGCGGGAGTGGTTCGAGGAGTACGCGAGCCGCTTCGGGGCGCGCTACCGCGCCTCGGGGCACGGCATCGACCCGTTGCTGACCGAGGTGTACGAGCGTGCTCGCACCGTGCACGGGACGGGGAGTTGAGCGCAATGAGCGACGAACTCGCCCTGGGGGTGCGTGCGGTGGGCGGCGCCGCGGTGTACCGGGGCATGGACCGGGCCGCGTTGGACCGGCAGTACTCGCCGAGTTCCCGGGTGCCGAGCCTGGACGCCTACCTGCGGGCGTACGAGCGGCTGAGCGCGGCCGCCCGCCGGGACCACCCTGTGCGGGCGGATCTCGCCTACGGTCCGCACCCGGCGGAGCTGTTGGACTACTTTCCCGGTCCTGCCTCCGGGCACTGTCCGCTGCTGGTGTTCGTGCACGGCGGGAACTGGCAGGCGCTCGGCCGGGCCGAATCGGCCTTCCCCGCACCGGCGTTGCTGGCGGCGGGGGCGGCGGTCGCGGTGATCGAGTACGGGCTGGCACCGGACGTCGGCCTGGACGCCATGGCGGGCATGGTCCGGCGGAGCGTGGACTGGCTGCTGCGGCACGCCGACGGGCTCGGGTTCGCCCCGCACCGGCTCCATCTGTGCGGCACCTCGGCGGGCGCGCATCTGGCCGCGATGTCCCTGCTGCCCGATCCACAGGACGACCCGGACGTGTCCGGCCGGATCGCCGGTGCGGTGCTGCTCAGCGGCGCCTACGACCTGGAGCCGGTACGGCTGTCGTACATCAACGACGCGCTGCGGCTGGACGAGGCCGGGGCGCGCCGCAACAGCCCGCTGCACCGGCTGCCCACGCGGCTGCCCCCTGTGGTGCTGGCCCGGGGCGGAAACGAGACCGAGGAGTACGTACGCCAGCACGACCGGATGGTGACGGCACTGCGCCCCCGGACGGCGGTCACGGAAGTCGTCGCCGACCGGCGCGACCACTTCGATCTCCCCTACGACCTGGGCGTACGGGGCACCGGACTCGGCGACGCGGTCCTCGCGCAGATGGGACTGGGAGGAACGAGCACATGAGCACCGAACAGACCGCCCAGCGCTCCGAGGAGAGCCCACGGTGTCCGCTGTCCGCCGGACCTGGGCACGGGCCCGGACCCGCGCCCGGCACCACCACCCCCTACGCGCACTACGCGCGGATGGACGAGCTGCTGGCGCTCCAGCATCCGCTCAGCCCGGCCGACACCGAGCCGGGGTTCATCATCATGAGTCAGGTCAAGGAGCTGCTGTTCAAGCTGCTGCACACGGAACTCACCACCGCCCGCGACCAGTTGAGTGGGGACAGGATCGGCGACGCGCTGTGGACGCTGCGCCGCGCGGGCCGGGTGCAGCAGGTGCTGCTCGTGTCGTGGGAGACGTTCTCCGTGCTGTCGCCCGCGGAGTTCTGCGAGTTCCGGGAGGTGCTGGGATCGGCCTCCGGTTTCCAGTCGGCGGGCTACCGGCGGCTGGAGTTCCTGCTCGGCAACAAGAACCCGGCGATGACCGAACCGCACCAAGACACCGTCGGCTACGAGGCGGTGGTCGGCCAACTGCACGAGCCGAGTCTGTACGACGCCGCGCTCGCCCTGCTGGTCCGCCGCGGGCTGCTCACGCCGGGCGACGGGCCGGTCCGGGACGCCACCGTGCCGTACCGCGAGGGTGCGGAGGTCGAGGAGGCGTGGCGGGAGGTCTACCGGGATCCGGTCCGCCATCAGGACCTGCATCTGCTCGCCGAGGCGCTGATGGACGTCGCGGACCTGTTCGCGCGCTGGCGGTACACGCATCTGGTCACCGTGCAGCGGATGTTGGGCGCCAAGCCGGGCACCGGCGGCACCGAGGGCGTGTCCTGGCTCGCCCGGATCAGCGAACACCGGTTCTTCCCGGAGCTGTGGTCGGTGCGCTCGACGCTCTGATCCGCCGAACGGGACGAGAGAGCGGCACACGAGAGCGACACGAGAGAGAAGGAGGGCGCCGATGACGGGCGGAATCCCGCGCACGGTGGCCGAGGAACTGGACGCGGCCGATCCGCTGGCCGAGTTCCGCAAGCGGTTTGTGATCACCGATCCGGAGCTGATCTACCTGGACGGCAACTCGCTGGGCCGGCTGCCCGTCGACACCCCGGAGCTGCTGCGCTCGGTGGTCGAGGAGGGCTGGGGCGGCGGCCTTGTGCGGTCGTGGGAGCGCTGGATCGACTGGGGCGCCCGGCTCGGCGACCGGCTCGCGGAGCATGTCCTCGGCGCGCGGCCGGGTGAGGTCGTGGTGTCGGACTCGGCCTCGGTGAACCTGTACAAGCTGGCCGGCGCCGCCCTCGGCGCGGCTCCGGGACGCGGCACGGTCCTGATGGACGCCGAGGACTTCCCGACCAATCGCTACGTCATGCAGGGCCTCGCCGATCAGCGGGGGTTACGTCTGCGCCGGCTCGCCTCCGATCTGGACGGCGGCCTCGATCTCGACGTGCTGCGCTCCGCTCTGGACGAGGACGTCGCGCTGGTGGTGCTGTCGCTGGTGTCGTACCGCAGCGGCGCGCTCGTGGACATGGCGCGGGTGAACGAACTGGCCCGTTCGGTCGGTGCGCGGGTGCTGTGGGACCTGTCGCACGCCGCGGGGGCGGTGCCCGTCGATCTGGCCGCCGCCGGCGCGGATCTCGCCGTCGGGTGCACCTACAAGTACCTGAACGGCGGCCCGGGTTCGCCCGCCTTCCTCTATGTGCGCCGCGCTCTTCAGTCGCGGCTACGGCAGCCGGTGTGGGGCTGGTTCGGGCAGCGCGAGCAGTTCCGGATGGGCCCCGACTACGATCCCGTGCCGGGCATCGAGCGGTTCCTGGTGAGCACGCCCCCGCTGTTGTCGCTGGCGGCGATCGAGCCGGCCCTCGCCCTGGTCGAGGAGGCCGGTGTGGCGCGGATCCGGGCGAAGGGGCTGCGGCTGGGCCGGCTGGCCGACGATCTCGCCGACGCCTGGCTCACTCCCCTGGGCTTCCGGCCCGCCTCGCCCCGCCCGCCGGAACGGCGCGGTGCGCATCTGTCACTGCACCATCCCGACGCCTGGCGGATCTGCCAGACGCTGGCGGCGGACGCGAAGGTCGTGTGCGACTACCGGGTCCCGGACCGGCTGCGGATCGGCCCGTCCCCGCTCTACACCCGGTTCACCGAGGTCTGGGACGCGCTGTCCCGGATCCGCGAGGTCGCGGCCGGGGGCACGTATGCGTCCCGGCCCGCCGATCTCGCCCGGGTGACCTGACCGCCGGCTCGCTCCCCGGCCCCTCTGCCCGAACATCGTCACCCCCTGCCGAAACGGAGTGCCCATGGCACACGCATCCCCGCTCACCACCGACGGACTGGTACAGATCCTGTTCGGCTCCTCGGCCTTCCAGATGCTCAACGCGGGCCGCAATCTTGGCCTGTTCTCCCTGCTGCACCGGCATCCCGGGCTGACCCCGGCGGAGATCGGCGAGGAACTCGCCCTGGCGGAACGGCCGGTGCGGATACTGCTTCTCGGCACCACGGCACTGGGATTGACGGAGCGTCAGGACGACGGATACGTCAACGCGGCTCTGCTGAACGGCCTGTTCGAGGACGGGACCTGGGACATCGTCGAGGATCTGATCGAGTACGAGGAGCGGATCGTCCGTCCCGCCGAGGTGGACTTCACCCAGTCCCTGCGCGAGAACACCAACGTCGGTCTGCGCCGGATCAAGGGTACGGGCACGGACCTGTACCACCGGCTGTCCGCGGATCCCGACCTTGAGCAGTTGTTCTACCGCTGCATGCGGTCCTGGTCCCGGCTGTCCAATCCCGTGCTGGTCGAGAAGGCCGATCTGACGGGGGTACGCCGGGTGCTCGACGTGGGCGGCGGCGACGGCGTCAACGCCATCGCGCTCGCGCAGGCCAACCCCGGTGTCGAGTTCACCGTCCTCGACCTGCCCGGCACGGTGGAGATCGCCCGCCGCAAGATCGCCGAGCACGGTCTGTCCGACCGGATCGCCGTCCGCGCGGCCGACATCTTCACCGACACCTACCCCTCGGGGCACGACTGTGTGCTCTTCGCCAACCAGTTGGTGATCTGGTCGCCGCAGGAGAACCTGCGGCTGCTGCGCAAGGCCCACGCGGCGCTGCCGGACGGCGGGCGGGTCCTGGTGTTCAACGCGATGTCCGACGACAGCGGCGACGGTCCGCTGTACGCGGCGCTCGACAACGTGTACTTCGCGACGCTGCCCGCCGCGAGCAGCGCCATCCACCGGTGGGGCCAGTACGAGGAGTGGTTCGCGGCGGCCGGTTTCGTGAAGTACGAGCGGCTGCCGGGCGGCCGGTGGACTCCGCACGGCGTGATCAGCGCGGTCAAATGACGCCCCCGCGAGAACCGGAGCCGGCCATGTCCCACGCCTCGCACGACACAGGATCGACGACCGTCGCGGGCGCGGCATGCCCCGCCGCCGGTCCGCACATGATGGATCCGGACCTGCTCGCGGACCCCTTCACCGGCTACGGCCGGCTGCGCGAGCGGGGCCCGGTCGTCCGCGGCAGGTTCGTCGACGGCACCCCGGTGTGGTTCGTGACCCGCTACGACGACGTCCGCGCGGTGCTGCGCGACCCCCGCTTCGTCAACACGCCCTCCCATGTGCCCGGCGAGGGGGGCGCGGATCCGCGCGAGGGCATGATGGACCTGCTCAACGTCCCCGGGCCTCTGCGGGTCTATCTGCTCGGTTCGATCCTCGACAGCGATCCGCCGGACCATCCGAGGCTGCGCCGGCTGGTGACCCGGGCGTTCGCGGCCCGCCGGATCCTCGATCTGCGGCCCGGGATCGAGCGGATCGCCGACCGGCTGCTCGCCGAACTGCCGCGGTACGAGCGGGAGGACGGCACGGTCGATCTTCTGGAGCATTTCGCGTATCCGCTGTCGATCACCGTGATCTGCGAGCTGGTCGGGATCCCGGCGACCGACCTGGAGCGGTGGCGGGAGTGGGGCGGCGACCTGGTGTCGATGCGGCCGGAACGGCTGCGGCACTCCTTCCCCGTGATGATCGACTACTGCCACAGGCTGATCGAACAGCGTCGCGCCGCGCTCACGGACGATCTGCTGAGCGAGCTGATCCGCGCCCAGGACGACGACGGCGGTCGGCTCAGCGACATCGAGACGGTCACCATGATCCTCACCCTGGTGCTGGCCGGCCATGAGACCAGCGCGCATCTGATCGGCAACGGCACCGCCGCCCTGCTCACGCATCCCGGCCAGTGGGCGCTGCTGCGCAAGGACCCGGCACTGCTGCCGCGCGCGGTGCACGAGCTGATGCGCTGGTGCGGGTCGGTGCACGTGGCGCGTCTGCGCTACGCCACCGAGGACCTGGAGCTGGCCGGTGCTCCCGTCGCGCGCGGCGACGCGGTCCAACTGGTGCTGGTGTCGGCCAACTTCGACCCCCGGCACTACACCGATCCGGACCGGCTGGACATCACGCGCCATCAGGACGGGCAGGCCGAGAACCATGTGGGTTTCGGCCACGGCATCCACTACTGCCTGGGCGCCACGCTGGCCCGGCAGGAGGGCGAAGTGGCGCTCGCCCGGCTGCTGGAGACCTACCCGGACCTGGCCCTGGCGGACGGCGATCCGGAGGCGCATCGCGCCCGGCTGCCCGGCAGTTGGCGTCTCGACGCGCTGCACCTGCGGCTACGGCCGTGACGGCGACCGCCGGACCGCAAGGCCGAGGGCTCCACGGTGCGTACCGTGGAGCCCTCGGATGCTCAGACGCTCAGGTGCTCGAGTGCCCGGGTTCGGTCAGGTGTGGGGCGGGGCGTCCGCCACGGCGATGGCCTGTACGGGGCAGGACAGCGCCGCTTCCGTCACCCGTTCCCGGGGTGCCGTCTCCGCCGCTCCGGGGAGGAGCGCGGAGTAGCCGTCGTCGTCCTGGGTGAACACGCCCGGTGCCGTCAGGGCGCACTGTCCGGACCCGATGCAGGTGTGGTGGTCGATGTCGATGCGTAGCTGCATATGACGCGGTCTCCGGTGGTCGGGAGGGCGGGCCGTGCCGTCAGGGGCCGAGTTCGTGCGCGGCGGCGCGGTCGAGGGTGAGGAGGATCCATTCCTCGAAGTCCCGGTCGTCCTTGGACGCGGCCTCGCGCCAGCGCTCCACCCGTTCGTGGGGCGCGCTGATGCGGGGCAGGCTGGCGCGCGCGGGGGCGATGGCCCGGTTGCCGCGGCGGCTCTCCCGCAACTGGACCCTGAGCTGGTTCCTGGACCAGCCGTGCTGTTCGGCGCGGTCGAGCCAGGTGTCGGCCTCGGCGGGAGGCAGGGAGGCGACCTCGGCGTGGTGTCCGAAGCTGAGGTTCTCGCGCCGTCGCGCGCTCTCGAAGTGCCGGGCGACCCAGGCGTAGTTGCGCAGGGTCTGGTAGTCGAGTCCGGCGGCCTGCACCCCGGCCTGGTAGCGGTCGGCGTAGCACTCCTGGCCGTAGACGAGCCAGTCCCCCAGGCACCAGGCGGAGGAGTCGGCGATGCGGAAGATGTACAGCCCGGCCTTCTCCCACCGGTCGTACGACAGGGCGGTGGGGATCTTCAGGCCGACCCGGGTGGTGAGGATCTGCTCGCGGCCGGCGGTCCAGGGGGGAACAGCCCTGCCGCCCGCTCTGCGGCCGACCGGTAGGTGTTTGTCCTGCCGGTCGTCCTTGGCGAAGTGCTGCATGTACACCCCCATGACATTAGGAAATGACAACTCCCGTGCCGGTGGTCAACGGCCGGGAGTCGGAATGCGACAAGCCCACGAGAAACCCTAGATCACCGTTCAGATGCAGTAACGAACCTTTCTGGTCAAAATACGGCCGCCTCGGACGCGAACACGTCTCCGCGGGAAATGCTCGCGCGCCGAGAGCGTCGTAAGCCGTGTGCCGCCGGGGCCGTCAGGGCGTGGGGGCGGAGGCGAGGACGGGGCCGCCGGAGCCGGTCCGGCGGGCCGCCTCGATGCCGTCGAGGATCACGTCCAGGCCGACGCGGAACGCCTCCTCGGCCTCGCGCTCCAGGTACGGCGCGGCGTCGCCGGCGCCCGGTTCGGCCGCGGCGGCGGGGGTCGCCCGCGACTCCAGGGCCGCCAGGGCGGGGAAGCGTCCGGCGAAGTCGGGTGCCACCTCCATGAGGAGCGCGGACCGCTCGGCCCACCACTCCTCGTCGGACACGCCGGTGTCCGGCGCCGCCTGCCGGTGCTCGGCGGCGACCCGGGCCATACCCCGCACGAACTGGAACAACACGGCGATGACCCGTCTCGTGTGCAGCGGTTCCAGGCCGGCCGCGCCGAGGATCCGCACCAGCGTCTCCATCTGCCCGTACTCGTTCGGCCCGAGGACGGGTCTCGCCTGGGAGACCTGGAGCACCCACGGGTGCCGCAGACAGAACGCCCAGACGTCGTCGGCCCAGGCCGTGACCGCCGGGCGCCAGCCCGCGCCGGTCGGGTACTCGGTGGGCAGTTCGCTCAGCACCCGGTCGTGCATGAGGTCGACCAGTTCGCTCTTGCTCGGCACGTACGTGTAGAGCGCCATGGCGGTCCGCCCGAGCCGGGCGCCGACCGCGCGCATCGACAGGGCTGCCATTCCCTGTTCGTCCGCGACCGCGACACCCGCGGCCACAATCGTGTCCACATCGAGCCCGGGCTTGGGTCCGGGCCCTGTTCTGACGCCCCGGGATTCGGCCGGGCGCCACAGCAGAGACATGGACCTGCGGGCGTCACCCTGTCCGGCAAACACAACCACCTTGCAACTCCTTACCCCATAAAGTAACCTCGCCGAGGCATCTCTTTACAGGGTAAAGATACCAGGTGGGCGCGGGCCCGCCCCGGGATGCCCGACGTTCTCGGAAGGTTTTCGATGGCAGAGCTCCCCGTCACGTTCATCCAGGTCACCGACATCACTCGCATCACACCGCGGATGGCCCGCGTGACGTTCGAGGCCGACCACCTCGACGACTCCGTCGGCCGGACCCCGGACCAGCAGCTCAAGCTGTGCTTCCCCCGGTCCGGCCAGCGCCTGCCCGTGCTGCCGGAGCAGAGCGACGACGCGACGAGCTGGTACCAGGCGTTCCTGGCGGTCCCCGAGGACGAGCGGCCGTGGATGCGCAGCTTCACCCTGCGGCGGCGGATCCCCGGGACCAGGACCGTCGAGATCGACTTCGTCCTGCACGGCGACACCGGACCGGCCACCCGTTGGGCCGGCTCCGCCCGGCCCGGCGACCGCATCGGGATGGTGGGCCCGTCGGCGGTCTACGCCCGCCCGGTCTCCCTCAACGACTCGATCGCCGACGCCGACTGGCTGCTGCTCGCCGGTGACGAGACCGCGCTGCCCGCCATCGGCAGCCTGCTCGACGCCCTGCCGAAGGGCGCCCAGGCCGTGGCCTACATCGAGGTCGCCGACGACGGCGAGCAGCAGGCCCTGGAGACGGCCGGCGACGCCACCGTCCACTGGCTGCACCGGGACGGGACGCCGGCGGGCCGCAGCGAGGTGCTGATCGACGCCGTCCGCGGGGCCGAGTTCCCGCCGGGGCGCCCCTTCGTGTGGCTGGCCGGGGAGTCGGGCGCGGTCCGCGCGCTGCGCCGTCATCTGGTCGACGAACGCGGGCTGGACAAGCGGTCGATCGACTTCAGCGGCTACTGGCGCTTCAAGCTCACCCAGGACGACGCCCCGACCACCGAGGACATGGCCGAGGCGCAGGAGCGGCTCGCCGAGTTCCAGGCCGCCGCCGACGACCGTGCCTGACGAGACGACCGTGCCGGACGAGCGGAGCGACGGCAGTGGCCGCCGGTCGGCCGGGCGCCGTCGCGATCCGGCCGGGGGACGGCCGGTACGAGAGAGGGATCCCATGATCACAGTGCGAGGTCTCGCCCGCCGGTTCACCCTGAGGGGCCGTACCGTCGACGCGGTCAAAGGCATCGACTTCGATGTGGCGGCAGGCGAACTGGTCGGATTCCTGGGCCCCAACGGGGCCGGCAAGACCACGACCTTACGGATGCTCACCACCCTGCTGCGCCCCACCGGCGGCACCGGCACCGTGGCCGGCTGCGACCTCCTGACCGACCCCCAGGGCGTGCGGCGCAGCATCGGCTACGTGCCCCAGGGCGGCTCCACCTGGCCGGAGTCCAAGGTCGCCGAGGAGATCGAACTCCAGGCCCGGCTGTACGGTGTGTCACGCGCCGAGGCCCGGCGGCGCGGGGCCCTGCTCGCGGAGCGGCTCGACCTGGCCGGACTGGACCAGCGCCCCGCCAAGACGCTCTCCGGCGGTCAGCGCCGACGGCTCGACATCGCGCTCGGACTGGTCCACGAACCGGCGCTGGTCTTCCTCGACGAGCCCACCACCGGACTGGATCCGCAGAGCCGGGCCAACCTCTGGGACCATGTCCGCCGGATGCGCGCCGAGCAGGGCATGACCGTCTTCCTCACCACCCACTACCTCGACGAGGCCGACGCCCTGTGCGACCGCATCCTCGTCACCGACGACGGCACGATCGTCGCCGAGGGAACCCCCGAGGAGCTGAAGGCCCGCGTCTCCGGCGACGCGGTCACCGTCGAGGTGGCCGACCGGGCCCCCGAGGCGGCCTCGCTCGCCGAGCGGCTGACCGGCGCGCACGAGGTGACCGTCGCCGCCGACACGGTCCGCTTCCGGGTGCCCCGGGGCGACGTCGCGCTGCCGGAACTGCTGCGCGTCCTCGACGGCCACGGCATCACCATGACCTCGGTCAAGGTCAACCGGCCCACCCTGGACGACGTGTTCCTCGGTCTCACCGGACGCTCCCTGCGGGACGGCGAGACCGCGCCCGAGGCCGTGGAGGCCGCCCATGCTGCGTGACACCCGGCTGATCTTCCTGCGGGACATGAGGCTCTCGCTGCGCAGTCCGACCTGGCTGATCATCGGGATCATGCAGCCGCTGCTGTATCTGTTCCTCTTCGGACCACTCATGGTGACGGTCGTCGACCACACCCCCGGCTTCCCGCCCGGCGACGCCTGGGCCGTGCTCACACCGGCGCTGATCGTGCAGACGGCCCTGTTCAGCGGCTCCTTCGCCGGTGTCGGCCTGCTCACCGAGTACCGGGTCGGCGTCGTCGACCGCTTCCGCGGCACCCCGGCGAGCCGGGCCGCGCTGCTGTTCGGCAAGGTACTGGCCCAGGCCGTGCAGGCCACCGCCCAGTCCGCCCTGATCGTGCTGGTGACCCTCCTCGTCTTCGACCTCGACGCCCCGGTGACCGGCATGCTGCTCAGCCTGCTGATCGCCGCGGTCCTTGCCATCACGCTGTCCTCGGGGTCGTACGCGCTGGCGATGATCCTCAAGAGCGAGGCCGCGTTCCCCTCGCTGATGAACGCGGTGCTCCTGCCGCTGCTCCTGCTGTCCGGCGTCCTCCTTCCGGTCACCGCGCAGCTCGCCCCCGACTGGCTGTACAACCTGGCGCGGATCAACCCGCTGACGCATGTGGTCGACGCCGAACGCGCCGCTTTCCGGGGGGACTTGGGTTCGACGGGGCTGCTGACCGGTTCCCTCGTGCTCGTGCTCATGGCCGGGCTCGCGCTGTTGTGGGGCACGCGGACGTTCCAGAAGGAGAACGCCTGACGGCACCGGAGTCCTGACAGCGCCGGGACTCAAAGGCGCACCGCCCGAACCCGAGACCGGGCTCCCCCTTTCCCCCGGAGGGGGAGCCCACCCATATCGCCGAAGAGCACGAGGAGCACATGTGAGGACCGACGCCATCAGGGTGACCGGTGCCCGGGAGAACAACCTCAAGAACGTCTCGCTGACCATCCCGAGAGGACGGCTGACGGTCTTCACCGGTGTGTCCGGCTCGGGCAAGTCGTCCCTGGTGTTCGACACCCTCGCGGCCGAGGCGCAGCGGCAGCTCAACGAGACGTTCACGGCGTTCGTCCGCACCTTCCTCCCCGATCACGGCCGTCCGGACGTGGACGCCGTCGAGAACATCTCCGCCGCGGTCGTCATCGACCAGAAGCGCCTGGGCGGCAACCCGCGCTCCACCGTGGGCACGATCACCGACATCAACCCCCTGCTGCGTCTGCTGTTCTCCCGCGCCGGGGACCCCGCCGGACTGCCGCCGAGCACGTTCTCCTTCAACGACCCGCAGGGCATGTGTCCGACGTGCGAGGGCCTGGGCACGGTCGTGCGGCCCGACCTCGACGCACTCGTCGACCGCTCCCGCTCCCTGCGTCAAGGCGCCCTGCTCCACCCCGACTTCTCCACCGAGAGCTGGTACTGGCTGAGTTATACGGAGTCCGGCCTCTTCGACGCCGACAAGCCGTTGTCCGAGTTCAGCGAGCGGGAGTGGCAGGCGCTGCTGCACGGCGAACTCCCGCGCAAGCTGCGCCTGGACTGGCAGGGCAACACGCTGAACGTCACGTACGAGGGCCTGGTGGACAAGTTCACCCGGCTCTACATCAAGAAGGAGGACATGTCCGAGCGCAACCGTCAGGTGCTCCGGCGGTTCGTGCACTCGGCTCCCTGCCCCGACTGCGGCGGCACTCGGCTGGCGCCCACCGCGCTCTCCACGCGGATCGGCGGCCGTCACATCGCGGACCTCACCGCCATGGAGACCGAGCGCCTGACGGAGATCCTTTCGGGGCTGGACCTGCCGCACGTCAAACCCGTTCTGGACGACCTGGTCGCCCGGCTGCGGCATCTGCTGGACATCGGTCTCGGCTATCTGAGCCTGGACCGGGAGACCCGCACCCTCTCGGGCGGCGAGTCGCAGCGGATCAAGACGGTCCGCCATCTGTCCAGCAGCCTCACGGAGATGATGTACGTCTTCGACGAGCCGAGCGTCGGCCTGCACCCCCGGGACGTGCACCGGCTCAAGGAACTCCTGCTCGCCCTGCGGGACAAGGGCAACACCGTCCTCGTGGTCGAGCACGATCCCGACGTCATGGCCGTCGCGGACCATGTGGTCGACATGGGCCCCAAGGCCGGGACGCTCGGCGGCACGGTCGTCTTCGAGGGCACCTTCGCCGGTCTCGCCGAGGCCGACACCCTCACCGGCCGTCACCTGAGGCGGCGGCTGCCCCTGAAGACCTCACCTCGCCGCCCCACGGGCACGCTCACCGTCACCCACGCGACGAGCCACAACCTCAAGGACGTCACGGTCGGCTTCCCCACCGGCGTCCTGACCGTGGTCACCGGTGTGGCCGGGTCCGGCAAGAGTTCCCTCGTCAACGACGAGTTCCTCAGGCAGCATCCCGACGCCGTCGTGATCGACCAGTCGGCGGTGACGGCCGGACGGCGGTCCAACACGGCGACGTACACGGGTCTTTCGGACCCGATCCGCAAGCTGTTCGCCAAGGCCAACGGCGTCAGCGCCTCCCTGTTCAGCGCCAACTCCAAGGGGGCCTGCACCAATTGCCAGGGGCTCGGCGTGCTCTACACCGACCTGGCGTTCCTGGAGACGCTGAAGTCCGTGTGCGAGGTCTGCCGGGGCCGCCGCTTCTCCGAGGACGTCCTCGGCCACCGGCTGCGCGGTCGATCGATCAGCGACGTACTGGAGATGACGGCGGCGGAGGCGGCGGACTTCTTCACCGAGCCGAAACTCCGCCCGGTCCTGCACGCCCTGAACGACGTGGGCCTCGACTACCTGCGCCTCGGCCAGCCGCTCAGCACCCTGTCCGGCGGCGAGTGCCAGCGCCTCAAACTCGCCACCGATCTGCACCGGGTCGGCAGTGTCTACGTCATGGACGAGCCGACGACCGGCCTGCACATGTCGGACGTCCAGCGCCTCCTCGGCATCGTCGAACGCCTCGTCGACCAGGGCAACACCGTCATCGTCATCGAGCACAACCTCGACGTCGTCCGAAGCGCCGACTGGATCATCGACCTCGGCCCCGAGGGAGGCAGCGGCGGCGGACACGTCCTGTTCGAGGGCACCCCGGCGGACCTCCTGAAGGCCACGGACTCCCATACGGCGGCGTATCTGCGCGCGGACGTGTCGCAGGGGTGAGGCGGTTCCCGCTCTACGCCGGTTCTCCGCGCGGCAACCGCCCCCGCTCGTCCAGCAGTTGACCGACCCGCTTCACCGACCGCATCCCCACCAGCCGGTCCACGACGTGGAGTTCGGGGAGCCGTTCGAGGAGGGTGCGTTCCAGGCGGTGGGTGTCGGCGATGGTGGGGAGCCAGAAGCCGGCCCACAGGTCCGCGTCGCCGACCACGCCGGCCACGAGCCGGGTCTCCGGGAGCTGGGCGAGGGTGCGGCCGGCGGCCTCCAGGCGGTCGGCCGGGACGCGGGCGGTGAGGGTGACGAGCACCGGGCGGCCCGCGGCCTGCGGGGCGAGGTCGCAGCGCAGCGCGAGGCGGCCCGACTCCAGCAGGGCGCGCACCTTGCGGCGCACCGTCGGCTCACTCGTCCCAGCGCGTGCGGCGAGTTCGGCGTAGGCCATGCGGCCGTCCTCCGCGAGCAGGTCGACGAGCCGCTCACTGGCGGGGTCGGCGCGGCCGGGTGACGGTCCGGCGAGCGCCGGCCGGGGCCCGGCCTCGGCCTGGAGGACCCGGGTCTGCTCGCGGGTGAGGGCGCGCAGCCGCCAGCGGCTGCCCTCGGTGAAGAAGCGGGTGACCCACATCGTGCGGACCGGCAGCAGTCCGTCGACGGCCGCGAAACGGCCGAGGAGATAGTCGATCAGCGCCTCACGGTCGTCGGCGGCGACGATCAGCGCGAGATCGCCGCTGCCGGACACCACCTCGACGGCCGGGCATTCGGGATGGGTGGCCAGTTCGGCCGCCACCGCCGTCACGCGGGCCGGCACGCAGCGGGCGATCACCATCGCGCTCGCCGGGTCCGCGACGCTCCGCGGCCCGTACGCCCGATAGCCGGTGACCCAGGCCAGCCCGGCGTCGTTCAGCCGTGCCCAGCGGCGGGCGACCGTCGCCGGGCTCACCCCCAGCACCGCGCCCACCAGGCTCCACGGGGCCCGCGGATGGATCTGAAGGGCGTGGATGAGCTGGAGATCGGTCTCGGACCAGTCGACGGAATCCATCACTGGGAAGCCTAGCAATGACGGATTCGCGCCAGAACCGCGTCGATCGGTCCCGCTGTCCCACGCTGTTCGCCATCTGGCCGTTCGGCCGCCACCGCACGCCGCTCTCCGTAGGGAGGACCGCCATGCGCCGGAGCTCTCCGCCGCTGTCCGCACCACCGTCCCCGCCCCCGCCCCTGCGCTCGCGGACCGGCGCGATGGTCGGCTTCATGGTGCTGCTCGAACTGGCCGGCGGCATCGACCAGGGCATGTTCCCCACGCTCCTCCCGACCATCGGCGAGCACTACGGCGTCGGCGCCGGCGCCCTGGTCTGGGTGTCCGCCGTGCCGCTGCTGGGCGCGGCGGTGAGCGTGCCGGTGCTCGCCGGGCTCGGCGACCGGTACGGGCACCGGCGGATGCTGCGGTTCGCCACGGCCTGCACCCTGGTCGCGAGCATCCTGCTGGTCGTGGCTCCCACGTACGAGCTGTTCCTGGTCGGGCGGCTGCTGCTGGCCCCGATGGCCGCCTGGCTGCCGCTGGAGATCGCCCTCGTCAGCGACCGGCTCACCGGCCTCGGCGCGCGCCGCGCGATCGGCCTGCTGGCCGGCTCGCTGGCGCTGGGCGTCGCCCTGGGCGGTCTGGTGGGCGGCTACGTCCAGGACCTCACCGGCCGCCTCCCCCTCACCCTGCTCTTCCCCGCGGTGCTGATCGCCCTGTGCTGTGTGGTCACGCTGTGGCTGCTCCCCGAGTCCCGGACGACCCGCCCCGCCCGCCGTATCGACACCCTCGGCTTCGCCGGCATCGGACTCGGCCTGCTGCTGCTCCAGTTCGGGCTGATGGCCGCGCAGGCCAAGGGCTGGGGCTCGGCCCTGACCGTCGGCTCCCTGGCCCTCAGCGCCGCCGTCCTCGTCGCCTGGGGGCGCTGGGAACTCCGTACCCCCGAGCCCGCCATCGACCTGCGCATGCTGGCCCGGCGCGGGATGTGGCCGGTCCAGCTCGGCGCGGTGCTGTTCGGGATGGCGCTGTTCGGCAACCAGTCGACGCTCACCACCTTCCTCGGCGCGCGACCGGACACGGCCGGCTACGGCCTCGGCCTCGGTGCCCTCGCGATCGGCTGGGTCACCCTGCCCTCCGCCGTCGCCGCCATGGCGGCCGCCGCGCTCAACGGCCGCGTCTCCGCCCGGATCGGACCGCACCACACCCTCGCCCTGGGCGGTGTCCTGGTGGCCGCGGGCTTCCTCTCCCTGACCCTCATGCACGACGACCGGACCGGGGTCGTCGTCTCGACCACCGTCTTCGGCCTCGGCTTCGGTCTGCTGCTGGCCGCGATGCCGGCCCTGGTCGCGGAGACCGCGCCGCCCGGGACGACGGCCACCGCGGCCGGCGTCTACAACAGCGTCCGGGTGCTGGGCGGTCTCGTGGCCGCCGGTGCCTTCTCCGTCCTGCTCGCCGGCATGGTGACGGCGCGGAGCGCGGTGCCGACCGAGCGGGCGTACGAGGTGATCTGGGGGGTGTGCGCGGTGCTGGGCGTGCTGGTCGCCGTACTGACGACGGCCACGCGGCGCCGCACCGAGGACACCTCCTCCTGACCCCCGGACCGCCTCGGTCCGCCCTTTTCACCGCCACCGCTTCTCAGGAGTCACCCATGCCCCTGCGCGAACAGGCCCAGGCCCTGCTGCCCGAACTCGTCGCCCTGCGCCACGCCCTCCACCGCGAGCCGGAGACCGGCCTGCACCTCCCCCGCACCCGCGAGAAGGTCCTCGCCGCCCTCGACGGTCTGCCCCTGGAGATCCACGAGGGCAAGGCCCTCAGCTCGATCACCGCGGTCCTGCGCGGAGGGCGCCCCGGCCCGGCCGTCCTGCTGCGCGGCGACATGGACGCCCTGCCCCTCCAGGAGCGGAGCGGAGTGCCGTACGCGTCCCGGGTCGACGGGGTCATGCACGCCTGTGGTCACGACCTGCACACCACCATGCTGGCCGGCGCGGCCGGGCTGCTGGCGCCAAGGGCGTCCGAGCTGGCCGGATCCGTGGTCTTCATGTTCCAGCCGGGCGAGGAGGGCCACGACGGCGCCGACGTGATGCTCGCCGAGGGGCTGCTCGACGTGGCCGGTGTCCCCGTGAGCGCCGCGTACGCGCTCCACGTCAACGCCTCGGCCCCCGCGGGCCTGATCGCCTCCCGCCCGGGGACGGCCACCGTGGCCGGGTCCGCGATCCGCGTCGTCCTGCACGGCCGGGGCGGCCACGGCTCGATGCCGCACCACGCCGCCGACCCGGTACCGGCCACCGCCGAGCTCGTCACGGCCCTTCAGAACATGGTCACCCGGGTCACGGACGTCTTCGATCCGGTGGTGCTGAGCGTGGGTGTGCTGCGGGCCGGGACCGCGGTCAACATCATCCCGGACTCCGCCGAGATCGGCGCCACGCTGCGCACCTGCTCCGACCACATGCAGAACGAAGTGATCGGCAGGATCCGGCTGTTGAGCGAGCACATCGCGCTGGCGCACGGCTTGACCGCGGAGGTCGAGGTGGAGATGGGCTACCCCGCCACGGTCAACGACCCGGCCGAGGTCGCCCTCGCCGAGAAGGTCACCACCGACCTCTTCGGCCCCGGCCGCTGGCTCACCGCGCCGCAGCCCACCATGGGCTCGGAGGACTTCTCCCGCGTCCTGGCCGCCGTACCGGGAGCCTTCGTCGTCCTCGGCGCCTGCCCGCCCGACACCCCCGACCCGGCCACCGCCGCCCCCAACCACTCACCGCGGGCCCGCTTCGACGACTCGGTCCTGCCGGTGGGGGCGGCACTGCTGGCGGGGTTGGCGCGGGCGCGGCTGGAGGGTACGAGCTGAGGCCACCACGGCCCCCTCCCCGGCTGCGCCACCGCCTGCCAGGCGGTATGCATGTACCCCATGAGCGACAAGAAGGCGGAGCCCGGGGCCCATGCCTGAGCCACACCGCCGTCACCACCGACGCCGTCCGCTCGGCCCGCTGGTGCTCGTGCGGCACGGGCAGAGCACCGCGAACGCCGAGGGCCGCTTCACCGGCTGGGTGGACGTCCCGCTCACCCGCCACGGTGAGACCGAGGCCGTCGCGGCGGCCGGGCTGCTGGGCGCGGCCGGCCTCCTCCCCGACGTGGTGCACACGTCCGTGATGGTCCGCTCCATCCGCAGCGCCGACCTGATGCTCGCCGCCCTCGACCGGATGTGGATCCCCGTACGGCGCACCTGGCGGCTGAACGAACGGCAGTACGGCGCCCTGACCGGACGCGACAAGAGGGAGGTGAGAGCGGAGGCAGGGGGTGAGCGGTACCGGGTCTGGCGCCGGTCGACGCACGGCAGACCCGCCCCGCTCCCGCCGGCCGAGCTCGCGCGGCTGCGAGCCGACCCGCGCTATGCGGCGCTGCGCCCGGACGGCGTCCCCGCGGTGGAGAGCCTGGCGGACATGGCCGCCCGCGTCGCACCGTACTGGGCCGATGTCCTGGCCCCTCAACTACGGGAGGGGCGCACGGTGTTGGTCGTCGCCCATGGCAACGCCCTGCGCGCGCTGTGCGTGATCCTCGACCGGCTGACCGACCCCGAAGCCGCGAGACTCGACATCCCCACCGCGGCCCCGCTGCGCTACGACTTCACCACCGAGCTGCGCCCTCTGACCCGTGGCCGTGTCTACCTCGACCCCGAAACGGCCCGGGCCCGCGCGGCACTCGTGGCCGCCGAAGGCCGGCGCTGACCGCCCGCGCCGTGTCGCCGTGCCTGAGGCCGAAGATCACGGCGCGGGCAGTTGCCGGTCGAGATCCCACAGGCGTACGGCCTTGTCGGCGCTGGCCAGTGTCTTGCCGTCCGGGCTGAACGCGAGCGAGCACAGGGCACCGGAGTGGTCGGAGAGGACGGCGATCCCGTTCTGCTCGACCGGGTCCCACAGGCGTACGGTCTCGTCCTCGGCGGCGCTGGCCAGTGTCCTGCCGTCCGGGCTGAACGCCACGGCCCGGACGACGCTGGTGTGCCCGTCGAGGGTGGCGGTCTTCTCGCGGCCGGTCACGCTCCAGAGGTTCACGGAGTTGTCCCAGCAGCCGCTGGCGAGGGTCCCGCCGTCCGGACCGAACGCCACCGAGCTGACGTAGTTGGCGTGGCTGAACCGGGCGACGGACTTCCGGCCGGCCACGCTCCACAGGCGCACCGAGTTGTCCCAACTGCCGCTGGCCAGCGTCTTGCCGTCCGGACCGAACGCCACCGCCGCGACGTTGGAGTCATGCCCGTCGAGCCGTGCGAGGAGCTTTCGGTCGGCCGGGCTCCACAGGCGGAGCGAGGCGTCGAGGCCACCGCTGGCGAGCGTCTTGCCGTCCGGGCTGAAGGCGAGCGACGACACCTGCTCTTTGTGCCCCTTGAGTGTGCCGACCAGGCGTCTGTCCGCCGCGTTCCACAGATGGATGGTCCCGTCGGCGCCTCCGCCGGCGAGTGTCCGGCCGTCCGGGCTGAACGCGAGCGCCCAGAACAGGCCGGTGAGCTCGGCCGGTTCGGCGTCGCCGTCGGGGGCGGTCACGTTCCACAGGCGGACGGTGTTGTCCTCGCTCGCGCTGGCGAGGCTCTTGCCGTTCGGGCTGTAGGCCAGCGCGTACACGTTCTTGGTGTGGCCGGGGAGGCTGGTGCCGGCCCGGATCGCGTCGTCCTTCGTGTCGGACTTCCAGGCCCACCACCCGCCGGTCGCCCCGATCGCGACGGTGGCGCCGGCGAGGAGGAGGGTCCGTCGGCTCGGTCCGCCCGGCGCGGCGGACGTCGAGGGGCGTCGTCGTGCCGACGCTGCCGGACGGGTCGGGGGGTGGACCGCGTTCGGCGGCTGGGCGGGTGCGGTGACGGTGGACCGTTGGTGGATCTGCCGGGGCGGGGCGGGTGGCTGCGGATCGCGCAGTGTGGGCGGGTGGTGCAGGGCGGTCAGCCGTACGGCGAGTGCCGCCGCGGTGGGTCGCTTGCCGGGGTCCTTGGCCAGCAACTCCTCCAGGAGTGGGCCGAGTTCTCCCGCGTGCCGGGGCGGCGGCAGGGGCTTGGCGAGGATCGCGTGGAACAACGGCATCAGGCTCGGCGCGTCGAAGGGCACGTTTCCCTCGACGGCGGCGTAGAGGGTGGCGCCCAGGGACCACAGGTCGCCGGACGCGGCCGCGTCCCCGCCCTCGATCTGCTCGGGCGGCATGAACTGGGGCGTGCCGACCACGGCCCCCGTACGGGTCAGTCTGGTTCCGGCGGAACCGTCCAGGACGCGGGCGATACCGAAGTCGGTGATGATCGTGCGCCGGTCCTGGACGAGGACGTTGTCGGGCTTGAGGTCACGGTGCACCACGCCCGCGGCATGGGCGTGCGCGAGCGCGTCGGCCATCTGCGCCCCGATCGCGGCGACGCGCCGCCACGGCAGCCGGCCCTCCTGCGCGACGAGTCCGGCCAGGGAGGGGCCGGAGACGTACTCCATGACGATCCAGGGCACGTCCGCGTCCCTGACGACGTCGTGGACCGTGATGATGCCGGGATGGCCGAGTTTGGCGGCGACCTCGGCCTCACGCAGCGTGCGCCGGACGAGCTGCGCGCGGTCCCCGGGCGGCAGTCCGTCGGGCAGCAGGACCTCTTTGACCGCGACCTGGCGGTTCAGCGTCTCGTCGACACCGCGCCACACCCGGCCCATTCCGCCCTGGCCGATCAGCGCGACCAACCGGTACCGGCCGCCCACCAGGCGCCCCTCGTCCCCCACCATGGCCGTCACTCTACGTCTGACGATCTTCACCCAGGTGGTCTTCGGTGCATTGCCGTCGTGTGCGGAGAGCAGCAGCGTCGTCAGCGTAAATATCCGACGCCGAAAGAGTGACCATGAAGCTCATACGCTCCCCCTTCACCCACCGGATCCTCGCGCCGGCGGCGCTCCTGCCCGCGGCGGTTCTCGCGGTCGCCACGGCCGGCAGCGCCGTGGCGTCCGAGCGCGGTGGCGGCAGTGCCGAGTCCCAGGACGGCGGCAAACCGACGGTCGTCCTCGTGCACGGAGCCTGGGCGGACGCCTCCGGCTGGGACGAGGTCAGCGAGAGCCTGCGGGCGCAGGGGTATCCCGTGGTCGCCACGGCCAACCCGTTGCGGAGCCTCTCCGGCGACGCCGCCTACCTCGCCGCCCGCCTCAAGACGATCAAGGGCCCGATCGTCCTGGTCGGCCATTCCTACGGCGGCGCGGTCATCACCAACGCCGCCGCCGGGAACCCGAACGTCAAGTCCCTCGTCTACATCGCCGCCTTCGTGCCGGACAAGGGCGAGGACACGCTCAAGCTGGCCGCGAAGTTCCCGGGAAGCCATCTGTCGGACGACCCCAACGCACCGCTGCCCACCGCCCTGGACGCGGTTCCGCTCGGCTCCGGGCCCACCGACGTCGACCTCTACATCAAGGCCGACAAGTTCAGCGACGTGTTCCTGAGCGACCGGCTCGACAAGGCCAAGGCCGCCGCCCTGGCCGCCTCCCAGCGCCCGGTCACGCCGATCGCGGGCGCCGAGCCCTCCAAGGCGGCCGCGTGGAAGACGATCCCGTCCTGGTACCTCGTCGCCACGGACGACCGCACGATCGGCACCGAGAACCTGCGGTTCATGGCCAAGCGCGCCGGCTCCACCACGGTCGAGGTCGACGCCCCGCACGCGGTCCTGGAGACCAACCCCGACGCCGTAACCCACCTGATCCTCCAGGCCGCCCACGACAACCGCCCCAGCCTGGCGAAGACCGGCACCTCCACGACACGGACCGCGGCCCTCGGGGGTGCGGCCGCGCTGGCGGTCGCGGCGGGAGCGGTGCTCGTGATCCGCACGCGGCGGTCGGGCTCCGGTGCCTGACGACGGGAGCGGTGTCGTCAGCCCTGCTTGATCGCGGAGATGTCGAACTCCAGGACGACCTTGTCGCCGACCAGGACGCCGCCGCCTTCCAGGGCCGCGTTCCAGGAGACGCCGAACTCCTTGCGGGAGATGGTCACCGAGCCTTCGAGGCCGACGCGCTGGTTGCCGTAGGGGTCGACGGCGTTGCCGGTGTACTCGAAGTCGATGGTGACCGGCTTGGTGGTGTCCTTGACGGTGAGGTCGCCCGTGACCTGGTACTCCGCGTCGGACTTCTTCACGACCCCGGTGGTGCGGAAGGTGATGTCGGGGAAGTTGGGCGCGTCCAGGAAGTCGTTGGTGCGCAGGTGCTGGTCGCGCTGTTCGACGCCGGTGTCGATGCTCTTGGCCTTGATGACCACCTCGGCGGTGGACTTGGCCGGGTCGGCGCCGTCCAGGTGCGCGGTGCCCTCGAACTCGTGGAAGGCGCCGCGCACCTTGGTGACCATGGCGTGGCGGGCGACGAAACCGATCCGGGTGTGGGCCGGGTCGAGGACGTAGTCACCGGTCAGCTCAGAGAGTGCGTCGGTCATTGTCAGCTACCTCCGTAGGGTCCGGATCCCGACGGCGGTCCGCCGGGATCGTTCCCGGCTCACGCTAGGCGGCGGGCGCGCGCCGCCCCGGCCGAACGCGCGCGGCCGGGGCGGATTGCACCCTGACCGGTGACTGCACCCGGGCGAGCGGAGGCCGATACGGCCGGTGCGCCAAGGTTCATTCCGGGGTTCAGGAGGTGAGGACGGAGTCGTCCTCCGGACGGGCGCCGGGCAGCCGGAAGCGGGCGGCGATGAGCGCGGCGTCGATGTCCCGGGTCCCGGTGGCCACGCAGAGCGTGTACGCGACGTCGTCCATGCGCTGACGCACCTCCGTGCTGCTGCCCTCCTCCGCGTGGAGGATCCGCAGCGCCTCGTACTGCTCGATCAGGTCCCGGAGGATCACGGGGTGGGCCATCAACATCGAAAAATTCCTCTCCTCTCGCGACACAGCGCGTGCGTCACACACGGACCACCTGCCCACGCATGCCACCCTCATGCACTCCTTAGGAGCAGTGCGAACGGGGACGAGGCGCCGTCGGCGTACGAGCACTTCGACAACCGGGACGACGGCTGGACGAAGGTGGTTTTGCACCCCGACGGCCACCGCTGAGGCGGGCCCCGCCCGAAGTCGGTGCGCGTCAGGAGCCGTGCAGGGTGCGGTGCGGTGCGGTGAGTGGCCGTAGCAGTCGCGGTACACAGCGGCGAAGCGGCCGGGGTGGTGGAAGCCCCACCGGGCGGCGATGTCGGTGACCGTGGCGCCCTCACCGGGGTCGGCGGCGAGCAGGTCCCGATGGGCGTGGGACAGGCGCACCCTGCGCAGATGGGCGAGCGGTGTCGTGTCGAGGTGCCGGCGGAAGGCGTACTGAAGGGCGCGGACGGTCACATGGGCCGCGGCGGCGATCTCGGCGACGGTGACGGGTCGGTCGGCGTGGTCCTCGATGTGTGCCAGCGCCCGGCGCAACGCGGCGGGGCGGGCGTCCTGGCGATCGGAGCCGGTCGGCTCGGTCAGCGCGGTGCTCGGGAAGGCGGCCGACACGCTCGCGGCGAGGTGCTGGGCGGCCGTGGAGGCGACCAGGGGCTGGTCGGCGACGGCGGACACGGCCCGCAAGGTGGCGGCGGACGTCCTGCGGTGGGCCGACTCGGGACGGCTGCCGGACAGGATCGGCCCCGCTCTGCACGAGGCCCTGACGACCGCCGGTCCGGCCCGCCCCGGGCGCGTCCTCATCCACTGCACGCACCCGGCACCGGCCGGGGACTCGGAAGCGCCCGAACCGACGTGCGTCGGCACCGACGGGCAGCCCGGCTAGACCCTGGCCGGCCGATCAAATTCGCAGTGCAATGAAGGGCGGCCGCAGTGATGGCTGGGCCGAGGAAGACACACGCGCCGGTGCCGGACCCAGTGTGGCCGCGACTGCTCGACCGGGCACCGTTCGGCCAACTGTCCGAGCTGCGCGTGGCGTTGATCGAGGAAGTGCCGATGCTGGTCCTGCGGATCCCGCGATTCCGGCGGCGAACGCGGCCTCCGTCCACCTGCGACGACATGGCCTCGCGGGCGGGCGCGGTCGTGGCCTGTTGTGGACGCCGGCGCATGGTGCGGGCGGTGCCGAGGGGGCGGCGGGGTACTCGCGGGTGCGTCGCCGACGGAACGACCGTCGGCACGTTCGCCACTTTCATCGCTTTCATCGCTTGAGGAAGAGGACCACATGCTCCGAGTCCTGTACCGCGCAGCACTCCCCGCCGTCGGCGTCCTGGCGCTCGGCGTCGTGCCCGCCGCGCATGCCGAGGCCGCATCCGCGCAGGCCGAGCCCTGCGTACAGAAGTTAGCCGTGGTCAACAACGCGGGCTTCGTACTCTCGTGGTCGGCGAGCACTCGCACCGGTGAGCAGTCCGCGTCGACCGACGCCTACCCCATCAACCAGACCCGGACGATCGATCTGAACACCACGTCGTTCCCGGAGGGCACCGAGATCCGCCCCTTCGTGCGGGCCACGGGCGGGACCTCCAACTACGGCAACTCGTACGTCTCGTACTGCGACAACGGCCAGACGGCGACGTACACCGTCACCGGCACCACGCTGGACTACTCGGTCACCTTGCTGAACTGACCCGCCTGGTCTGAGGTCTGTGGCCCGTTGCCGGGCCGGCCATGTCTGGTGGCTCCGGCAGCGGGCTCAGTTCGGTCTTCGTCCTGTACCGCCGTCTTCACGCGCGAGCAGTGGCTTGCCACGCAGCGGTGACGCACCCCTCTTCCCAGTGCCACCACTCCTTGGTCTCACCGTGCTCCAACAGTTCGCGGATTTTGGGCAGGTCCGCCTGCGGCGGGACGTCCAAGGCGACCATCCGGAACCGCTCGATGCCTTCGCCCGTCGTGCCGAGGCGGTGGAAGACCTCGAGCACGCTCTGCCGGGCGGCGGCGGAGCCGTCGTCCTTCAGCACGATGAGGCGGATGGTGCAGTTCTGCGAGGGGTGAACTGTTTCGCCGGCCCAGAGAACACCGTCATCATCCGGCTGCACCTTGATGATGTCGCCGCAGGCGACTCCACGGACGAACCACGGCGTGTTGTCCAGCCGCACCGTACCGTCGCCGAGATCAACCGCCCATAGGCTCTCGACGCTCGCAGGGGGCCAGCCGTCCTCGTCTATGTCCATGCGGAAATGGACCTTCACGTGGTCCTTGCTGATGTTGGTCACCGAGCCATCATCCACGCAGACACACAGGCACCGTTTCGCGTGGGCCCGCACGCCAAGCCGTCCTGGGCAGGAAACGCAATGCCATTCCAACCTCCGTGAGCGGGATCGGCTTCCCCGGTACCCCTGCGCGCGCCCGCGACACTCAGCCGGGCTCGGCGGCAACCACGGCAGCCGCGGTCCGGGAACGGCGCCGCGTCCCGGCCGGTGTGGTGAGTACGGCGAGGCAGCCGACGACCAGGGCGACGCCGAGCCATCCGGGCAGGGGCAGCCGTTCGCCGACCACGGCGACGGCCAGTACGGCGGCGACGGCTGGTTCGAGCAGGGAGAGGGTGGTGGCCGTGCTCGCCGGCACGTGGGCGAGACCCCAGCCGAACAGGACGTAGCCGAGGAACATCGGGACGAGGGCCATGTAGGTGCCGACGGCGGCGTTGGACCAGGAGTCGAGGAGTGGGGCGCCGGTGGCCAGGAGCACCGGCATCAGGAGCAGGCCGCCGATCCCGAATACGGCGCCCATGGCGGCGGACGATCCGACGCCGTCGCTGATCAGTCGGTGGGCGGCCCAGGAGTAGAGGGCGTAGGTGAATCCGGCGACCAGGCCGAGGCCGACGCCGAGCACCGTCGCTCCGGCGGAACCCGCCCCGGTACCGGTGGACGCGTGGGCCGCTTCGGCCGCGCACAGCAGCACCGTGCCGGCCAGGCCGAGCGCGGCGCCGGTCGTCCAGCGGCGCGTGAGACGGCGTCCGTCGACGGTGCGCTCGATGAGCGCCGAGGCGAGGGGGGCCGAGCCGATCGACACGACGGTTCCGGTGGCTACGCCGGCGAGGTGCATGGAGCTGTAGAAGGCCAGCGGGTAGAGCCCCACCGCGAGGGCCCCGAGCAGTACGGCACCGCGCCGTGCGCGCAGGCCGGCCGCCTCGCGGCGGATACGCGGTGCGGCGACGAGGGCTTGGAGCAGTCCGCCGAGGCCCATGGCGAACGCGCCGATCGCGAGTGGACCCACGTCCGGGGCGAACGTCGCGGCGGTGCCCATGGTGCCCCACAGCACCGACGCCAGGAGGACGCACAGCGGACCGGTCAGGGGTCCGGTGCGGTGCTTCACAGTCGGTCCAGGAGATCGGCGGCCATCGAGCGAGCGTGTTCCAGACGGGTGTCCGCGCCCTCCAGGCCTGCGCGGGCCATCGCGCCTTCCAGCAGGAACGACAGGTGCTCCGCCGTGGCGCGCGCCCGCTCGGGGTGATCGGGCAGAAGCTCTTCGAGGTGTCCGGCGAGCAGGTCCTCGACCTCCTCCTTGTGGCGGCGCACCACCGTCCGACCCTCGTCGCCCGCAGGCAGTTCGGCAGCGGCGTTCAGCAGACCGCAGCCCCGGAACCCGTGCTCGTAGGCGAAGTTGGCGTGATCGGCGTAGGCGTCGAAGACGGCCAGTACGGCGCCGCGCGGGTCGGCGACTGCGGCCAGCCGCCGCTGGTACAGGTCCAGCCACTCCTCGTGCCGCGCTTCCAGGTACGCCATGACCAGGTCGGCCTTGGAGGAGAAGTTGTTGTACAGACTCATCTTCGCCACGCCCGCCTCGGCGGTGATCGCATCGATCCCGGTGGCCGACACGCCATCCGCGTAGAAGCGCCGCGCGGCGGCAGCAAGCAGCCTCTCCCGCGCGGCACCGCGTCGTCGGCGGGGCGACGGTGCGGCAGCCTCGATCTCGGTCATGACACCCTTCCCACTAATTAGGTAGACCAGTCTACCTACAGAGCGGGGTCAGACCACACGGTCACGGAACCGCTGGAAGGCGCGCCAGCCCGACGCCTGCCCAGGAACTATCAGGTCCCCTTCCGTCAGGTCGAGGACCTTGCACCGCAGAGCCTCAGCCAGACGGAAGACGGGCCTCAGCGCGTCGTCACCGGAACCCCGGACGTGAAGCATGATCGAGTCCACCGGGTCTGAGCCGATGTTGAGCTCGATGGACCATGTGAGGCCGGACAGTTCGCCCCACGTGGGGTCCGAGAGATCGACTTCGGGAACGGCCTGCTTGACGGTCACGAGTACATCGGATTGCCTGCCCAGCGGCGCCGAAGTGCAGTCAGCGGGAAGCTCATGCAACGAGCCGACACCCTCGGGCAGGCGGAGGAGGAGTACGTCCCAGCTCATGGTGGCCTTTACCTTTCGGACGTGACAGGGGTCGGGGCGCAGAGCGACGGGTCAGAGGAGGCTGAGCTGCTCCCGACGTCCCAAGTGCCCATAGTCTCTCCCGATCATGGCGCAGGCTGGGAAAGCCTTGTAGAAGCGACTGACATCGACGCCGACGCTCAGACGTCGGGGAATTGCCGGCCGCCAGCCTGGTCGCCGGGAGAGCCATGCACGTCGCCCTCACGGGTGGTTTTCGGCCGTTCTGTCAGGATGTCGGTCGAGCGGGGTGACGGCCGCCTATTCTTCTACACGCATGTAGATAGAGCGAAGGGGTGGCCCGGATGGTTCCGGTCTCGGCGTCGAAGGGGGTCTCGGACAAGGACGGTGAACTCCTTCCTCTCTCGCGAACAACCCGTACGTACACATGAAGGAGTGAACGCCACGATGGTGTTCAAGCGGCTGCTCGGCTCGCTCGGGGTGGGTGGGCCCACCGTGGACACGGTCCTCGACCCGGGCGCGGTCATGCCCGGTGGGCAACTCGGCGGTCAGGTCCAACTCAAGGGCGGTGACGCCGACTTCACGGTCGAGCGCATCACCCTGGAGCTGGTGGCCCGCGTCGAGGCCGAGCATGACGGTGGGGAGTCCGAGGGCGCGGTCGTCTTCGAACGGTTCACCGTCGGGGGCGGTTTCCGGCTCGCCGCCGGTGAACTGCACAGCGTGCCGTTCAGCGTGACGGTGCCCTGGGAGACCCCCGTCACCGAGCTGCACGGGCAGGCTCTGGGCGTCGTACTCGGCGTGCGCACCGAGCTGGCGATCTCCGGCGCCAAGGACAAGGGTGACCTCGACCAGCTTGCCGTGCGGCCACTGCCCGTCCAGGAGGCGGTACTTGAGGCGCTCGGCCGGCTCGGCTTCGGCTTCAAGTCCGCGGACCTGGAACTGGGGCGTATCAGCGGGACCGGTCAGCAACTGCCCTTCTATCAGGAGATCGAGCTGACCCCGGCGCCTCAATACGCCCACCAGGTCAACGAGATCGAGGTGACCTTCCTCGCGAGTCCGGGCGGCGTCGACATCATCCTGGAGGCCGACAAGCGCGGCGGGCTCTTCTCCGACGGCCACGACGCCGTGAGCCGTTTCACCGTCGGCCACCAAGGCGTCGAGCAGGTCGACTGGAACGCCGAAGTCGACGGCTGGATCCGCCAGTTGGTCGAGCATCATCACCACCACACCCACAGCAGCCACCACGACGATCACGATCACGGTCACGGTCACCGCTCCGGCCCCGGCATCGGCACCGCCGTCGCGGCCGGTGCGGCCGGGCTCGCCGTCGGGGTCGTCGGCGGCATGGTCGCGGCCGAAGTCATCGACGAGGTGGGCGACTTCTTCGAAGGCGACGACGAGGAGGACCAGGAGGGCGGCGAGGACTGACGAAGGTCACCCCCTACTGAACCCGCCCCCTACTGAACCGCCCCCTCCCGCCCCGCCGCCCTCCGCACCGCCAGCACCATCGTCAGTCCCCCACCCGGCGTGTCCTCCGCGTGCAGGCTGCCGCCGATGGCCTCCGCGAAGCCCAGGGCGACCGCCAGGCCGAGGCCGACGCCGTTGCCGCGGGGGGCGTCGCCGTGGCGTTGGAAGGGTTCGAAGATGCGGGGCTTGGCCTCGTCGGGGACACCGGGGCCGCGGTCCACGACGCGGACCTCCACCCGGTCGGCGACGGCGCTCGCGGAGACCAGGACGCGCTGCCCGGGTGGGCTGTACTTGACGGCGTTCTCCACGACGTTGGCGACCGAGCGTTCCAGGAGGCCGCGGTCGACGTCCACCATGGGCAGGGTCTCCGGGATGTCCAGGTCCACGCTGTCCTCGGGGACACCGCCGAGCGCCATCGGGATCACCTCGTCGAGGTCGGTCTCGCGGATGATCGGGGTGACGGTGCCGGTCTGGAGCCGGGACATGTCGAGCAGGTTGCCGACCAGGTGGTCGAGCCGGTCGGCGCCGTCCTCGATGGCCTCCAGGAGTTCCGCCCGGTCCCGCTCGGACCACTCGACGTCGTCGGAGCGCAGGGAGGTGACCGCCGCCTTGATGCCGGCGAGCGGGGTGCGCAGGTCGTGGCTGACGGCGGCGAGCAGGGCGGTGCGGATGCGGTTGCCCTCGGCGAGTTCCTCGGCACGGTCCGCTTCCTCCTGAAGGCGCCGGCGGTCCACGACCACCGCCGCCTGGGCGGCGAAGGCGGCCAGGACCCGGCGGTCCGCGGCGGGGAGCACCCGGCCGGACAGGGCCAGCGCCATCCGGTCGCCGACCGGGACGTCGACGTCCGCCTCGTCGGGCACGGCGCAGGGGCGGGGGCCGACGCTGCCCGCGCGGGTCCAGGGCGCCACGTCGCTCTCGCGCTCCAGCAGCGCCACCGACTCCATGCCGAAGGTCTCGCGGACCCGTTCCAGCAGGGCGTCGAGGCTGGTCTCGCCGCGCAGGACATGGCCGGCGAGGAAGGAGAGGATCTCCGACTCGGCGCGCGCCCGCGCCGCCTGGTCGGTGCGCCGGGCGGCGAGGTCCACGACCGACGCGACGGCCACGGCGACCCCGACGAAGACCGCGATGGCGACGATGTTCTGCGGGTCGGCGATGGTCAGGGTGTGGGCGGGCGGGCTGAAGAACCAGTTGAGCAGCAGCGAGCCCACCACCGCGGACGCCAGCGCCGGGAGCAGCCCGCCCAGCAGGGCCGCCGCGACCGTCAGCGTCAGGAACAGCAGCATGTCGTTGGCGAGGCCGACGTCCGGGACGACGGCCGTAAGGAGCCAGGTGAACAGGACGGGGCCGAGGACGCCGACCAGCCAGCCGGCGACGACCCGGGACCGTCCGAGGCGGGCGCCGCGTGCCGTCGGCAGTCCGCGTCCCTTGCCCGCCTGGCCGTGCGTGATGAGGTGGACGTCGAGGTCGGGCCCGGAGTCGCGGGCCACGGTCGCGCCGACGCCGGGTCCGAAGACGTACTGCCAGCTCCGGCGGCGGGAGACGCCGAGCACGATCTGTGTGGCGTTCACGCCCCGCGCGAAGTCGAGGAGGGCGGCGGGGATGTCGTCGCCGACGACATGGTGGAAGGTGCCGCCGAGGTCCTCGACCAGCGTGCGCTGGAGGGCCAGTTCCTTGGGCGAGGCGGCGGTGAGGCCGTCGCTGCGGGAGATGTAGACGGCGAGCACCTCGCCGCCCGCGCCCTTCTCGGCGAGCCGCGCGGCACGTCGTACGAGTGTGCGTCCTTCGGGGCCGCCGGTCAGGCCGACGACGATCCGCTCGCGCGAGCCCCAGATCGCCGACACCCGGTGCGCGCTGCGGTACTCGTTCAGATACTCGTCGACCCGGTCGGCCACCCACAGCAGCGCCAGTTCGCGCAGCGCGGTGAGGTTGCCGGGACGGAAGTAGTGGGAGAGGGCCGCGTCGACCTTGTCCGGCCGGTAGACGTTGCCGTGCGCCATACGGCGGCGCAGCGCCTCCGGGGACATGTCGACCAGCTCGATCTGGTCGGCACGCCGTACGACCTCGTCGGGGACGGTCTCGCGCTGCCGGACCCCGGTGATCGACTCGACCACGTCGCCGAGCGACTCCAGGTGCTGGATGTTGACGGTGGAGACGACGTCGATGCCCGCGGCGAGCAGTTCCTCCACGTCCTGCCAGCGCTTGGCGTTGCGCGAGCCGGGCACATTGGTGTGGGCCAGCTCGTCGACGAGGGCGACGGCGGGGGCGCGCCGCAGGACGGCGTCCACGTCCATCTCGGTGAACGGCGCGCCGCGGTAGGCGAGTTCACGGCGCGGGACCTGTTCGAGGCCGTGCAGCATCACCTCGGTGCGCGGCCGGTCGTGGTGTTCCACGAAGGCGACGACGCAGTCGGTGCCGCGCTCGACCCGGCGGTGCGCCTCCGAGAGCATCGCGTAGGTCTTGCCGACGCCCGGTGCCGCGCCGAGGTAGATCCGGAGCTTGCCGCGTGCCATGTCGTTCCTCGGTGTGGCTATGGGGTTGGGGTTCCGGGGCCGTCGCGGGGTCACGCTTCGAAGCGGTAGCCCATGCCCGGCTCGGTGATCAGATAGCGGGGGTGGGAGGGGTCGTTCTCCAGTTTGCGGCGGAGTTGGGCCATGTAGACGCGCAGGTAGTTGCTCTTGTTGCGCTGCGAGATGCCCCAGACCTCCTGGAGGAGGTGCTTCTGTGTCACGAGTTGGCCCGGGTGGGTGACCAGGATCTCCAGCAGATGCCACTCGGTCGGGGTGAGCCGTACGTCCTGCCCGCCCCGGACGACCTTCTTGGCCAGCAGGTCGATGGTGAAGCCGTCCGTCTCGACCAGCGAGGTCTCGGGGGCGACCGGGACGTCCTCGGTGCGCCGGACGGCGGCGCGCAGCCGGGCGAGGAGTTCGTCCATGCTGAACGGCTTGGTGATGTAGTCGTCCGCGCCGGCGTCGAGCGCGGACACCTTCTCGCTCGACGACTGCCGGGCGGACAGCACCAGGATCGGCGCCCGGGTCCAGCCGCGCAGGGCCCTGATGACCTCGACGCCGTCCATGTCGGGCAGGCCGAGGTCCAGCAGGACCACGTCGGGCTGGCGGGCGGCGGCCAGCCGCAGGGCCGTGGCCCCGTCGGGGGCGGCGTCCACGCCGTAGTGGCGCGCCTGCAAGTTGATCACCAGGGCCCGCACGAGCTGCGGGTTGTCCTCCACCACGAGCACCCGGGTCATGGGTGTGTGCCTCTCCTGTCGTTCGCCGGGCCCGAGCGGGACGCGGTCAGTTCCGTGCCATGAGGTCCCTCAGGGCGATGTTGAGCCCCAGCACGTTCACCCGCGGCTCACCGATGAAGCCGAGCGTACGGCCCTCGGTGTGCTCCGCCACGAGCCGCCGCACCTCGGCGACGGGCAGCCCGTTGCGCTGCGCCACCCGATGGACCTGGAGTCCGGCGTACGACGGTGAGATGTCGGGGTCGAGGCCGGAGCCGGAGGAGGTGACCGCGTCGGCGGGGACGTCCGACGGCTTCACGGTGTGGCCGGGCACCGAGTTGTCCCGGACGACGGCCGCCTTGGCGTCCTTGACCCAACGGATCAGCTCGGCGTTGTCGCCGGACCGGTTGGTGGCACCGGACAGGATGATCGAGTACTGGGTGTTGACGCTGTTGGTGCCGAGGCCGTTCTGCGGTCGGCCCTGGAACCACCGCAGGTCGGCGGCCGGGGTCTCCTCCCCCTCCTTGAGCGGCAGGTGGTACGCCTGGCCGATCAGGGCGGAGCCGACGACCTTGCCGCCGGAGGTGATCTCCGAGCCGTTCGCCTTGTCGCCGAACAGGCCCTGGGCGATGCCCGTGACGGCGAGCGGGTAGACCACGCCCGTCACCAGGGTCAGCACGAGGAGGGCGCGCAGGCCCGCCCCCAGCAGCCGGGCGGTGTTGGTCACAGAGTTGTTCATGGCGATCAGCCGATTCCTGGGACGAGGGAGAGAAGCATGTCGATGACCTTGATGCCGACGAAGGGCGCGACCAGGCCGCCGAGGCCGTAGACGGCGAGGTTGCGGCGGAGCATCCGGTCCGCGCTCACCGGCCGGTACCGCACGCCCTTCAGGGCCAGGGGCACCAGCGCGACGATGATCAGCGCGTTGAAGATCACGGCCGACAGGATCGCGGAGTCCGGCGAGGACAGGCCCATGATGTTGAGCCGGTCAAGGCCCGGGTAGACCGCCGCGAACAGCGCCGGGATGATCGCGAAGTACTTCGCGACGTCGTTGGCGATGGAGAACGTGGTCAACGCACCCCGGGTGATGAGGAGTTGCTTGCCGATCTCGACGATCTCGATGAGCTTGGTCGGATCGGAGTCGAGGTCGACCATGTTGCCGGCCTCCTTGGCGGCCGACGTACCGCTGTTCATCGCCACGCCGACGTCCGCCTGGGCCAGCGCGGGGGCGTCGTTGGTGCCGTCGCCGGTCATCGCGACCAGTTTGCCGCCGGCCTGTTCCCGCTTGATGAGCGCCATCTTGTCCTCGGGCGTGGCCTCGGCGAGGAAGTCGTCGACGCCCGCCTCCTCGGCGATCGCCTTGGCGGTCAGCGGGTTGTCGCCCGTGATCATGACCGTCTTGATGCCCATGCGGCGCAGTTCCCGGAACCGCTCGCGCATACCGTCCTTGACGACGTCCTTGAGGTGGATGACGCCCAACACGCGGGCGCCGTCGGCGTCTTCGACGGCCACGAGGAGCGGGGTGCCGCCCTCGGCGGCGATGCGGTCGGTCAACTCCCGCGCGTCCTGGGCGGATTCGGGGCCCTGTGCAGGCCGGGCAGCTTCTCGTTGCCGTTCGGCCACCCATGCGATCACCGAACTCGCCGCGCCCTTACGGACCTTGCGGCCGTCGACGTCCACTCCCGACATCCGGGTCCGGGCGCTGAACTCGATCCACTCGGCGCCCACCAGCTCGCCCTGGTGCCGTTCGCGCAGTCCGTACCGCTCCTTCGCCAGGACGACGACGGAACGGCCCTCGGGTGTCTCGTCGGCCAGCGACGAGAGCTGGGCCGCGTCGGCGACCTCGGCCTCCGTCGTACCGGGCACCGGCAGGAACGCGGCGGCCTGGCGGTTGCCGAGCGTGATGGTGCCGGTCTTGTCGAGCAGCAGCGTGGAGACGTCACCGGCGGCCTCGACCGCCCGGCCCGAGGTGGCCAGCACGTTGCGCTGGACCAGGCGGTCCATGCCCGCGATGCCGATGGCGGAGAGCAGGGCGCCGATGGTGGTGGGGATCAGACAGACCAGCAGGGCGACCAGCACGACGACACTCAGCTCGGAGCCGGCGTAGTCGGCGAACGGCGGCAGGGTCGCCACCGCCAGCAGGAACGCGATCGTCAGCGAGGCCAGCAGGATGCTCAGCGCGATCTCGTTGGGTGTCTTCTGCCGGGCCGCGCCCTCGACCAGGCTGATCATCCGGTCGATGAAGGTCTCACCGGGCCTGGTCGTGATCTTGACGACGATCCGGTCGGACAGGACCTTCGTGCCGCCGGTGACGGCCGAGCGGTCGCCGCCGGACTCGCGGATGACGGGCGCCGACTCACCGGTGATGGCGGACTCGTCGACCGAGGCGACGCCCTCGACGACATCGCCGTCACCGGGGATGACGTCTCCGGCCTCGCAGACGACCAGGTCGCCGATCCGCAGCTCGGTGCCGGGGATCACGGCCCCGTCGGTCTTGCGCGCCACGGTGCCGGTCTTGGCCCGGCGCAGGGTCTCGGCCTGTGCCTTGCCGCGGCCCTCGGCGACGGCCTCCGCGAGGTTGGCGAAGAGCACGGTGAGCCAGAGCCAGGCGCTGACGGTCCAGCCGAACCAGTCGCCGGGGTCCTTGAGGGAGAAGACCGTCGTCAGGACGGAGCCCACGAGGACCACGAACATCACGGGAGTCTTGATCATCACCCGCGGGTCGAGCTTGCGGAACGCGTCCGGCAGCGACTTCACCAACTGCCTGGCGTCGAAGAGGCCGGCGCCGACACGGCCGCTGTCGTGGGGCGTACGGCGGTCTGCCGAGGCGTCCTGGTCGGGCGCGAGGGCGGAGGCGGGTGTGGACATGGAGTCCTCTGACTTCTCATGGGTTTCGGTGCGGGTGGTCGTCACGCCAGCCCCTCGGCGAGCGGGCCCAGTGCGAGGGCGGGGAAGTAGGTGAGACCGGTGATGATGAGGATCGCGCCCACCAGCAGCCCGGTGAACAGCGGTTTCTCGGTGCGCAGGGTGCCCGCGGTGGCCGGGACGGGCGTCTGCCGGGCCAGCGAGCCGGCGAGCGCCAGCACGAACACGATCGGCACGAACCGGCCGAACAGCATGGCCAGGCCCAGGGTGCTGTTGAACCACTGGGTGTCGGCGTTCAGACCGGCGAAGGCCGAGCCGTTGTTGTTCGCGGCGGACGTGTAGGCGTAGAGGATCTCCGAGAACCCGTGCGCCCCGCTGTTGGTCATGGAGTGCGCCGGGGTCGGCAGGGCCATCGCGAAGGCCGTGAGAACCAGCGCGAGCGCCGGGGTGACCAGGATGTAGAGGGCGGCCAGTTTGATCTCGCGGGTGCCGATCTTCTTGCCCAGGTACTCGGGGGTGCGGCCGACCATCAGACCGGCGATGAACACCGCGATGACGGCCATGATCAGCATGCCGTAGAGGCCGGAGCCCACGCCGCCGGGCGCGATCTCGCCCAGCATCATGCCGAGCAGGGTGATGCCGCCGCCGAGGCCGGTGAAGGAGGAGTGGAAGGAGTCGACCGCGCCGGTGGAGGTGAGCGTGGTCGACACGGCGAAGATCGACGAGCCGCCGATGCCGAACCTGACCTCCTTGCCCTCCATCGCCCCGCCGGCCAGGTCGAAGGCCGGGCCGTGGTGGGAGAACTCGGTCCACATCATCAGCGCGACGAAGCCGAGCCAGATGGTGCCCATCGCGGCGAGGATCGCGTAGCCCTGCCGCACCGAGCCGACCATCACGCCGAAGGCGCGGGGCAGCGAGAACGGCACGACGAGGATCAGGAAGATCTCGAAGAGGTTGGAGAACGGGGTGGGGTTCTCGAAGGGGTGCGCGGAGTTGGCGTTGAAGTAGCCGCCGCCGTTGGTGCCCAGCTCCTTGATGGCCTCCTGGGAGGCGACCGCCCCGCCGTTCCACTGCTGCGAGCCGCCCATGAACTGGCCGACCTCGTGGATGCCGGAGAAGTTCTGGATCACCCCGCAGGCGACGAGTACGACCGCGGCGACGAACGCCAGCGGCAGCAGGACGCGTACGACACCGCGCACCAGGTCGGACCAGAAGTTGCCCAGCTCACCGGAGCGGGACCGCGCGAAACCGCGCACCAGCGCCACGGCGACGGCCATGCCGACGGCCGCGGAGACGAAGTTCTGCACGGCGAGCCCGGCGGTCTGCACGACGTGGCCCATGGCCTGCTCGCCGTAGTACGACTGCCAGTTGGTGTTGGTCACGAACGACACGGCCGTGTTGAACGCCTGGTCCGGATCGATCGCGTCGAAGCCGAGCGAGCCGGGCAGGACACCCTGGAGCCGCTGGAGGCCGTAGAGGAAGAGCACGCCGACGGCGGAGAAGGCGAGGACTCCGCGCAGATACGCGGTCCAGGTCATCTCGGTGTCGGGGTCGGCACCGATGCCCTTGTAGATCCACTTCTCGATCCGCAGATGGCGCCGGGAGGAGTAGACCCTGGCCAGGTGGTTGCCGAGGGGGATGTGGACGAGCGCCAGCGCGCCCGTCAGCGCGACGAGCTGGAGCACGCCGGCGGTTATGGGGCCCATGGCGTCTCTCAGAACCTCTCCGGGAAGATCAGGGCGAGGACGAGATAGCCCAGCAGGGCGACGGCCACGACCAGGCCGACGACGTTCTCGGCGGTCACAGCTTCGTCACCCCCTTGGCGATGAGGGCCACCAGCGCGAAACCCGCGAGCGCGGTGACGACGAAGGCCAGATCGGCCATCGCGAACTCCTGGAGGCAGGGGCGGTTGGAACGGACGAGTAGATGAAAACTCGGCCGTGGCCGGTCCGGGACGCCCGTTGACGGCACTCATACGGGGGTGCGGGGGATCTTGACGGAACCCATACGCCGACTGTTCGTGCCTGTGACCAGGGGAACTCGTGCCGGAACGGCGTCAGGCCCGGACCGGTGCCGCTCGCGGGCGGTGCGGGTCCGGGCCTGGGCGCCCTGCTACCAGTTGAAGGTGAGCTTCGGCTTGGCGTTGCGGGCCAGGGTGTGGGCGAAGTCGGGCCACCACGCGCCGGCCGGCGGGTCCTCGACGCCGCCGTACTCGGGGTCACCGGGACCGGGGGTGCCGCGGTGGCAGGTGCCGTCGGACTCGCCGATGATCTTCACGTAGAGGTAGGCGTCCGCCAGGGGCTGCCCGGTGTCGGCGGTGGGGCGGGGTCCGACGCCGCGTCCCGGGGCGTTGCACCAGTGCTCGGGGTCGGTGTACTTGCCCGGCGGTGAGGTCCAGGCGCCGAGGCCGTTGCGGCTGGTGTCCAGGACGTAGTGGGTGAGTTCACCGGCGGGCGGTGTGCCGACGTTCTCGTCGTACCAGGCGTCGGTCCAGCGCCAGGTGGAGGTGTCCTCGAAGGAGACCGCGTTGCCGGGTTGGCCGTCGTTGGGGGCGGCGGACGAGTAGTACTGGTTGGCGCATTCGGCCGTGCGGTCCGCGGTGGAGCCGGAGTCGTCCGCCGTGGCGTGGCGGACGCACTTGGAGACCCAGGTGCCGTAGCGGTTCAACTGGTCGGTGGGCTGGTAGTTGGAGACGTTGAGGGCGAAGCCCTGGGCCTGGTCGAGTCCGGCGTCCAGCAGCCGCTGGGCGATGGTTCCGACCGGCTGCCAGTTGCTGCTGCCGGCGTCGATGTACACCGAGGTCGCGGGCCGCTGGGCGAGGGTCTCGACCGCCGACCTGACGCTCGCGATCCGCTCCGTGGTCTGTGTACCGGTCGGGTCGGCGTTCGCGCCGCAGTCCTTGGGGAGCAGGGCGAGTCCGTCCGGCTCCACGACGGTGAGGGCCTTGCCGTTGCCGATGCCCTGGGCGACGCCCTGCACCCATGCGTCGTAGGCGGCGGCGTCGGCCGCGCCTCCGCTGGAGTAGAAGCTGCAATCGCGGCCGGGCACGTTGTAGAGGACCAGGACGGGGACCGCGTGGGCGGCCTTCGCGGCCTTCATGATGCCCTGGACGCGGCGCCGGACCTCGTCGGGGGTGCCTTCGGTCAGCCAGAACGACTCGGGCCAGGAGGCGAGCTTCGCCATGTTCAGCGCGTCGGCCAGCCGGCCTTCGCGCAGATCGGTGACGGCCTGCTTGGCGGCCTTGCTGGCCGGGTCGACGTAGAAGCGGGTGTCGTGGGAGAGCGCGCGGCGGTCGGTGGTGCGGTCCGTGGCGGAGGGTGCCGCCATCGCCTGACCGGTGAGGCCGAGGGCGGTGACGGCTGCGCACGCGATGGTGGCCAGGTGGCGTATCGGGAGGGGGCGGCTCATGGGCGGGGGCTCTCCTTGACAAGGGGGTGACGAGGACGAGGCGTTGCTGCCTGCCGGGGAGGGTGGTGTGGTTCACCTGGCCCCGGCTGGTGTACGCGGGTCCGACCGGCAGGGGCGGCACACGGGCCCGTCGGCTCAGACCGCTCTGACGTGGGGTGGCGCGGGGTAGCGAGGGGCAAGCACTTTTGGGAGCGCTTCCAGCGGTGTCCTGATGATGGTGCTGGCGATGTCTGATGTCAAGCATGTAACGACTGCCGTCGAGAGGGGAGTTGACGGGGGTGTGATGGCGCGGCGGTAGTCCCGACACTCGTTCACATTGTGAAGTTCCAAGGGACGGAAGACTGAAGCGATTTCCCGTGGATCACACCTCGAGCCACGGGGGTGCTCCGCCTTCTTCAATCTTTGAACTCTTTGCTGACGCTTCCAAGAGCCGCCGTCATCTTCCCGAAGTGGGGGTTCACCTACTGGCCGGGCTCCGCATGGTGGGCGGGCCGCGGTGGGCGAAACGGGCTAGATCAGCTTGGAAGCACTTCCAGTTCGACGCGACGGGTCAGTCCCACCAGAACCACCAGTCCCCGCGCGTCATCAGGTCCTCGTGATACGTGGACCAGTCCAGGTCGGGATCCATGAAGAAGACGTCCGGACAGGCCAGGTAATGCTCCGCGGCGAGGACTTGGGCCTGCTGGACGTCCGCCGGCCGACCGGCGACGGAGACATACAGGCTGCCGTGCCCGAAGCCCACGACACGCAGACCGAACCGGTCCTCCCAGGAGCGCAGCGCCGCCGACAGCTCCTGCGCAGTCATGTGGTTCAACATCCCCTTCCAGCCCACGGCGGCGGGCGCATCAGCGCCCCGCGAGACCTGAACGAGGGCGAGGCACCTGGCTCGGCCGTCGCGGGCGACAGCGGACGCCACCTCACCCGCGCACGCGTCCACGTCGGCTGACGTCACGGCAGGCCGCGCGAGACCTGGCCACTCCGGGAACGGCGGCCATGAGTCGTCGGTCCACCGGCTCCGGAGGTACGAGGCGGCGTCGGCCTCAGCGCCGTAGCCGCCGCCCGCCGGCTCGAACGAGTCGTCCGGGTACTCCAGCAGGATGGGGTACAGGCCGCTCTCCGGCAGTGCTGCCCAACCGACTCCGTCGGGGCGTTTGTGCCGGTCAGGGCCACGTCGGGGACGCTTGTACATTGCATAAGTCACCTAGGGCTGCTATCTATTTGCTTCACGCATCAACCACAGGATCTTCACATTGTGAAGAACTTCCTTGCCGGTTCGGGCGTTCATGGCGCGGTCGCATCAGCAGACCCGCGATGTGTCCGGGTGGTCGGGGAGTTCGCGTGACTCCACCTGTAGGTCCGTCGGGCCTACTAGTCATCAGGGAAGCAAATGAGCACCTGTCCGTCCTGCGCTGAACCCATAGCCGCAGGTCATGCGTTCTGCGGCAGATGCGGGGCACCGGTCGTGCCCGCGCAGCCCGCGGCGGCGCCGATGACACCGCCGATGCCGCCTGCACCGCCCACCTCTCCCGTGCCGTCCGCGCCGCCCGGGATGTGGAACGCCCCGGCGCCGGGCCGTCTGTCCGTCTTGTTCACCCGTGTCCGGCCGGACGCACAGTCCGCCAAGTCCGCCGCCGTCAGCGCCCTTTCGGCTCTGGGGAGCCAGCTCGTCCTGCTGTTCGTCGTCCTCGTCGTCACCGCCCAGTTCCTCCCCGAGGAGCACACCGGCACGGTGGGCGACTGGCTGACCACCACGGTGTGGCTGGCCGGGCTGGCCCTTCGAGGCACGCTCGGTCTGACGATCGAGGGGGCCGGAGACCCCGAATCGGGCAGCGGGTTCGGTGACGTGACGTCCGGATCCGTCGCCGGTCAGGCGGAGTTCGGCGTCACCCTTCAGATGCTGCTGTTCACATGCACCGCCCTGTTCGCCGTGTGGTGGTTCGTCCGGCGCGGCGAGCGGCGCGCGGTGGCGGAGACCTGGGCGCGTGTCGCGGGCCGGTCCGCCACCGGTGCTCTCGTCTACGCCGTCGCCATGAGCGTGCTGGTGGCGGCCACCCACTCCTCCGCCGTCTTCGGCATGCGGACCGAGGAACTCGGGCCGGTGTCGGTCGACTTGGGCGTCAGCCTGTGGCCGCTGCTTCCGTACACCGTCCTCTTCGTCTTCCTCGCCGACTTCGCCGCCCGTGCCGCCGTCCGCCGCGGCGCCGTGAGCGGGCTGCCGGGTGCGTTCGCCGGACGGCTGCACGGCTGGCGGTCCCCGTTCATCGCCGCCAGCACGGTGAGCGCGGTGCTGCTCGGCCTCGCCGCCCTGACGGCGCTGGGCTTCGCCGTCTTCGGCGACACCGGCGATCTGAACACCGGTGCCGCACTCGGACTTTCGCTGCTCACCCTCGTCAACTCGGCCGTCTGGCTGGCCGGTGTGGCCATGGGCGTCACCGCCGGCAGTTCCCTGAAGGGCGGCGCGAGCGTCGAGTCCTTCCTCGGCAACGACGACACCAGCCAGTTGGAGGACGCCAAGGCGGGCCTCTTCACCGGCAACATGCCCGGGGCCGCCTATCTGCTGCTGCTCCTCGTCGCCTTCGTGGTGATCGTCGCCGCGATCCGTCACGCGCTGGCCCACGACCCCCGGGAGCGCATGCTGAGCACCCTGTGGAGGTTCGCGGCCGCCATGGCCGTGCTGTGGGTGCCGCTCGCCGTCGTGTCCGGTCTGCACGCCTCGATCGACGGAGGCGTCGACATCGGGGTGGGCCCCTTCGGCGCCAGCGGCACGGCGCACGGTTCCGTGTCCTTCGGCCTGAGCGTCTTCGGAGCGCTGTTCGTGGCGCTGCTGTGGGGTGGACTGCTGCTGGTCGCGGCCCAGTTCCTCACCCGGCCGCTGCTGAGCGCCTTCCCCGCCGCCGGTGCGTGGATCCTGCGCCTGCCCGGCCTGCCCGTACACCCGCAGTGGGCCGCGCTGCTCGCCGACGCCGCGCAGCGCAAGGGCCGCACGGTGCCGTCCCGGCCGGCGAGCGCGCCGGCCGAGCCGCTCGCCTGCCCGCCGCTGGCCACCGACGCGAAGTGGGCACGGCTCACCGGCATCGGCCTGATCGCCGTCGTCCTGCTCGGCGGTGGCGGTACGGCCGCCTGGTCGATCGTGGATTCGCAGGTCTACGGCCCGAAGGCCGCCGCCGAGGACTACCTGCGGGCCGTCGCGGACGGACGGGCCGACGACGCCCTCGCGCTGCTCGACGACCCGGACTCCGGACCGCTGCTGACGCAGGCCGCGCTGAACGCCCAGCGCAAGGCCGCCCCGCTGACCGACGTGAGCGTCGACGACGTGGACGAGTCCGGGACGCTGGCCACCGCCACCGTCACCTACTCGGTGGACGGGGAGGAGTACGAGACGTCCCTGCTCCTGATCGCCGACGACGAGGACAAGCACCTCGGCCTGTGGCGGAACTGGAAGGTGTCGGACGGCTTGGCGCGCGTGGAAGTGACGGCGTCCTCGCTGCTCGACAAGGCCAAGGTGAACGGTGTCCCGGTCCCCTTGCACGACGGCACCGCCGAACTCGCCGTCTTTCCGGGCACGGTGACCGTCGAGGGTGTGAACTCCGGCTCTGTAGCTGCCAGCGGCGGCGGCTCGGTCACGGTGGAACCCGGCGACAGCGCGACCCCCGACGCCCTTGAGGCGGCACTCACCGACCAGGGCGAACAGGCCGTGCAGGAAGCCGTGTTCACCGAGCTGACCCGGTGCGCGGAGCGGAGCACGACCCTCGAACCCGAGGACTGCCCGTTGACCCCGGACACCTACTACTCCTCGCTCGACGAGACCGAGGACGTCGTCTGGACCCAGCAGTCGGAGCCGGTCCTCGACACCGAACTGGCCGAAGACGGAACCGTCATGGTCACCGGCACCCTCGACTTCGCGGTGAGCTGGGTCAGCGTCGACACCTGGGACGACACCAAGGAGAAGCAGCAGGACACCTGCACGCAGTCCTTCTCGGCGACGGTCGACCTCTCGGGATCCGCACCCACCGTGACCTTCGACTCCGGCTACTACGACTGGTAGTCGCGCCGGGGTAACCCGGCATCTGGGCGGGGACGACGGGCGCGGCCGGGACGGCGGGTACCACGGGTGCCGGGCCGAAGCCTGCTGCCTGCGTCGGAGTCGGCGCGGTCACGTCACGCAGGCGGTCCCCAAGGAGCTGCGCGTGGGCGCCGGCGCGCGCTTCGGCGCCTATCTGCTCAACCTCCTGCTGGCGGTCGTCACCCTGGGCATCGGCTGGTTTGCCTGGGCCATGGTCACCTGGTCCACCGACTCGGCGAACCCGGGCCAGAAGCTCCTGGGCCTGAGCATCGTGAAGAAGGACACCGGCGCCCGGCTGACCTGGGGCGAGATGTTCGTCCGCAATTTCCTGCTGGGCGGCATGGTGCTGGGCTTCCTCAGCACGATCACCCTGTCCATCGTGGCCTGGATCAACCTGTTCAAGATCTTCGGCAGCGAGAAGCAGAACCTGGTGGACTCGATGGCCGGCTCGGTCGTCGTCAAGCGCAGCGCCTGAGCGTTTTCTCCCCCTCTCGTCCGACCGTCCAGGACGCACCGGTTCGCCGGTACGTCCTGGACGCATGTCATTCCGAGACCCCGTTGCACTGGAAGCGCTACCAAACCTAGCCGAAAACGCGCCAGGAATGTCAAGGGGCGGCCCCCATCAGGATCTTCTCCGCCTGCCCACATCCCCACGAAAACCCGCAGCTCAGCGCCGCATACCATCCCGCAATCGGGAACCTCGATGCCGCGCTCCACTCAACTTCTCCCGCCCCACCGACCCTTGACAGCCCCCAGTTCACGACCCATCTTCTTGGGAGCGCTCCCAAGAGTGCCCCGCACGTGGACTCCGCCGGTTCGGTCGGCCCCGTGCATCCGGTCGATCCTTGTCACCGACGGAGAGCCCCATGAGTACGAAACACGGCCCCATCCAGCCCGACCCCGGCCTTCCCGACTTCCCCGGTCTCCCCGCCGACTTCCTCTGGGGTGCGGCGACGTCCGCCTACCAGATCGAAGGGGCGGCGGCGGTGGACGGGCGCACCCCGTCGATCTGGGACACGTTCTGCCGCACGCCCGGTGCCGTCGAGAACGGCGACCACGGTGACGTGGCCTGCGATCACTACCACCGCCTGCCCGAGGACCTCGACCTGCTGAGCGGCCTCGGGCTGGACGCCTACCGCTTCTCCCTGTCCTGGCCGCGCATCCAGCCCGGTGGGCGGGGCCCCGCGAACGCCAAGGGTCTGGACTTCTACGATCGTCTGGTCGACGGGCTCCTCGAACGCGGCATCGCTCCCTGGGCGACGCTCTACCACTGGGATCTGCCGCAGGAGTTGGAGGACGCGGGCGGCTGGCCGCACCGGGACACCGCGTACCGTCTGGCGGACTTCGCCGAGATCGCCGTCGGCCGTCTCGGGGACCGCGTGCACCACTGGATCACGCTCAACGAGCCCTTCTGCTCGGCCATGCTCGGCTACCACGTCGGCTGCCACGCCCCGGGCCGCAAGGACTTCCCCGCCGCCGTGCGGGCCGTGCATCATCTGCTGCTCGGGCACGGTCTGGCCACGCAGCGGATCCGCGCGACGGTCGAGCGGCCGGCGGAGGTCGGGATCACGTTCAATCCGGCCCAGGTGTACGCCGCCGGCGACTCCCCCGAGCACCTCGACGCCGCGCGGCAGGCGGACGGGATGGGCCGGCGCCTGTATCTCGACCCGGTCCTGCTCGGCCGCTACCCCAAGGACGTGAGCGAGGATCTCGAACGCCGCGGCGCTCCCCTGCCGGTGCGGGACGGGGATCTCGAAGTCATCGCGCAGCCGCTGGACTTCCTCGGCATCAACTACTACTTCAGCGACACGGTCGCGCCGGGCGGTGACGACGGGGAGCCCCGGCGGGTGCCCCAGCCCGAGCTGCCGCTGACCGCCATGCCGTGGGAGATCTACCCGCAGGGCATGACCGACCTGCTCATCGGCATCGACCGGGACTATCCGACGCCGCCCCTCTATGTGACGGAGAACGGCGCCGCCTTCGACGACAGCGCCTTCGGCACCGACGAGGACGGCCAGATCCAGGACTCGCCGCGCACCGCCTACCTCGCCGATCACCTGGCCGCGGTGGCCCGGGCCCGCCTGGAGGGCGTCGACGTCCGGGGCTACTTCGCCTGGTCCCTGCTGGACAACTTCGAGTGGGCGTTCGGCTACGACAAGCGTTTCGGTGTCGTCCACGTCGACTTCGAGACCCAGCGGCGCACGCTGAAGCAGAGCGCCGTGTGGCTGCGCGAGGCCGCCCGCAGCAGCCGTACCCGCTGACACACCCCTGCCCCCGACGGCTTCGTGCCGTCACCTTCCGGCGCCGTACGGCCCACACGTCGCCCCCTCGCTTCATGTCTTGAAGCAAGGGAGCCCGCCGTCGTCGGAAGTACGGGTTTCTCGACTCCCCACGGAGTCTCTCCTGTTTCGAGTCTTGACGGGACACCCCGAGGAGCGGCAGGCTCCACCCGTCGACTGGGAGCGCTTCCAAAGCGTTCCATCACGAAGTCCTAGGAGGCTTCCCCATGCACATCGCACGAGCCGCGAGAAGCACCTTGATCCGGCTGGGCGCCGTCGCGCTGGCCTCGACCCTGCTGGCCGCCTGCGGCTCCGGTTCGACCGGCGGCCAGCAGAGCGACGGCAAAGTCACCCTGAGCATCGACCTGTTCGGGACGTTCGGCTTCGAGGAGGCCGGCCTCTACAAGGAGTACGAGAAGCTCCACCCGAACATCACCATCAAGCAGACCGACACCGAGCAGGAGCAGAACTACTGGAAGTCGCTCCAGACGCGCCTCGCGGGCGGCGGCGGTCTCGCCGACATCCAGGGCGTGGAGATCGGCCGCATCACGTCCGTCGCGCAGTTGCAGAGCGACAAGTTCGAGGACCTCAACCAGTTCGGCGCCGGCAAGCTCAAGAAGAACTTCACCGCCGCCAAGTGGGGCGCGGCCACCACCAAGGACGGCGCGGTGATCGGCCTGGGCACCGACAACGGTCCCGGGGCCATGTGTTACCGCACCGACCTCCTCAAGAAGGCCGGTCTGCCGACCGACCGCGAGGTGCTCGCCAAGCAGTGGTCCACCTGGCAGGGGTACCTCGAACTCGGCGAGCAGTACAAGAAGAGCGCGCCCGGCAAGAGCGCCTGGATCGACAGCGTGCGCAGCATCTACACGAACGTCGCCGGACAGTCCGAGGAGCGCTACTACGACACCTCCGGCAAGCTGATCTGGGAGACCAGCCCCACCGTCAAGGAAGCCTGGGACCTCTCCGTCGAGGCCGCCGAGGCCGGGCTGAGCGGCTCGCTGGACCAGTGGTCGCCCTCCTGGAACCAGGCGTTCGCCGCGGGTTCGTTCGCCACGTTGCCGTGCCCCGCCTGGATGCTCGGCTACATCAAGGGCCAGGCCGGCAAGGCGGGCGAGGGCAAGTGGGACGTCGCCAAGATGCCCGGACGGGCCGGCAACTGGGGCGGCTCCTACCTCGCCATCCCGAAGATGAGCCAGCACAAGAAGGAGGCGTATGACCTGGTCCAGTGGCTGACCGCCCCGGAGCAGCAGGCCAAGCTCTTCCAGCGGATCGGCAACTTCCCCTCCAGCGTCCCGGCGATCGAGAAGGTGGCGGACACCAAGGACCCGTACTTCTCGGGCGCCCCGATCGGTGAGATCTTCGGCAGTGCCGCCGAGCAGGCGCCGGTGCAGATCCTCGGCGTGAACGACCAGGACGTGCAGGAGCAGATCGCGAAGGCGCTGTTCGAGGTGGAGCGCAAGGGCACGAGCTCGAGCACCGCGTGGAACAACGTGAAGAAGGGTGTCAAGAACGCCCTCGGCTGATCCTTTCCGCCGCAGGACCGGAAGCGCTTCCAATCCCGTCGCATCCCATATTGGAAGCGCTTCCGGTCCCTCCCTTCACCTCGCTCCCGCACCTGCCGTCTCCGATGCCCGAAGGGCCGTCGCATGACTCTCACCGCTCCCGCGCCCAGCGCCCCACCCCGGAGCGCGCCCCGGCCGGCTCCGGCCCGCCGGTTCCTGCGCGCCGTGTCGCCGTACAGCTATCTCGCACCGTTCTTCACCCTGTTCGCGGCGTTCGGCCTCTTTCCGCTGATCTACACCGCGTACATCTCCTTCTACCGCGTCGAACTCCAGACGTCCGGCGACAAGGCATGGCGCGGCTGGGACAACTACGTCGCCATCTTCGAGGACCCCTTCTTCTGGACGGCCCTGCGCAACACCTTCACCCTGGGCGCGCTGTCGACCATTCCTCAGCTCATGCTCGCGCTCGGGCTGGCGCATCTGCTCAACTACCGGCTGCGCGGGCGCACGTTCTTCCGCACCGTGATGCTGCTGCCGTACGCCACCTCGGTGGCCGCCGCGACGCTCGTCTTCGCCCAGTTGTTCGGCCATGACTTCGGCTTGGTGAACTACGCGCTGTCGCTGTTCGGGATCAGCCCGGTCGACTGGCAGACCGGCACCTGGACGTCGCAGACCGCCGTCTCCTGCATCGTCATCTGGCGCTGGACCGGCTACAACGCCCTCATCTTCCTGGCCGGCATGCAGTCCATTCCCGGTGACCTCTACGAGGCCGCCGAGGTGGACGGGGCCTCGCGGTGGCGCCAGTTCTTCCATGTGACGCTTCCCGGGCTGCGCCCGACCATCGTGTTCGCCGTCATCATGTCCACCATCGGCGCGACCCAACTCTTCGGTGAGCCCCTGCTGTTCGAGGGCTCGGCGTCCGGTGGCATCAGCCACCAGTACCAGACCCTCGGCCTCTACATGTACGAGCAGGGCTGGTCGTTCTTCCACCTCGGGCGGGCCGCGGCGATCGCCTGGGTGATGTTCCTGCTCATCCTGCTGCTCGTCGGGCTCAACACCCTGCTCGCGCGCCGCCGTACGGCCAAGGAGACAGCCCGGTGACCACCACCACCCTGACAGACACCCAGCGGACGCCCGCGGCCGGGAAGTCCGCCGCGAGTCCGGCCCCCGTACGACGCCGTCGGCGCTCCGGGCGCACCATGCACGCGGGCCGTCTGACGTACGCGTTCCTGATCCTCGCGACCCTCGTGTCGATGTTCCCGCTCTACTACACGCTGGTCGCGGCCAGCCGTTCCAACGCGGACATCGCCCGGGTGCCCCCTGTGCTGTGGCCCGGACCGAACCTGCTGCACAACTTCCAACAGGCCCTGCACCAGGCCGACATCGGCAAGGCCCTGCTCAACTCCCTGATCGTGTCGACCTCGATCACCGTCGGTACGGTGCTGTGCTCGACGCTGGCGGGGTTCGCGTTCGCCAAGCTGCGCTTCCGCGGCCGTAACGCCTTGCTGTCCTTCACCGTCGCCACCATGATGATCCCGCCGCAGCTCGGCGTCATCCCGCTCTTCATGATCATCGCCAAGCTCCAGTGGGCCAATCAGCTCCAGGCGGTCATCCTGCCGAGCCTGGTGTCCGCGTTCGGTGTGTTCTTCATGCGGCAGTACATCGCGCAGTCGCTGCCCGACGAACTGATCGAGGCCGCCCGTGTCGACGGCGCCTCCACCTCACGCATCTTCTGGACCATCGTCGTCCCCATCGCCCGTCCGGCGATGGCCGTGCTCGGGCTGCTCACCTTCATGACCGCGTGGAACGACTTCTTCTGGCCCATCATCGCCCTGTCGTCCCAAGAGCCCACGGTGCAGGTGGCGTTGCGCCAGCTCGGCGGTGGTTACGTCCACGACCAGTCCGTCATCATGGCTGGCACCCTGCTCGGAACCCTGCCGGTGCTGGTCGTGTTCGGTCTGCTCGGGCGGCAGATCGTCGGGGGGATCATGCACGGGGCCGTCAAGGGCTGAGGGGGAGAGCCGACGGCAGGACCGTCCGGGCCGTGCGGGTTGTGGGGGCCGTGCGGGTTGTCGGGACCGTCCGGACCCGTGCCGGTTGTCGGGACCGTCCGGGCTGTCGGGGCCCGTCCTCGTGTCCGTCGCTCGCGTCAGGCAGTGCAGAAATGCTCCCCCGCTGTGGTCGTACCGATGCGACCGACGCTGCCTGGCGCGTGCCGCGGACACGAGGGCGTGCCCGCCCCGGATGCGGTTTCGCGGGGGGCGGGCGCGCTCCTGGTGAGTGTCCGGGGGGGGCGCCCCGGGCGGACTCCTGGCATGTGTCGCACGCGCCCCGGGCGTGTGCCGGGCGCGCCCCGGGCATGTGTCGGGGGCGCGCTGCTGGCATGCGTATGCGTTGGGGCGCGCTGCTGGCACACGCTCCTGGCGTGCGCCGGGCGCGTTTCCGGTCTGCGCCGGGCGCGTTCCCCGCGTGCCCCGGGCGCATTCTCCGCCCGGGGCCGCCGCATTCCCCGCGTGGGCCCGGCGCATTCCCGCGTGGGCCCACCGCATTCCCCGCCCGGGCCCGGTGCCTTCCCCACGTGGGCCGGGCGCACTCCCGCCTAGGCGGGGCGCGCCCTTGGCGTGTTCCCGGCCCGCTCGGTCAACTGCTCGCGCGCACCACCAGGTGCGTGGGGAGCAGGAGCGGGCTGGGGTCCTGGCCGCCGATCAGCCCGACCAGCATGCGCGCCATCTCCCGCCCCAGATTCCTTATCGGCTGGTGGACGGTGGTCAGCGCGGGCTCGGCGATCTGCGCGACGGCGAGATCGTCGAACCCGACGACCGACACCTCGCCGGGCACCGAACGGCCCGCCTGCCGCAGCGCGCGCAGGGCGCCCGCCGCCATGTTGTCGTTCGCCGCGAAGACGCCGTCCAGGTCCGGATGGGCCTGGAGCAGCCTGGTCATCGCGGCGGCGCCGCCCGCCTCCTCGAAGTCCCCCGTCTCGGGCTCCCGCGGCGTCACACCCGCCAGCAGCAGCGCCTCCCGGTATCCACGGTGCCGCGCCTGGCCGACCTGGGTGTCCAGCGGCCCGCTGATGGTGACGATGTTCTTGCGCCCCCGCGCCAGCAGATGATCCGTGGCCACGCGCGCGCCGGCGACGTTGTCGATGTCGACGTACCAGCGCGGGTCCTTGCCGACCGGTCTGCCGCCGAACACCACGGGGGTCGCCGTCTGCTCCGCCAGGGCCGCCAGCGGGTCGTCCTCGTGGAGGGCCATCATCATCACGCCGTCGACGCCGCCGGAGCGCAGCAGGTGCTCGACACGGGACCGTCCGCGCTCGGACGCGGCCAGGCACAGCATCAGGTTGAGGTCGGCCTCCTCCAGGACGGCGGACACGCCGACGATGACCTGCCCGAAGAAGGGGTCGGCCAGTACGGCGGGGTCGTGCTGGGAGATGACGAGCGCGGCCACGCCGGCCTGGCTGGTCGCCAGCGCGCGGGCCTTGGAGTTCGCGACGAAGCCGAGATCACGCACCGCGCGCTCGACGGCCTCGCGCTTGGCGCGGCTGACGTGCGGAGCGTCGTTGAGGACCCGGGAGGCGACCGAACGGGACACACCGGCCCGCTCGGCCACCTGGTCGAGCGTCAGCCGGCGAGGCGGTGGCACATTACTCATGAGACCGGGGGCCCTCCTGGTTCGCAACAGTACTGGAAGCCCTTCCATTCTGGACCGGCGGGGGTGCGTCGGGCTAGCGGGTTCGTGGGGGATCTGGTTGCGGAGCTGCGCACTCGGGGCGGGGAGGCGGTCCGCGTAAGATCACCGCCAGGGGGTGGTGGCATGACCATGAGGACCCATCGGTGGTGCGTGGCGATCGCGGCGGCGCTGCTGTTGGCAGGCTGTGGTGATAGCGATGACGGTGGGAATGACAAGGCGGTGGCGCTTTCGAAGGAACAGGTACGGGAGACGTTGCCGGACGGCGAGGCCATGCCCGGGTGGAAGGAGTCCGCTCGGCCCACGGCGGTCCAGATGGACAAGCTCTACCGTTCGCAGGCCTGCCCCATCAAGGGCAACGCGGGCTGTGAGAACTCCCGCTTCTTCGGCGCCTCGACCTTCCGGCACGACGACAACGCCGCCACCGTCACCTTCCTGGTCATCGCCTACGACAGCGAACAAGCTGCCCACGCGGCGTATGACGTGCTCTGGGACGGCTACTACGGCAAGAGGGCAGGGCAGAAGGCCAAGGCGTTCGAGATCGGCTCGATCGGTGACGAGCGTGACGCTCGATTCGGCACCTCCGGCTTCATCGGCGAGCCCGGCGCCGTGACCCAGACCCGGGTCGGAACGGTGCTGCTGTGGACCGAGACAGCGGCTACGGACAAGGGCGGCATCGACGAGGGGGCGGTTCGGGACCTGGCGGCGGTGCTCGCCGAGCGGGCCCGGCAGGCGCAGAACGGGGACACGCCCTCGGCCGGGCTGGACGGCTGAGCGGAACCGGCCGCGTCCCAGGGAGCCTTGATCGCTGCCGGGCGTGCTGATTGGGTGGCCGGCATGACTGACCTCGGACCCGTGGCCTGGCCAACTGCTCCCCTCCGGACCGAGAGGCTCGTGCTCCGTGAGTCCGAGGCCCGGGACCGTACGGCGTTCATGGAGCTGCTGACGTCGACGGAGGTGCACGCCTACCTCGGCGGCGCCCATTCGCGGGACGAGCTTGAGCGCGAGATGCCCGCGGTGCCCGGGCGGCAGCCGGTGAGCCTCGTGGTCGATCTCGACGGGGAGATGATCGGCCAGGTCCTCCTCAGGAGAGTCACGGAACACCGTCGCCCGGCCGCTGTGGGAAAGGTCGATCTCGGCTACCTGTTCCTGCCGCGGGTCTGGGGATTCGGGTACGCCCGTGAGGCGTGCGCGGCGGCTCTGGACTGGTTCGCCGGCGTCCATCCCGATGAGCCGGTCGTACTCACCACCCAGACCGCCAACGCCCGCTCGATGCGTCTGGCGGCGAAGTTGGGGTTCGCCGAGGTGGAGCGGTTCCGTGCCTGGGGCGCCGAGCAGTGGCTCGGTCTGCGATCGCCGGGCACGCCCTGGGGGTAGCTGGGCCTGGACGGGGCAAGGATGGACATCCCTGCCCCGCCTGTCGCATGATCACCGCATGACGACACAGCGAAAGGCCAGTGCCGCGTAGACGGCCCGGCGCCCTGCGCGCCCGACGCTTCAGTCCTCCGTCCGACGACCTGCTCCCCTGGCCGGCCCGGATCGACCGCCTCGACCCACGAACCGTGTCCGCCGTTCACCGGGCGGAGTGCCTGCACGCGGACTCCTTGCCCCTCCCCGACCCGGACCCGAGCGCCCGGCACCGGCGACAAACCCCGTACACCGACCGGCTCGTGACGCCGGGGATCACCAGGGCCGCCGTCGCCGCGCTACGCCGTTTCCTCGCCACCTCGGGCCGGTACCTCTACATGCGCCGCGACTACTGCACCTGCACGCGCTGCGACCTCGAACACAACCCTGCTGCGGCCCGTGACGTCCTGGAGGGGATGCTCCCGCTGCTCCCCCGTTACGCCCGCCGCGACTTGAAGTCCCTCCTGACCGAACTCGACGGGAAGTTGCTGCACAGGACATTGCCGGACGTGTTCGCCCACCGCGAGCCCTGCCGCAGGGGCGCCTGGTGGCACGAGCGCCTGTACGACACGGACGACCTGCTGTGAGCCTCCAGCACGGGAACGGAAACCCGCTCATCTCAGGAGATGTGTTAGGAACGGGCAATGACCCTGAAGATCGAACGCACTGATTCCCGTACTTGGCACGACGCTCATCTCAAGGAGCTGTACAGCGAAGGCTTCCCGGAGTTCATCACCGCTGACCGACTGGTGAAGGAATACATCGGGAGGGTCCGAGAGTGGTTCGCCGATCTGAACCTCACGTTGGTGGATGAGCGTGATGTACCGGTCGCCGCAGGCTGGGGTGTGCCCATTCGCTGGGACGGGCTCCCCGAGTCGCTCCCCACGGGCTATACCCAGGCGCTCGTCCGTGCCGTCGAGGGCCGCGAGCGAGAAGTCGAGCCCGATACCCTGGTGATCTGCGGAGCGATCGTCACGCCTGCGTTGAAGGGACAGGGGCTGGCCGGGGAAACCCTCAAAGCGCTCCGTCAGACGGCGGAACGAGCCGGTTGGGACCGGGTCATCGCCCCGGTTCGCCCGACGATGAAGGCCCGGTATCCGTTGACGCCGGTCGAGACATTCATGCGGTGGAGCCGTGAGGACGGGATGGCCCTCGACCCTTGGATTCGAACCCACCAGCGTCTTGGCGCCAAGATCCTTTCGGCGGCGCCGGCTTCGCAGACGATGACGGGCACGGTCGCCGAGTGGGAACGCTGGACCGGATTAGCCTTCCCCGAGTCGGGCGACTACGTGATCCCCGATGGGCTCAGCCTCCTGCGGATCAACCGCTCGGCCGATGAGGGCGTGTATCAGGAGCCCAACGTCTGGATGCAGCACGCCTGAACCGCGCCCCTCTCTCCCCGCCTACTCGTACCGGTACTTCAGCGAGTCCGCCTCCGCCTGCTCGATGTCGGCGATCGTCAGTTCCGGCATGCGGAGTTGGGCCAGCGTCACCTCGGCCGAGGTCGGCTGGGCGTCCGTCGGCAACCACTGTTCCGGCTTCCACGCCGCGCTGCGCAGAAGCGACTTGGGGCAGTGCGGGTAGACCTCCTCGATCCCCAGCACCAGCGCACTGGCCGGCGGCTTGCCCACGGCGGTGAGCTGCGACAGCAGGTCCGGGCGGGTGGAGACGCAGGCCCGGCCGTTCACCCTGAGCGTCGTGGTACGCCCGGGGATGACGAACAGCAGTCCGGCCCTGCCGGTGGCGACGACGTTCTGCAAGGTGTCCAGACGCTTGTTGCCGGTCGCGTCCGGAATCGCCACCGTCCGTGAGTCCAGGACGGCGACGAACCCGGCGGGGCCACCACGCGGGGAGACGTCACAGTTGCCGTCGGCGTCCGCGCTGGCGACGAAGACCAGCGAGGAGCAGCCGATCAACCGCCGCGTCTGCTCCGTGAGTTCGGTCATCTGCTTGCGCATGGCCGTGGCCTTGGGCAGTTCGTAGACCTGCCGCAGCGCCTCCTGGTCGGGCACCGCGTCGAGACGGAGCGAGTCGAAGGCACTACCGGCAAGGGGTGTCGTCATGCCCTCGACAGTAATGGGCCGACGTGTGATTGATCATCGTGGGTGTGCCCAGTGCCCAAGCCGGATGCGGGACCCGGACCGCCGTGGCTCGGCCGGACCTGCCGGCCGAGCCACCTTTGCGCGCCGTCAGCGTACGTCGATGTAATCGGCCGTGCTCGTGGTCGCGCCCGTTGTGGCGTTGCCGTTGTACACCCAGCGGTAGTGGCCGTCGGCCGAGGCGGTGACCGTGGTCTTCAGGCTGCCCGTGCTGCTGGTGGTGGCCTTTTTGATCGTCTTGTAGGTGTCGGTGCCCTTCGCGCGGAACTGGAGGCCGACCGTACGGCCGCTATAGGTGCCGTACTTCTTCGTGCTCCAGTTCGCCCGGGTGAGCTTGCCCGTGACGGTGATCGGCTTGCCCTTGGTGACCGGTTCCGGGGAGGCGTTGGTGGTGACCTTGGCCGCGCGGCGGAACGGGACGGTCGTGGAGCGCGTCTCCCGTTCCTCGGTCTTCAGGCCGCCGTCGGCCTTGAACAGCCGTAGCGTGACGCCGACCTTCCAGGTCGTGGCGTCGCTGTTGGAGTCGACGTGATCCTGGGTCCGGTCCGGGTCGATGTAGAGGTTGCCCTCACAGCGAGCGTGCTTGGCGTCGGTCTCGTAGCACGTGTAACCGCCCGGCCCGATGTAGTTCTCACCGGTCTTGGCCGCCGTGCTGATGCTGCCGCGGTAGAGGAACGGCTCCGCGTCGTAGCGGAAGGGGTTGGCGGTGCTGTACCCGGCGGGCAGGGCGATGTTGAAGCGGATCGGCGGCTCCACGACCTTCGACGTGCCGACGACGATCGGCTTGCCGTTGTTGATGACGATGCCCGACACGGTGATACCGGTGTCCGCCGCCTGAGCCGCCGGCGCGTTCAGCACCGAGAGGCCCAGCGCGCCCACGAACGTGGCCACCGTGGCGGTTCGTCTGCCTGTCTTCATTCACACCTCTTCAGGAGGTTGCCGTTGCGAGAGGCGGCAGCCTATCTGACGAGTTCATGCCCTCCGACCCCGGACCTCCCAGGTCAGAGCCGTCTCCCTGCGAGGGATCTTGAGGCCGCGAGCGCCCCGTGGCAGGCTCATGCCGCATGATCGACGACTTCGCGAAGGACACCCTGCACGGGAGACTGCGGCGGGACCGCCAGGCGCTGCTCTGGAAGCTCGACGGCCTGTCCGAGTACGACGCCCGCCGGCCCCTCACAGCGACCGGGACCAACCTTCTCGGCCTGGTCAAGCACGTGGCCAGCGTCGAGGCCAGGTACTTCGGCGAGGTCTTCGACCGCCCCTCCCCGGAGCCGCTGCCCCGGTGGCAGGACCACGACGGCGGCGATCTGTGGGCGGCCGAGGACGAGACCCGCGACCAGATCGTCGGGTTCTACCGGCGTACGTGGGACCACGCGGACGCGACGATCGGCGAGCTTCCCCTCGACGCCCCCGGCCATGTGCCGTGGTGGCCGGAACCCTCTCCCAACACGAACCTGTTCGCCGTCCTGGTCCATGTCCTCGGCGAGACCAACCGGCATGCCGGGCACGCCGACATCCTCCGTGAGGGCATCGACGGCCGGACCGGGATGCGCCCCGAACACGAGCAGCGCATCGACGAGGAAGCCCGCGCGGCCTACCGCGCCAAGATCGAGCGGGCCGCCCGGTCGGCCGTGGCGATCCATACCTGAGCCGCCGCCTCGTCCCCGGCCTGCCTGACGGGCCCTGGCCGGTGCCGCATGTGATCACACCGGAGAGACGTGATCGGAACCCCGCCTGACCAGGAAGAAATCCTGTGGCAGCGATGTCATGGGTACCGCCTATGCTGCGTCGGACGATCAAGCAGGATCAGATCAAGCAGGATCATGGGGAGGGGCCCGGCATGTGGGGGAAGCTGTTCGGCGGGGACGAGGAGAGACCGGCGGATCCGTACGCCCTGCCGGTGTCGCGCAAGGACAAGCGCAACGGGGTGTACAAGCTGCGGGCCCTCGGCGACACCCGGGTCCTGGCGATGGTGGAGGCGGCGCGAGCCGGTCACTGGGAGGAGCTCAAGACGGCTTCCGCGCCCTTCGATCTCGGCCGTGACCATCAGGTGCTGGGGGAGCTGGCCGAGATCGCCGGGGTGGAGTACTGGATCGGCGGGGCCGCCGAGGCGGACGAGGAGCACCGGGCCACGGCCCTGCTGATATCCGGCGCGCGCCACATCGTCTGGGGCTGGGAGGCGCGTACCTCCGCACGTGCCTCGGAGGTCTCGCAGGAGCAGTGGCGCACCTTCCACCAGCGGCTGCACATCGCCGAGGAACACCTGCTCGAAGCGGCCGAGCTGCGTCCCGAGTGGGTCGCGCCGTGGCGTCGTCTGCTCACCTCCGGCCGCGGTATGTCGCTGGGTACGGCGGTGAACGAGGCGCGTCTCGACGCCGCCCTGCGCCGTGAACCGCTGGACCTGGAGACACACATCGAGTGGGTGTCGCAGCTCCAGCCTCGGTGGCACGGCGAGCCGGGTGCGGCGCTGGAGTTCGCGCGCAAGGCGTTCGCCCAGGCGCCCGACGGACATCGCCTCGGCTGTGTGATCCCCATGGCCCGAGTCGGCGGAAGCGAGAACCGCCGCGCTGACCGACGCGCACGCGTCCATGGTCCGTATGCAGGAGGCGGCGACCGGCCTCACCCCGAGGTTCGAGGGGCGGCTGCTGCGGCTGCGCGCGACCGCGCTCGGTCTGCGTCTCCAGGTTTCCAGGGACAAGGAGTTCGCCGCTCCGGCGCTCGCCGAGGCGGACCTGCTGCTCGCGCACGCCACCGAGCACGACATCGCCGGGCAGATGTCCCGCGCCATGATGCTGCGGGCCGGCAACCACGCCCTCGCCGGTGAACTGCCCACCGCCGTCGCGGAGATGGACGCCCTCCTCGACCGGCTCAGAGCGCAGGGACCTGCCTGGCACATCCCGAGCGCACTCGGCCTGCGCGGCAGGCTCCACCTGGGCCTTCGCGACGCGGAGTCCGCCCGTGCCGACCTGGCCGAGGGGACACGCCTGGCCGCCGAATGGCCCGTCGGCGCGATCGGCACCGTGCGTCTGCACGCCGACCTGGCCGAAGCCAGCATGCGCCTGGGCCGCGCGCAGGAGGCGCTGCGGCATCTGACCCGCTCCGCGGAGCTGGAGCTGCGGTACGGCAGCCGCACGGACGCCTACTGCACGTACAGCAACGCAGCTCAGCTCACCCTCGACCTCGGCCGCGTCGAGGACTGCATCGCCCTGCTCGACTCCCTGCTGTCCGAACCCGACGTCAGCAGCGGCGAGTTGGACGGCCGGCTCACCGCACAGCTCCGTCTGACGCGCGCCCGCGCCCTCCATGCGGGCGACGATCTCAAGGCCGCCACGGCGGAGTTCATCGCCCTCGCCGCCGAATCGGCCGGCTGGGACGACGACCCCGGCAGCCACGCCATGATCGCGGCGGAGACGGCCGTACTGCTCGGCGAGTCGGGTGAGTTCGGCCGGGCCCGCGAGGTCGTGGACCAGGCACTGGCCGCGCATGCCCGGGACGCGCGCTACGAGTCGCTCAGCAGCGCGTTGCGCGAGCTGGCCCGGCTCCAGGCGCGGGCACAGGGCCCCGACGGCCTCGCCGACGCCCTCACCTTCCTCACCGACGCGGGCCGGATCGCGGACGAGGCGCGCGCCGCCGCGTACGAGGCCCACGGCCGCCCCCTGGACGCGGCCCTCGCCTACGAGTACGGCCGGGTCAACGCGTACGCCGGTGAGCACGAGGACGCCCTGACGGCCCTGGACAAGGCCCTCGACCTGCTCGGCGAGCCCGGCCCGGAAGGCGATGACCAGGCCGTCGAGTGGGCGGAGTGCGTCCGGCTCGCCGCCGCCGTGGAGGGCTTCCACCTGGAACGGCCGGGGCCCGCCCTGGCCCGCCTCGACGCGGCGATCGGCCTCCTGTCCGCGCTGGGCCACAAGGAGGAGTCGGAAACGCTGGCCGCGGTGGCGGCGGAACTGCGCGACGAGTAGGAGCGACCGCGGGCCAGGGTGACGGCGCTCACTTTGACCCGCGGTTCGAGGCGGTTGACCGGTGAAGCACCCCACATGACCCACATCACCTACGATGTGGCTTAGTGGGGCATAACGGACGCCATGGGCATGCCATAACCGCCCCTGACCTGCACATTGAGAGCCAGCTCACACGGACACCCGCACCAGCGAATACGACCACAACTAGCAAAAGGGGTCATTGCGGACGCC
>NZ_JAANNX010000080.1:0-19762 GCF_013363615.1 Streptomyces sp. CAI-85 | reverse complement strand
CACCCTGCGAGTGACCCACCACAGCGGCGGGTTCGACGCCGTACGAACGCCACAGCGCCGCCAGCGAAACCATCACCGCCCACGACAACGGCTGCACCACATCCACCCGCTCCAGCAACGGAGCACCCGGAGTCCCTCGAAGGACAGCCTCCGCATCCCAGTCCACAAACTCCGCAAGAGCCTGAGCACACTCGGCGAACCGCTCGGCGAACACCGGAGCGGAATCCAGCAGCTCCACACCCATCCCGGCCCACTGCGCACCCTGCCCCGGGAAGACAAACACCACCCGACCACCAGAACCAGACGCGGTGCCCTGCATCAGCCCTGCCGCCGAATCACCGTGTGCCAGCGCCCGCAGTCCGGCCGCCAGCGCATCCCGGTCGGTGCCGACCAGGACAGCCCGGTCGTCCAGGGCAGCCCGCCCCGCAGTCAGTGTCCAGCCCACGTTCACCGGGGAGAGGTCGGCGTCGCGCTCCACGCGCGCCAGCAGGCGGACGGCCTGGCCCCGCAGCGCCTCGGCCCCGCGCCCCGACAGCACCCACGGCACCGCCACCGGCTCCACCGGAACCGACCGCCGGGCCTCCAGCGCCTGCTCAAGGATCACGTGCGCGTTCGTGCCACTGATGCCGAAGGAGGACACACCGGCCCTACGCGGGCGCCCGTCGCTGTCGGGCCACTCACGCGCCTCGGTGAGCAGCTCCACCGAGCCCGCCGCCCAGTCCACCTCACGCGTCGGCTCGGTGACATGCAGCGTCCGCGGCAACAGACCGTGCCGCATCGCCTCGACCATTTTGATGACGCCACCGACACCCGCGGCCGCCTGCGCGTGCCCGATGTTCGACTTCAACGACCCGAGGTGCAGGGGCCGTTCCCGGTCCTGGCCGTAGGTCGCGATCAGGGCCTGCGCCTCGATCGGGTCGCCGAGCGTGGTGCCGGTGCCGTGCGCCTCGACCGCATCCACCTCATCGGCCGACAGCCCGGCGTTCGCCAGGGCGGCGCGGATCACCCGCTGCTGCGAGGGCCCGTTGGGGGCGGTAAGGCCGTTGCTGGCCCCGTCCTGGTTGACGGCCGAGCCACGCACCACCGCCAGCACCGGATGCCCGTTGCGCCGCGCGTCCGACAACCGCTCCAGCACCAGCATGCCCACACCCTCGGCCCACGAGGTCCCGTCGGCCGAATCGGAGAACGCCTTGGACCGCCCGTCGGAGGCGAGCCCGCGCTGCCGGCTGAACTCCACGAACATGCCGGGCGTCGCCATAACGGTGACGCCGCCGGCCAGCGCCAGCGTGCACTCGCCGGTCCGCAGGGCCTGGGCGGCCTGGTGCAGGGCGACCAGCGACGAGGAGCAGGCCGTGTCCACCGTCACGGCAGGGCCTTCGAGGCCGAGGACGTATGCCAGCCGCCCGGAGACCACGCTGACCGACTTGCCAGTCAGCAGGTAGCCGTCGAGACCGTCCGCGGCCTCGTGCAACTGGGCGCCGTAGTCCTGGGACATGGCACCGGCGAAGACACCGGTGCGGCTGCCCTTCAGGGACAGCGGGTCGATGCCCGCGTACTCGAGCGCCTCCCAGGACGTCTCCAGCAGCAGCCGCTGCTGCGGGTCCATCGCCAGCGCCTCCCGCGGCGAGATCCCGAAGAACCCGGGGTCGAACTCAGGTGCCTCGTACAGGAATCCGCCTTCGCGGACGTACGACGTCCCGGAGCGGCCGGGGTCAGCGTCGTACAGCGTGTCCAGATCCCAGCCCCGGTCCATCGGGAGGGCGGAGATCCCGTCGCGCCCGGTGCGCACCAGGTCCCACAACTCCTCCGGCGAGGTCACCCCGCCTGGGAAGCGGCACCCCATCCCGACGATCGCGATGGGCTCGTCCACCTGCCCGGTGTCGCCCGGCACCTCGCTTTCGGCCGCGTGGCCGGTGCCGAGCACCTCGGCGTCCAGGTGCCGCATGAGGGCGGTCGGCGTCGGGTGGTCGAAAATCAGCGACGACGGCAGCTGCAGCCCCGTCGCCTCGTTCAGCCGGTTGCGCAGCTCCACCCCGGTCAGGGAGTCGAAGCCCAGGTCCTTGAAGGTCCGCGCCGGGTCCACAGCTGCCGCAGAGCCGTATTCGAGCACGGTCGCGATCTGCGCCCGGACCAGCTGCTCCAGCGTCTGCCCGCGCTCCTCGTCGGAGGCGGCGGCGAGCCGCTCGCGCCAAGACTCCGCCCTGACGGCCCGGGGCTCCTCGGCCACCTGCTGTGCCGTCTCGCCAAGCCAGTAGCGGTGGCGTTGGAAGGCATACGTCGGCAGATCGACACGCTGGGCACCTGTGCCGGTGAACACCGCCTTCCAGTCCACCTCGACCCCGTGAGCCCAGGCCCGGGCCAGCGCCGACAACAGCGCCTTCTCCTCCGGCCGGCCACCACCCAGCGCCGGAACGAACACCGCCTCCGAAGCCACCTGCGAACCCGGCCCCGTCAACACACCGTCCGGACCCAACTCCACGAACACCGACACACCCTGCGCCACCAACTCCCGCACACCATCGGCGAAACGGACCGCCTCACGGACATGCCGCACCCAGTACTCCGGGGTGCAGACCTCGGCCGATGCGGCGATGCGACCGGTCAGGTTCGATACGAGGGGGATCTGTGGGGCCGTGTAGGTGAGGCCCTCGGCGACCGCCCGGAACTCCGCCAGCATCGGCTCCATCCGCGGCGAATGGAACGCATGCGACACCGCCAGCCGCTTCGCACGACGACCCTGCGCCGACAGCTGCGCCGCCAACGCCATGACCGCGTCCTCATCACCCGAGACCACCACAGACGTAGGGCCGTTCAGAGCCGCGATACCCACCCGGCCCCCGCCACCCGAGAGCAGACCCTCAACCTCTTCCTCAGTGGCCTCCACCGCCACCATCGCCCCACCAACAGGCAACGCATCCATCAACCGGCCACGCGCCGCCACCAGACGAGCCGCATCCTCAAGCGACCACACCCCGGCCACATGCGCAGCCACCAACTCACCCACCGAATGCCCGCCCACGAAGTCCGGACGCACGCCGAAAGACCCCGCCAGCCGGAACAGAGCCACCTCAACGGCGAACAGCGCCGCCTGCGTGAACACCGTCCGATCCAGCAGACCAGCCTCGGACCCGAACACGACATCCCGGACACCGACACCGGCACCCAGTTCCGCATCCAGAGCCGCACACGCAGCGTCGAAAGCCTCGGCGAAGACAGGGAAACGCTCATACAGCTCCCGGCCCATCCCCAGCCGCTGGGAACCCTGACCCGAGAACAGCACCGCCAGCCAGCCACCCGCCACACCACCGGTGACCAGATCCGGCACGGACTCACCCCGCGCCAACGCCTCCAGCCCCCCCACCAACTCCTCACCCGAGGAGCCGACCACCACAGCCCGGTCCTCCAAAGCCGCCCGCCCCGCCAGCGACCAACCCACATCCACCGGCGAAACACCCTCGCCCACACCGGACAGCAACCGCTCCGCCTGCGCCCGCAACGCCCCTTCCCCACGCCCGGACACCACCCACGGCACCACCGACGCCACCACACCCGCACCTTCAACCACCGGCCCCGAACCCTCCGGAGCCTCCTCCACAATCACATGCGCGTTCGTCCCGCCCATGCCGAAGGACGACACGCCCGCAACGAGCGAATCGGCTTCCTGAGGCCAGGCTTCCAGCTCGGTCTGAACCCGTAGCCGGAGCGAATCGAGTGGGATTTCGGCCGGGGGTTCCGTGAAGTTGAGACTTGCCGGAATGACTCTGTACCTGATCGACAGCACAGCCTTTATGAGACCGGCGACACCGGCAGCGCCTTCCAGATGTCCGAGGTTGGTCTTCACCGATCCGACGCGCAGCGGATTACCGCTCGGGCGTTCCCGGCCAAAAGCGGTTCCGAGTGCCGCCGCTTCGATGCGGTCACCCACGCGGGTGCCGGTTCCGTGAAGTTCGACATACTGAACGGCGGCGGGGTCGATGCCGGCGCGGGCGCATGCGAGGCCGATGACTTCTTCCTGTGCCGCCTGGTGCGGCACGGTGAGTCCTGGTCCGCCTCCGTCGTTGTTCACCGCGCTGCCGCGAATGACACAAAGGATGCGGTCCCCGTCGGCAAGGGCGTCGGCGAGTCGCTTGAGGACGACGATTCCGCCGCCCTCTCCGCGGACATATCCGTTGGCCTGTGCGTCGAAGGTCCGGCACTTCCCGTCGGGGGAAAGTCCGCCGAACTTCTCCGAGCGTTCGGCGCTCTCGGGGGCGAGGGCGAGGTTGACGCCGCCGGCCAGGGCGAGGGTGCACTCTCCAGTGCGCAGCGCCTGGGCGGCCTGGTGCACAGCGACGAGTGAGGAGGACTGGCCGGTGTCGATCGTGATGCTGGGTCCGCGCAGGCCAAGGGCGTAGGAGACGCGGTTAGCGATGATGCTGCGGGCCAGGCCGGTCATGGCGTGCTGGCCGACGGCGGCGGGTGCCTGGCGGTGCGTGAGCATCGCGTAGTCGTCCCACATAGCGCCGACGAACACGCCGGTCGAGCGACCTTGGAGGGACGGTGGAGCGATGCCGGAATCCTCCAGCGCCTCCCATGCCAATTCCAGTGTGAGGCGCTGCTGCGGGTCCATCACTGCGGCCTCGCGCGGGGAAATCCCGAAGAAACTCGGATCGAATTCTTCGACTTGTTCCAGCTTCCCGGGGACGACGGACCTTCCGCCCCTCAGCAACTCCCAGAATTCGGCCGCACTGGACACACCCGGAAAACGGCACGAAGTGCCGATGATGGCGATGTAATCATCACTTAAGGCGTGCATGCCAACTGACATACTGTGAAGATCCCCCGTCTAGCATGGAAAGCGGACATTGCACCCGCGCTGCCTCTCCTAGAGGGCGACTGCGCCCTTCGGGTACAGCAACGTACATCCTGCAAGCCGTTTGCAGCCTAACCCCCTCACGTGATCCGGAGTCAAGAAAATTCGGATGGCAACAAGTTGCCGGGAGGCGGCGGCTGTTCGGCGCTGCTGACGGCGTGGTCTGGGCACTGCCGTGGCCGCCGACCGTGCTGCTGCACCTGCGAACTGTGTCGCATCTCACGCCCGACTGCGGGCGGGCCGGCCAGCATTGCGAGTTCACTCCAAGGAGCGCGCCGGGCCGTCCTTTCCCTGCCTCGGAGCGCGTGCTACGTTGCAGTGAACGATCAAGGGGGAAGTCCTGGTGCGCTCATGACTCCACGTCACCAGGCTGGCTCAGTCGCCGAGTTGTGGACGGCACGGATCCCAGGAGGTCTCGGCCTCCCTGGAGCGCGGCCCGCCTTCAGAGCCTCTTCCTCCCGGTGAACGCCCGTCCCGTGTCCCGTACTTGTGCAGGAAGCCCATTGCCGCCCGCCGGTGACGACCGCGACCGTGGCTCGCGCACATGCCCCCGTCCCTGACAGCCGTAGCGAGCCGGCCCGGCGAGCGCGAAGGAGTGTGTCCGGCACGATGAGTGAACCAACAGACCGTCAAGTCGCCATCGTGGGTGCGGGGGTGATGGGTTCGGGGATCGCCGCCTTGGTGCTCGGACACGGCATCCCCGTCGTCTTGGTCGACGTCGACAATACGACGCTGAGCGCGGCACGCGTCAGGATCGAGCAGCAGCTGCGGCATGCCCAGCTCATGGGCGCGCTGCCCCCGGGCACGGCGCCTGGCGAGCTGACGACCAGCGTGTCCCTGGCGGATGCGGCGGACGCGACCGCGGTGATCGAGGCGATCGTGGAGCTGCCGGCGGAGAAGGCCAAGGTGCTGGCCGAGGTCTCGGCGGCCGTACGACCCGGGACGCCGGTGATCTCCAACACGTCCGGCATTCCCATCGCCGAGCTGGCCCGGTCGGCGGACCGGCCCGAGGAACTGCTCGGCACGCACTTCATGAACCCGTCGTACCTGATCAGGATGGTCGAGGTCAGCCGGGGTCCGCAGACTGGTGACGCCGCCGTGGCGGCCGTGGTGGAGCTGCTGTCCGCGCTGAACCGCAAGGCCGTCATCGTGCGGGACGCGCCGGGCTTCGTCACGAGCCGGCTGCTGCATCCGATGATCAACGCGGCGGCGCGGATCGTCGGCGAGGGCACCGCGACGGTGGAGGCGGTGGACGAGCTGATGGAGGGCTGCCTCGGGCACCCGACCGGCCCGCTGCGCACCGCCGACCTGATCGGTCTGGACAACCTGGCCGACTCCCTCCAGGTTCTCCACGAACGCACCGGCGACCCCTCCTGCAAGCCCGCCGACCTGCTGCTGGAGAAGGTCCGCCAGGGTGCCCTCGGCCGCAAGTCCGGCCGGGGCTTCTACGTGTACTGAGACACGCGCGTATCCCGAGTCGAAGACCCCTGAAAGTCACTCCGAAAGCCGAAAGGTGTTGCGGTGAGCACTGAACCGACCTCGCAGGGCGCCGAGTTGAGCGCCGAGTCCGTCGAGCGGGAGCTGCTGGGCTTCCTGGAGGCCAAGACCAGGACCTCGCTGACGCCGGACCAGGATATGTTTGCCTCCGGTCTGGTGTCCTCCATGTTTGCCATGGAGCTGGTCGTCCACCTCGAACAGGCCTACCAGGTCGCCATCGTGGGCGCCGACCTCAAGCTGGACAACTTCCGGACCGTGCAGCGCATGACGGAGCTGGTACTGCGGCTGCGGGCCGCGTCGGCCTCGGTCGGCCATGCCTGACCGGCACGTCGGCGACCCCACTCCCGGCGACCGGCTCGCCGACGGGTTCGCTCTTCTCAACTCTCTCGTCGACGGGCGGGCCGAGGAGTGGGACCTGTCCGGCGAGATCCCCCTGGAGGTGCTGCGCACCGCCGGTGAGCGGGGGCTGCTGTGCGCACAGGTCGCCAGTGAGCTGGGCGGACTCGGCCTGAGCAGCCGGGACAACGGAGAGCTGACGGCGTACGCGGGCAGTCTGTGCAGCTCGCTGCGGAGTGTAATGACCTCGCAGGGCATGGCCGCCTGGACGATCCAGCGGCTGGCCAACCCCGACCAGTCGGCCGCGCTGCTGCCGGAGCTGGTCGGCGGCCGGCTGGCCGCGGTCGGCTTCAGCGAGAGCGGTGCCGGCTCCGACGTGACCGCCATGACCACCAAAATCGAGGTGTCGGGCGACTCCGTCGTAGTCACCGGCCACAAGGTGTGGATGACCGCCGCCCACTACGCCGACCTGCTGGTCGTCTTCGGGCAGTGCGAGGGCGGCGCAGCGGTCGTCGTGGTTCCGGCCTCTGCGCCCGGCGTCCAGGTGGAGCAGGTCGCCGACCCGCTGGGCTGCCGTGCGGCCGGGCATGCGAACGTGCGCTTCGACTCGGTGCGGCTGCCACTGTCCAGCCTGCTCGGTACGCCGGGCATGCCGCTGCCGCTGCTGGTGACCACCGCTCTCGCCTACGGCCGTATCTCGGTGGCCTGGGGGTGTGTGGGCATCCTGCGCGCCTGCCGAAACGCCGCGGCGCGGCACGCTGCCTCGCGGGAGCAGTTCGGCAGGCCGCTGCACGAGCACCAGCTGGTCGCGGGGCACCTCGCCGACCTATACGCGGCCGAGCAGATCACGGCCCAGGCGTGCGCACATGCCAGCGCGTGCTGGGACGACGGTTCCCCAGACCAGGTCGTGGCGACCGTGCTGGCCAAGCACGTCAGCGCCGGGCACGCGGCCCGCGGTGCCGCGGCGGCCGTGCAGGTGCTGGCCTCGGCCGGGGCGCGGGACGGTCACGTCGTGGCGCGCGCGTACCGGGACGCGAAGCTGATGGAGATCATCGAGGGCAGCAACGAAATCTGCCAATTAATTCTGGCACAGCACGCCGTGGCTACGGCACAGTGACCATCCTGGAGGATCTGCATGTCTGAAGTGCCGACCACGGTGAAGTGCCTGGTCTGGGACCTGGACAACACGCTCTGGCAAGGTACGCTGTCGGAGGGTGACGAGGTGCGGCCGCCGGATGGCGTGCGGGAGTTGATCATCGAGCTGGACTCCCGGGGCATTCTCCAGTCGGTGGCCAGCAAGAACGACTACGACCTTGCCTGGGCCAAGCTGGAGGAGCTGGGCTTGGCCGAGTACTTTGTGCTGCCGCGAATCGGGTGGGGGCCGAAGTCGGACTCGGTGCGGGACATCGCGGACCAGCTGAGGTTCGGGCACGGCACCATCGCCTTCGTGGACGACCAGCCCGCCGAGCGGGCCGAGGTCTCCTTCCACCTGCCGGAGGTCCGCTGCTACGCCGCCGAGCAACTGTCGGCGCTGGCGAAGCTGCCGGAGTTCAGTCCACGCAACGTCACCGTGGACGCGCGGCGGCGGCGCCAGATGTACCAGGCCGGCTTCCGCCGTGAGGAGGAGCAGGCCGCGTTCCGTGGGCCGACGGAGGAGTTCCTGCATTCGCTGGAGCTTCGGATGCGCATCGGCCGGGCGACCGAGGAGCAGTTGTCGCGCGTGGAGGAGCTCACGCTGCGCACCAGCCAGATGAACGCGACGGGCGTGCACTACTCCGACACGGCGCTGCGCGAGCTGCTGGCCGATCCCGGGCACGAGGTGTTGGTGGCGACCATGAACGACCGTTTCGGGCCGCACGGCGCGATCGGCGTACTGCTACTTCAAACGCTGCCCGATGTCTGGCGCATCAAGCTCCTGGCGACCTCGTGCCGGGTGGTGTCGTTCGGGGCGGGTGCGGCGATCATGAACTGGCTGATCGACCAGACCGCCCGGGCGGGTGCCCACCTGGTGGCCGATTTCCGGCCTACGGAACGCAACCGCATGATGGAGATCGCCTACCGGTTCGCCGGTCTCGGCGAGGAGTCCTGTGCGTGCCAGGACGCGCTGCCCGACGCGAAGGCCGAGGATCTGCAGCAGCTGCACCTAGTGCCGGCGCGGCGCGAGCCGCCCACTACGATCCGGATCAGCGCCCCGGACCTGGCCGCGGACCACCGCGTGACCACCGCGGGTCCGGTGCACTGACCGGCGTGCTCAACATGCCTTCTTGCGTACCAGAGTGATGCCATCGGCCATCGGGAGGAGTGATATCTCCACCCGATGGTCGTCGCGCAGGAAGGAATTCAGCTCGCGGATAGCGACCGTGTCGGGATCCTGGGCTTCCGGGGCGATAACCCGGCCGAAGAAAAGGGTGTTGTCAAGGACGACGAGTCCGCCCGGCCGCACCAGCTCGAGGGACAATTCGTAATAGCGGCGATAATTCGCCTTGTCCGCGTCAACGAAGGCGAAATCGAAGGTGTTCGCTTTTCCTTCACCGAGCAGCCCGGTAAGAGTTTCGGTGGCATTCCCGATACGGACGTCGATACGGTCCGCAACGCCCGCCTTCACCCAGTACTCCTGGGCGATGCCGGGCCATTTGTCGCTGATATCGCAGGTGACGATGCGTCCACCAGGCGCGAGGCCACGGGCCATGCACAGAGTGCTGTACCCGGTATACGTTCCGATCTCCAACACTTCCCGAGCACCCGTCAGGCCGACCAGGAAACCGAGCAACTGCCCCTCTTCAGCCATGACCTGCATGGCCTGCCCCATGGGCAGTTCACCGGTCAATTCGCGAAGCCCACGCAACGTCTCGTCGTCCCGCAGGGAGACGCCACGCACATAAGAGAGCAATTCCGTTGAGGACATGATTTGATTAGCCACCGCTTCAACATAGCGGCGACGCATAATCTCAGGCAAGGGCGACCGAAAGAAACTTTGGGAATTGAATGCCCTCGCCTTGTGTCAGCGCGGCGTGTCCCGGAGGCGTGAACGGGCGCCGATCGCGGTCGCGCCATTGACACCGGAGACGCCCGCGGCGACGGGGGTACGGGGCACCTGGCCGCCCTCGGAGTCCACGGGGGCCCCTGCGGCCCCCCCGGCCTCCGCCGGAGTCCCGGCGGGGCCTTCCGACGCCCTCTGGAGGGCCGCCTCGGCCCTGCGGCGGCGGTAGCGCGGCGGCAGGAACGCCTCCGCCCAGCGCGGTGCCCGTGGGGTGAAGCGGGGCAGGAGGAGGAGTACCAGGCCCAGGGCGCTGAGGAAGACGACGCCGAGGACGATCCACATGGCGCCCGCGTTCACGGAGTAGGCCAGGGTGCCGAAGGCGATCAGGCCCGACCAGAAGTACATGATCAGGACCGCGCGGCTGTGCGAGTGGCCGATCTCCAGCAGGCGGTGGTGGAGATGTCCGCGGTCCGCGGCGAACGGGGACTGGCCGCGCCAGGTGCGGCGGACGATCGCCAGGATCAGGTCGGCGGCCGGGATCGCGATGATCGTGAGCGGCATCACGAGCGGGATGTACACCGGCACCATCTGGTGGACCGCGCTGCGCTCGGAGTTCGTGTAGAGGTTCATCAGGTCCGGGTCGACCTGGCCGGTGACCGAGATCGCGCCCGCCGCCAGCACCAGCCCGATCAGCATCGAGCCCGAGTCGCCCATGAAGATCCGCGCCGGGTGCATGTTGTGCGGCAGGAAGCCCAGGCACATGCCCATCAGGATCGCCGCGAACAGCGTCGCCGGGGCGGCGGCCTCGATGCCGTACGAGTACCAGATGCGGTAGGCGTACATGAAGAACGCCGCCGACGCGATGCACACCATGCCGGCGGCGAGGCCGTCGAGACCGTCCACGAAGTTCACCGCGTTGATGGTGATGACCACCAGCGCCACGGTCAGCAGGGTGCCCTGCCACTGGGTGAGCGCCACCGTGCCGACGCCCGGGATGGGCAGCCACAGGATCGTCAGACCCTGCATGACCATCACGCCGGCGGCGATCATCTGGCCGCCCAGCTTGATCAGCGCGTCGATCTCGAACTTGTCGTCCAGGACACCGATCAGCCAGATCAGCGCGGCGCCCGAGAGCAGCGCGCGCGGCTCGTTGGACTTCTCGAAGACCTCGTTGAGGTTGGTGAGGTGGTCGGCGACCAGCAGACCGGCGCACAGCCCGAAGAACATGGCGATACCGCCGAGCCGCGGAGTGGGTTCCCGGTGCACGTCACGGGCCCTGATCTCCGGCATCGCTCCGGCCACGATCGCGAACTTCCGTACCGGCCCTGTCAGCAGGTAGGTCACCGCGGCCGTGATGCAGAGCGTCAGCAGGTATTCACGCACGGGCTTCCCCACAGATCTCGCTGGCCATCTCAGCCCCACACCCTAGCGATCGACTCCGACGCGGCGCATATGTGTGGGGACTTCCGGGTAGCGACGATGGTTGCACGCGCGGCTGTGGCTTCGGGCGCACGGGGGCGCGTCCACCCGCGCGCCTACCCCGTTTCAGGCGGGATACGGCGGGAACGCGCCCGTCAGTTCCCGCACCCGGGCCCGCGCCTTCGTGACCTCGGTCTCCTTCCTGAGCACCCCCGCGATCAGCGCCGCGATCCGGGCCATCTCCTCCTCCCGCATCCCCTGCGTGGTCACCGCCGCCGTGCCCAGCCTGAGCCCGCGGTCGTGGGCGTGCGGCAGCGCGCAGCAGTCCAGCACGATCCCGGCGGCCGCCAGCAGCCCGCGCGCGGCCCGTCCCTCGACACCCAGCGGCGCCGGGTCCGCGGTGATCAGATGCGTGTCCGTGCCCCCGGTGGTGACGGCGAGCCCCTCGGCCGCGAGCCCCGCCGCGAGCACCTTGGCGTTGGCGACGACCTGATGGGCGTAGACGGTGAACGCGGGCGTCGCCGCCTCCCCGAACGCCACCGCCTTCGCCGCCACGGTGTGCATCTGCGCACCGCCCTGCGTGAAGGGGAAGACGGCCCGGTCGACCCGCTCGGCCAGTTCGGCGCCGCACAGCAGCATCCCGCCGCGCGGCCCCCGCAGCACCTTGTGGGTGGTGGCGCACACGACATCGGCGTACGGCACCGGACTGGGCGCCGCTCCCCCGGCCACCAGGCCGATCGGGTGTGCGGCGTCGGCGATCAGATGGGCGCCCGCCTCGTCGGCCGCCTCCCGGAAGAGGGCGTAGTCGATATGGCGCGGGTAGGCGATGGAGCCGCACACGATCGCCTTCGGGCGGTGTGCACGGGCCAGGGTGAGGACCTGCTCGTAGTCGATCAGCCCGGTCTCGGCGTCCACCCCGTAGGGGACGAAGTCGAACCAGCGCCCGGAGAAGTTCGCCGGCGACCCGTGGGTGAGGTGGCCGCCGTAAGGCAGCCCGAGGGCGAGGACGGTGTCCCCGGGCCGCAGCAGCGCCGCGTACGCCGCCAGCACGGCCGAGGAGCCGGAGTGCGCCTGTACGTTGGCGTGGCCGGCCCCGAAGAGGGCCTTGGCGCGGTCCACGGCGAGCCGTTCGGCGACGTCGACCAGTTCACAGCCGCCGTGGTGCCGGGCGCCCGGATAGCCCTCCGCGTACTTGTTGGCCAGCGGCGAGCCGAGCGCGGCCAGCACGGCGGGCGAGGTGAAGTTCTCGGCGGCGATCAACTGGAGCGACGTCGCCTGGCGCTCGCGCTCCCCGTCCAGGATCTCCGCCAGCTCGGGGTCCTGCCCACGCAGGACATCGGCCTCGTGAACGGGAACGACCGACATGGTGGACTCCGAGGCGCCGACGATGACGTACGTCCAATGTAGGCCCGCCACAGCCGCACCGCGCCCCGCGTCACATCCGCGCGGGAACCCCCGTCAGCGCGGTCACCACCGGATCCAGCGCCTGATGTATCTCGTCCCCGATCGAGCGGAAGAACGGCAGGGGCGCCCCGTAGGGGTCGTACACCTCGTCCGCCTCCAGGGTGGGCGCGAGGAGCCAGCCCCGCAGGGCCGCCGCGGCCCGCACGAGCGCCCGCGCCCGCCGTACGACGCCCTCCTCCAGCGGGGGCAGCGTCGCGGGGTCGATCGCGTTGACCAGCCGGGTGAACTCCTTCAGCGTGAAGGTGCGCAGCCCCGCCGAGTGGCCCATGGAGATGACCTGGGCACGGTGGTCACGGGTCGCCGTCAGCACCAGGTCGGCCATGATGACGTGCTCGTCGAGCAGCTCACGCCCGGTGAAGCCGGAGGCGTCCGCGCCGAAGTCGGCCAGCACGGTCTCCGCGTTGGACTCCATCGGCGCGCCCTCGTGGCCCCAGGTGCCCGCGCTCTCCACGACCAGCCCGCCGCCCAGCACCCCGAGCCGCTGCGACACGAAATGCCGGGTCAGCCGCTCGGTGATGGGTGAGCGGCAGACGTTGCCGGTGCTGACGTGGAGGATGCGGAAGGTGTCGCGCGGCAGTCCGACGAAGGTCGTCGTGATCTCCGCGGCGCGCTCCCCGTTGCCTATGCCACGCCCCGCGTCAGGGGCTGTCAATTCGCCACCTCGAGGTCGGGTACGACCTTCCTCAGCTCGTCCGCCGAGATCGCCCCCGCCCGCAGCAGCACCGGCACCTCGCGGCTGACGTCGACGATCGAGGACGGCACGTTGCCGGGGGTGGGGCCGCCGTCGAGGTAGACGGAGACGGAGTCGCCGAGCATCCCCTGGGCGGCGTCGCAGTTCTCCGGCGCCGGGTGGCCGGTGAGGTTGGCGGAGGAGACGGCCATCGGGCCGACCTCGGTGAGCAGCTCGATGGCGACCGGGTGCAGCGGCATGCGCACGGCGACCGTGCCCCGGGTGTCGCCCAGGTCCCACTGGAGGGACGGCTGGTGCCGGGCGACGAGCGTGAGCGCGCCCGGCCAGAAGGCGTCGACCAGTTCCCAGGCCAGCTCGGAGAAGTCCGTGACGAGGCCGTGCAGCGTGTTCGGGGAGCCGATGAGGACGGGCGTGGGCATGTTGCGGCCGCGGCCCTTGGCCTCCAGCAGATCGCCGACGGCCTCCTTGGTGAACGCGTCGGCGCCGATGCCGTACACCGTGTCGGTCGGGAGGACCACGAGCTCGCCACGGCGGACGGCGGACGCGGCCTCGCGCAGACCGGTCACACGGTCGGTCGCGTCGTTGGTGTCGTATCGCCGAGCCATGTCTGGCGGGCCTCCTCGTGCACGTACTGCTGGACGGACGTCTGGGGGGTGTGCGCCCGGGTGCTCACGGCATGGCCCGGCGGGCGGTCGCGAAGCGGGGGCGCTTGTTGAGGTCGGGGTGGTCGGCCGCGTCGGCCCAGCCCCGCTCCTCGGTGAAGATCCACGGCACCTGGCCGCCCTGGGTGTCGGCGTGCTCGATGACGACGACACCGCCGGGGCGCAGCAGCCGGTGCGCGGTGCGTTCCAGACCCCGGATCAGGTCCAGGCCGTCCTCGCCGGAGAACAGGGCCAGCTCGGGGTCGTAGTCCCGCGCCTCGGGAGCGACGTACTCCCATTCGGTGAGCGGGATGTACGGCGGGTTGGAGACGACCAGGTCGACCTGGCCGTCGAGGTCCCGGAAGGCGTCCAGGGCGTTGCCCTGCCGCAGGTCGACCCTGGAGCCCTGCATGTTCTTGCGGGTCCACCGAAGGGCGTCCTCGGACAGCTCCACGGCGTGCACGCGCGAGCGCGGCACCTCCTGGGCGAGGGCGAGCGCGATGGCGCCGGAGCCGGTGCACAGGTCGACGATGCACGGCTCGACGACGTCCATGGCGCGGACCGCGTCTATGGCCCAGCCGACGACCGACTCGGTCTCGGGGCGCGGCACGAAGACTCCGGGGCCGACCTGGAGCTCCAGGTACCGGAAGTAGGCCCGCCCGGTGATGTGCTGGAGCGGCTCGCGCTGCTCGCGCCGGGCGATGACCTCCCAGTACCGGGCGTCGAAGTCGGAGTCCTTCACGGAATGGAGTTCACCGCGCTTCACGCCGTGCACGAACGCGGCCAGCTCCTCCGCGTCGTTGCGCGGCGAGGGCACGCCGGCGTCGGCCAGCCGCTGGGTGGCCTGGGCCACCTCTGCGAGCAGCAGGTTCACGCAAGTCCTCCGTGTCGTACTCGAGCGTGCACAGCCTTACGCGGCTGCGAGCTTCGCGGCCGAGTCGGCGTCGACGCATGCCTGGATCACCGCGTCGAGGTCGCCGTCCAGGACCTGGTCCAGGTTGTACGCCTTGAAGCCGACGCGGTGGTCCGAGATGCGGTTCTCCGGGAAGTTGTAGGTGCGGATCTTCTCGGAGCGGTCGACGGTGCGGACCTGGCTGCGGCGGGCGTCGGCGGCCTCCCGCTCCGCCTCCTCCTGCGCCGCCGCGAGCAGCCTGGAGCGCAGGATACGCATCGCCTGCTCCTTGTTCTGAAGCTGGCTCTTCTCGTTCTGGCAGGAAGCGACGACTCCGGTGGGAATGTGCGTGATGCGCACGGCGGAGTCGGTGGTGTTCACGGACTGTCCGCCGGGCCCGGAGGACCGGTAGACGTCGATGCGGAGGTCGTTCGGGTTGATCTCGACGTCGACCTCCTCCGCCTCGGGGGTGACGAGGACACCGGCGGCGGAGGTGTGGATGCGGCCCTGCGACTCGGTCGCCGGGACGCGCTGCACCCGGTGCACCCCGCCCTCGTACTTCATCCGCGCCCACACGCCCTGGCCGGGCTCGGTGGCGCCCTGGCCGCCCTTGGTCTTCACGGCGACCTGGACGTCCTTGTAGCCGCCCAGCTCGGACTCGGTGGCGTCGATGATCTCGGTCTTCCAGCCGACGCGCTCGGCGTAGCGCAGGTACATGCGCAGCAGATCGCCGGCGAACAGGGCCGACTCGTCGCCGCCCGCGCCCGCCTTGATCTCCAGGATGACGTCCTTGTCGTCGCTCGGGTCGCGCGGGACGAGGAGGAGGCGCAGCTTCTCCGTGAGTTCCTCGCGCTGCCGGTCGAGCACCTTGACCTCGGCGGCGAAGTCGGGGTCGTCGGCGGCGAACTCGCGGGCGGTCTCGATGTCGTCGCCGGTCTGCTTCCAGGAGCGGTAGGTGGCGACGATCGGGGTCAGCTCGGCGTACCGCTTGTTGAGCTTGCGCGCGTTGGCCTGGTCGGCGAAGACCGACGGGTCCGCGAGCTTCTTCTCCAGATCGGCGTGTTCACCGAGGAGGTCCTCGACGGCCTCGAACATCTTGGGCTCCTGTACTGCTGGCGTGCGCGTGTTGCCGCGCGGGAAGGGGAAGGCGGGCGACCAAAAACGCCGGTCCCGGCGCACCCCGCAGGGGCACGGCCGTGGACCGGCGAAAAGGGGCTCGCTACTTCGAGGAGCCGGCGGCAGCCTTGCCGAAGCGGGCCTCGAAGCGGGCCACACGGCCACCGGTGTCGAGGATCTTCTGCTTGCCCGTGTAGAACGGGTGGCACTCGGAGCAGACGTCGGCGCGGATGGTGCCGCTGTCGATCGTGCTGCGGGTGGTGAACGACGCGCCGCAGGTGCAGCTCACCTGCGTCTCGACGTACTCGGGGTGGATGTCGCGCTTCAAGGTGTCTCCTAGTTTCGGGAGGGCGCCGGGTCGCCGCCGCGGGATACGGGAGCGTGAACCGGAGCCGACGTACCAGTCTGCCAGGACTGGCGCCATCCCCCAAAACCGGGGGGCGGGGTGATCTATTCCCACGGCCCGTCCTGCCGTCTCCACGGCTGTCTCTACGGCTGTCTCTACGACGCGGTGACGACGCCGTCCGCCTCGCCCGTGGCGTTGCCCTCGGTGGCCTCCTTGGGGATCGGCCGGTCATTCTCGAGGGCCGTCCAGACCTGCTGCGCCTTGGTCTCCAGGACGACGACCCGGTTGGGGTCGGCGGGGTCGTAGCGGACCGGCAGGGTGACCATGTGCATGTTCGACGCCTTGATGCCCTTGAGTCCGGCCGCCCAGGACATCAGGGTCTTCACCGAGCCGAGGTCGGAGTCGGTGGTGACCGCCTTGGTGGCGGTGTCGGCGAGGTCGTACAGCTTCTTCGGGCTGGTGAAGAGGCCGACCTCGCGGACCTGCTCGACGAGCGCCTTGATGAACGCCTGCTGGAGCTGGATGCGGCCGAGGTCGGAGCCGTCGCCGACGCCGTGCCGGGTGCGGACCAGGCCGAGGGCCTGCTCACCGGTGAGAGTGTGGGTGCCGGCCGCCAGTTCGAGATGGCTGTCGGGGTCGTCGATGGCCTTGGTGGTGGTGACCTCGACGCCGCCGAGTTCGTCGATGAGCTTCTCGAAGCCGGCGAAGTCGACTTCCAGGTAGTGGTCCATCCGGATGCCGCTGATCGACTCGACGGTCTTCACCGCGCAGGCCGCGCCGCCGGTGGAATACGCGGAGTTGAACATCACGCCGCGTGCCGCGTCATGGGTGACGCCCTGGGTGTCGGTGCACTCGGGGCGGTCGATCAGGGTGTCGCGCGGGACGGAGACCACGCTGGCCTTCTTGTGGCCCTCGTAGACGTGGACGATCATCGCGGTGTCGGAGCGGGCGCTGCCGTCGTCGGTGCCGCCGCCGAGCTTCCTGTTGGCGCCGGAGCGGGTGTCCGAGCCCAGGACCAGGATGTTCTCGGAGCCGTTGTCGGCCTTGTCGGGCCGGTCGGTGCCGAGCGCCTGGTTGATGTCGACGCTTCTGATGTTGCCGTTGAGCTTGAAGTACAGATAGCCGGCGCCGGTGCCGCCGAGGATCACGATCCCCGCGGCCGTCCAGGCCATGACGAGCAGTCCCTTGCGCCTGCCCCGCTCCCGGCGGTGGCGCGGGCCGCTGTCGGCCTCCCCCGGTATGCCGGGCTCCGGTGTGCTCTCGGCGGTCATGTGCTCCTCTGTTCTCGTGCGAACCTCACCATCGTCACTCCGCCTGGTCAGACGGGGAAACTCGAACGGCGGTTGCACGACGCTCCGTGACCGAATCGCGAGGATTCGATCACGGAGCGTGTCCAGAGGGTCGGGTGGGCCCGGCTCACCTGCGTAAAGGGCCGAAATCAGCCGAACAGGTCGTACGTCTTGAAACCGGTACCGAGCGACACGCGTGTGGCGAAGATCGCGCTGGTGTTCTTGCCGGTGCCCTTGTAGAGGTACAGCGTGCCGCCCGGCGTACGGGTCAGCAGATCGGCCTTGCCGTCGCCGTTGACGTCCCCGACGGTGTCGAAGACGTTGTACGTCGTCGTGGGCCACGTGGCGACCTTGAGACGGGCCCCGAAGGCGCCCGTGCCGGCCTTGCCGGTGCCCCGGTAGAGGTAGACCGCGCCGGTGCTCTTGTTGCGGACGATCAGGTCGGCCCGGCCGTCGCCGTTGAAGTCGCCGTGGCCGCGCACGATGTCGTACTGCGTCCAGTTGGTGGCGGCCTGGATCCGGCTGCCCAGCTTCCCGTCGCCCTTGCCCGGGTAGATCCACACCACACCCGCGGAGTCGACGGACACGACGTCCGGCAGGGTGTCGCCGGTGACGTCACCGGGGGCGACGATCGCCCGGCGGGTCTTCCAGTTGTCGGCGAGCAGATTGCTCACCCAACTGTCGGTGGACGGCACGTAGTGCCGCCAGTAGACGTCACCGTCGGAGGTGCGGCGCTGGACCAGGTCCTGGTAGCCGTCCCGGTTCAGGTCGGCCTGCACCACCAGGTTCCAGGCCGAGTACGAGCCCCAGGACGCCCGGGAACCGAGCGAGCCGCCCTTGGAGGGCAGGTGGTAGCCGGTCTTGGTGGAGGAGTTGCGCACCCACACGTCGGCGTAGTTGTCACCGGTGATCTCGGTGTCGTCGATCCGCGGGTAGGTCGCGCCGACGTACGTGGTGACCTTGGTGAAGACGCTGTACGCGCCCTGCTTCACGCAGTCCCTGACGCCCCAGGAGACGACACCCACGATCTTGCCGCCGACCACCAGCGGGCCGCCGGAGTCGCCGTTGCAGGCGGAGGTGGTGCCAGTGTCCGAGCCGGAGGCCGGGGTGCCCGCGCACACCATGTGCCCCGCGATGAAGTCGGTGCCGTAGAAGCCCGAGCAGGTCGCGTTGGACTGGATCGGCAGGGTGGCCGTCTTCAGCACGTCGGAGATGTTCTCGTTCGTGGACGTGGTGCGGCCCCAGCCGTAGACCTTCGCCGCGGTGTTCGCCGTGTACGAGGCGGTGTCACCGGCCGTCGTCATCGGGATCGGCTTCGCCTTGACCGGGTTCGGCAGGGTCAGCAGCGCGATGTCGTTGTCGATGGTGGCGGCGTTGTACGACGGGTAGTTCCACTGCCGCCAGACACCGCTCACGGTGCCGCCGTGCAGGTCGACGTTGCCGCCCGCGTCCTCCGACGGAAGCTGCGCGGTGCCGGTGACGACGACGCCGTGGGCCTTCCAGTTGTAACCCTTGACGCAGTGCGCGGCCGTGAGGATCTTCGTCGGCGCGACCACGGCGCCGCCGCAGAAGAAGCCGATGTCGTCGGCGGTGGTGCTGGTGCCGCGGTCGTCGCCGTACCAGAGCTGCGCCATCCAGGGCGCGTTGGCGATGGTGGTCGTCGAACCGCCGATGACCTTCGGGTCGACGGTGGCGGACCTCGTGCCGGCGCTCAGGGACGCCTTCGAGGACGTCTCCCCGGCGATGTCGTCGCCGGCGAGGGCCGTCGACAGGCGGGCGTCCAGTTGGGCGGCCGACGGCGTGCTCCGCACGGGCGCCGGGACCGCCGTGGCCGCGTCGGCCGACGACGTCAGCAGCACTCCGCCGACGGTCGCGGCGAGCGTGGCCGCCACGACCGGCAGAGCGAGACGTATCCGGCGTCTGTGCCGGCCCCCGGACATACGTGTACCCACTCGTGTCCCCCCTCGGGATCAGAAGTGCAGGATCGGTGCGCCCGAACGGCCGACCGAAGGGCGTGATCGTAACAACGCCCACCGACAACGCGAAGGGCCGCCCCCGGCATCGGGAGCGGCCCTGCTACGGCGTACGGGGCGACGTCAGTCGTTGTTGCCCGGCGACGGCGTCGTCTTCTGGATCTGCATCAGGAACTCGGCGTTCGACTTGGTCTGCTTCATCTTGTCGAGGAGCAGCTCGATCGCCTGCTGCTGGTCGAGCGCGTGCAGCACCCGGCGCAGCTTCC
>NZ_JAANNX010000195.1:0-1148 GCF_013363615.1 Streptomyces sp. CAI-85 | reverse complement strand
GGGAAGTCGGCGAAGCAGATGGAGATGTCCATCGCGGTGATGACCAGCTCGACGACCTGCTGGAAGCGCTCGGTCTGGAAGGACTGGGTGCCCTGGCCGTCGTCCTTGAGGAACTTCATCAGGTTCAGCGAGGCGAGGTTGCAGGACGTGTTGTCCAGGTGCATGTACTCGCTGCACGGGTTCGACGCGGTGATCCGGCCGGACTCGGGGCAGGTGTGCCAGTTGTTGATGACACCGTCGTACTGGATGCCGGGGTCGGCGCAGGCCCAGGCGGCCTCGGCGATCTTGCGGAAGAGCGCCTTGGCGTCGACCTCCTCGATCACCTCGCCGGTCATCCGCGCGCGCAGGCCGAACCGGCCGCCCTGCTCCACGGCCTGCATGAATTCGTCGTTCACGCGGACCGAGTTGTTGGCGTTCTGGTACTGGACGGACGTGATGTCGTCGCCGCCCAGGTCCATGTCGAAGCCCGCGTCGCGCAGGACGCGGATCTTCTCCTCCTCGCTGACCTTGGTCTGGATGAAGTCCTCGATGTCGGGGTGATCGACGTCGAGGACGACCATCTTGGCCGCGCGGCGGGTGGCGCCACCGGACTTGATGGTGCCGGCGGAGGCGTCGGCGCCACGCATGAAGGAGACCGGGCCGGAGGCGTTGCCGCCGGAGGACAGCAGCTCCTTGGAGGAGCGGATGCGGGACAGGTTCAGGCCGGCGCCGGAGCCGCCCTTGAAGATCATGCCCTCTTCCTTGTACCAGTCGAGGATCGACTCCATGGAGTCGTCGACGGCCAGGATGAAGCAGGCGGAGACCTGCTGGGGCTGCGGGGTGCCGACGTTGAACCAGACGGGGCTGTTGAAGCTGAAGATCTGGTGCAGGAGGGCGTACGCCAGCTCGTGCTCGAAGATCTCGGCGTCGGCGGGCGAGGCGAAGTACCTGTGGTCCTCGCCGGCCTTCCGGTAGGTTTTCACGATCCGGTCGATGAGCTGCTTGAGGCTCACCTCGCGCTGCGGGGTGCCGACCGCGCCCCGGAAGTACTTGCTGGTGACGATGTTGACCGCGTTCACCGACCAGAAGTCGGGGAACTCGACGCCACGCTGCTCGAAGTTGACCGAGCCGTCGCGCCAGTTGGTCATGACGACGTCACGGCGCTCCCA
>NZ_JAANNX010000194.1:0-1177 GCF_013363615.1 Streptomyces sp. CAI-85 | reverse complement strand
TCGACCTCGTCGAGGAAGGCATCGACCTCGTCCTCGTCATAGCCTTCTCGGAGGCGGACGGTCGTGAACTGCTTGTTCCGCACGTCCTCGGGGGTCAACGGCATCTCTTCACCTCAACGTAGTCGTCGGCATCGGCAAGACGGTAGTTCACATCGCTCACAGCCGGCTCACGATCGAGATCAGGATGTAGACGATGATCATCAGTACGAAGAAGGACAGGTCGAGCGCCACGCCCCCGAGACGCAGCGGCGGGATGACCCGCCGCAGAAGCTTGAGCGGTGGATCGGTGACAGTGTAGGTGGCCTCCAGAACGACCACCATCGCCTTGCCGGGCTGCCATGAGCGGGCGAACTGGAAGACGTAGTCCATGACCAACCGGAAGATGAGAACCAGGAGGAACACCATCAGCGCGATGCGAACGACATCCAGGACCACGCTCATGTTCGGTGCTTCCCTCTCCCCTGTTTCCCACTGCTCTGTACTGCTGTTTCCGGTGGTGCGTCTCAGCTCTGGTTGAAGAACCCGCCCTCTGCGATGCGGGCCTTGTCCTCCGCCGTGACATCGACGTTAGCAGGCGACAACAGGAACACCTTCTGCGTCACCCGCTCGATGCTGCCGTGAAGACCAAACACCAAACCCGCCGCAAAGTCGACAAGTCGCTTCGCGTCTGTGTCATCCATCTCAGTCAGATTCATGATCACCGGGGTGCCCTCACGGAAGTGTTCCCCGATGGTACGGGCCTCGTTGTAGGTCCGGGGGTGGAGCGTGGTGATCCGGTACGGCTCTCGTTCCGACACGACCTTGGGCATGATCACCGGTGCGTTCTTCTCCAGGGACTGACGTTCTTGTGTGATGGACGCCACGGGCGCGATGCGCGCGGGACGCCCGGATTCCGCGAGGGGCGAAGCGGATCGGGACACCGGCTCGCGCGGGGCGGGCGGCTGTACGATTCGTACCTCTTCGTCCCTCTGGGACTGATGTGCTCCGTGTGACGAGTGGGACGGCTCGTGCCGTCGGTGATCCCGCTCGGGCTCCGGGTCCAGCTCGGGCTCGAAGTCGTCATCGGGGTCGAAACCCCGGCCGTCGTACCCATCGTCCTCCACGAGGCCGAGGTAGACCGCCATCTTGCGCATCGCGCCGGCCATGCTCTGAGTCCTCCGCTCTGTGGTGGATCGGC
>NZ_JAANNX010000079.1:0-20219 GCF_013363615.1 Streptomyces sp. CAI-85 | reverse complement strand
AGGCCGTCCTGAACGAGTCCTCCATGATGAAGTTCCTGGAGGAGAAGATCCGCTCCCTCGGTACGGCCGCCTGCCCGCCGTACCACCTGGCGATCGTCGTCGGCGGCACCTCGGCCGAGTACGCGCTGAAGACCGCGAAGTACGCCTCCGCGCACTACCTGGACGAGATCCCGGCCGAGGGGTCCCCGCTCGGACACGGCTTCCGGGACAAGGAGCTGGAGGAGAAGGTCTTCGAGCTGACGCAGAAGATCGGCATCGGCGCGCAGTTCGGCGGCAAGTACTTCTGCCACGACGTGCGGGTGGTGCGGCTGCCGCGGCACGGCGCGTCCTGCCCGGTCGCGATCGCCGTCTCCTGCTCGGCCGACCGGCAGGCCGTCGCGAAGATCACCGCCGAGGGGGTCTTCCTGGAGCAGTTGGAGACGGATCCGGCGCGGTTCCTGCCCGACACCACCGACGAGCACCTCGACGAGTCCTCGGACGTCGTGCGGATCGACCTCAACCAGCCGATGGACGACATCCTGGCCGAGCTGACGAAGTACCCGGTCAAGACGCGGCTGTCGCTGTCCGGGCCGCTGGTCGTCGCCCGGGACATCGCGCACGCGAAGATCAAGGAGCGGCTGGACGCGGGTGAGGAGATGCCGCAGTACCTGAAGGACCACCCGGTGTACTACGCCGGGCCCGCGAAGACGCCCGAGGGGTACGCGTCCGGGTCCTTCGGGCCGACCACGGCGGGGCGGATGGACTCCTACGTCGAGCAGTTCCAGGCGGCGGGGGGGTCCAAGGTGATGCTGGCCAAGGGGAACCGGTCGCAGCAGGTCACGGACGCGTGCGGGAGTCACGGCGGGTTCTATCTCGGGTCGATCGGTGGGCCCGCGGCGCGGCTGGCGCAGGACTGCATCAAGAAGGTCGAGGTCGTGGAGTACGAGGAGCTGGGGATGGAGGCGGTGTGGAAGATCGAGGTGGAGGACTTCCCGGCGTTCATCGTGGTCGACGACAAGGGCAACGACTTCTTCAAGGACCCGGCGCCGGCGCCTACGTTCACGTCGATTCCGGTACGGGGGCCTGGGCTGGCGTAGCCCCTGGGGGCTCCGCCCCCAGCCCCCCGTATCGGCCCTGAACGGGCCTCGTCCTCAAACGCCGGACGGGCTGAGTTGTTCAGACCTGGGCTTTTCAGTTGGCCGAGACGGGTGGTGTGTGGGTGGGAGACGCCGTGACGGTGGAACAAACGACGGCACCTCGTTCGCTGTACCCCCCATGAGCGACTACCGCATCGAGCACGACTCCATGGGTGAGATCCGGGTCCCGAAGAGCGCCAAGTGGCGGGCCCAGACTCAGCGGGCCGTCGAGAACTTTCCCGTGTCCGGGCAGCGGATCGAGCGGGCGCACATCGAGGCGCTGGCCCGGATCAAGGGGGCCGCGGCGAAGGTGAACGCCGGGCTCGGGGTGCTGGACGAGGACATCGCCGGGGCGATCCAGGAGGCGGCCGCGGAGGTCGCGGAGGGGAAGTGGGACGAGCACTTCCCGGTGGACGTGTTCCAGACCGGCTCCGGTACCTCGTCCAACATGAACGCCAACGAGGTCATCGCGACCCTGGCGACCGAGCGGCTCGGCCGGGACGTGCACCCCAACGACCACGTCAACGCCTCGCAGTCCTCCAACGACGTCTTCCCGTCGTCCCTGCACATCGCCGCCACCGCCGCCGTCACCCGTGACCTGATCCCCGCCCTGGAGCATCTCGCCGCCGCCCTGGAGCGCAAGGCGGAGGAGTTCGCCGACGTGGTGAAGTCGGGGCGGACGCATCTGATGGACGCCACGCCCGTCACCCTGGGCCAGGAGTTCGGCGGGTACGCCGCCCAGATGCGGTACGGCGTGGAGCGGCTCACCGCGTCCCTGCCCCGGCTCGCCGAGCTGCCGCTGGGCGGCACCGCCGTCGGCACCGGGATCAACACGCCGCCGGGGTTCTCCGCCGCCGTGATCGCGGAGGTCGCCGCGGCCACCGGGCTGCCGCTGACGGAGGCGCGCGACCACTTCGAGGCACAGGGCGCCCGGGACGGGGTCGTGGAGACCAGCGGCCAGCTCCGCACGATCGCGGTCGGCCTGACCAAGATCGCCAACGATCTGCGGTGGATGGCCTCGGGCCCGCGCACCGGTCTCGCGGAGATCGCGCTGCCCGACCTCCAGCCCGGCTCCTCGATCATGCCGGGCAAGGTCAACCCGGTGATCCCGGAGGCCGTGCTGATGGTCGCCGCGCAGGTCGTGGGCAACGACACGACCGTGGCCATGGCGGGCGCGGCCGGCAACTTCGAGCTGAACGTCATGCTGCCGGTGATCGCCAAGAACGTGCTGGAGTCGGTCCGGCTGCTCGCCAACGCGTCCCGGCTGCTCGCCGACCGCACCGTGGACGGCATCGTCGCGGACCGGGAGCGCGCCCGCGAGTACGCCGAGTCCTCCCCGTCCGTGGTGACCCCGCTGAACAAGTACATCGGCTACGAGGAGGCCGCGAAGGTCGCCAAGAAGGCGCTGGCGGAGCGCCGGACCATCCGGCAGGTCGTCCTGGAGGGCGGTTATGTCGAACGCGGCGATCTCACCGTCGAACAGCTCGACGAGGCGCTGGATGTCCTGCGGATGACACGCCCGTGACGCTTTCCGGCCACCGGCGAGAACCGTGACGAGGACGACTGCGTCGTATGCCCATGGCACCTAATATCTGTGCATGGCAGACGGTGGAGTGGTGAGGCGCGTGGGAACGGGTGGTGCGAGGGCGTGCTGGGCGCCCGGGGACCGGATCCTGTGGCGGTACCGGGCCAACGGCGGCGCGGGCTTCCATATCGCGCGCCCGGTCACCGTCGTCCGGGACGACTCCGACGTGCTCGCCGTCTGGCTCGCCCCGGGCACCCAGATCGTGAAGCCGGTGCTCGTGGGCGGTACGCCGTTGCACCAGGAGCCGCTGCGCACCCGCTACACCCGGCCGCGGACCGTCCAGCTCGACCGCTGGTTCGGCACCGGGGTGCTGAAGCTGGCCCGGCCCGGTGAGCCCTGGTCGGTGTGGCTGTTCTGGGACCAGGGCTGGCGGTTCAAGAACTGGTACGTCAACCTGGAGACCCCGCTGGCCCGTTGGGACGGCGGGGTGGACTCCGAGGACCACTTCCTGGACATCTGCGTGTATCCGGACCGCACCTGGGACTGGCGCGACGAGGACGAGTTCGCGCAGGCCCAGCAGGACGGTCTGATGGACGCCGCGGGCGCCGACCGGGTGCGCGCGGCGGGGCGGGCCGCGGTGGACGTGATCCGTGCCTGGGGCGCGCCGTTCGACGAGGGCTGGCAGCACTGGCGCCCGGAGCCGTCGTGGGCCGTACCGTTGCTTCCGGAGGACTGGGACCGTACGCCCGCGCACGTGTCCACATGAGACCCTTGATGCGCCCCGGGGCGGGAAACGTAGGATCGTCCTCCGCAAGAGCATGCAACAGCAACTCCCGGGGCAGGCGCCGGGTCTGACCGAACGTCACCGAGGGGCGGCAGGACGTGAGCGAGGGGTACGAACGCACCACCGGCGGGGCCGAGGGCCGCGCCCGGTTCCCCGGTGGCACAGGAACAGCCTCTGACCACGCGGGAATTCCGTTCCGGGGACGGCTGTTCCGGGTATCGGGTTTTCTGCGGGACCAACTGCGCGCGCGGCGCGCAGCCCCGGACGGATGGATGCGACACGCGTGACGGAGCAGCCCACCAGCTACGAACGCCCCCAGGGCGTCGACCCCACGGACCCCCGCGGGGCGCTCCTGCGTACCCAGGTGCCGGGTTCGGCAGCCTTACCGCCCGCCGTCGACCGGGCCCAGGGCCGCACCGAGGAGCCCGCGGGTGCCACCGCGCCCCGCGGGAAGGACGGCAAGGGGAAGAACAAGGCGAAGGATCCCGGCGGTTCGGACCCCGAGCACTCGCAGCCGTCGGCCGGCGCCGAGGCGGACTCCCACCGGCCGCGTCCCGCGCCCGAGTCCATCCCCGCCCAGCCGGGCGGTGACGCGCGCGCCGCGGAACGCCGTACGGGCAAGGGTGTGACGCCCGGACGGCCCACGCCGATGCGCCGGGACGGCGACCGGCTGCGGTTCGTGGGCGCCGCGACCCGGCGGATCGCCCGGGGCATGGACATCGACGAGATCGTGATGGGGCTGTGCCGGGCGACCGTGCCCACCTTCTCCGACGCGATCCTCGTCTATCTGCGCGATCCGCTGCCGGTCGGTGACGAACGGCCGGTCGCCGACCGGGTGATGCTGCGGCTGCGGCGCACCGACCGCATCCCGGAGGAGCGGGACACCGAGAGCGGTTTCGCCGCGCTGGCCCTGCCGCCGCCCGAACCGGCCGAGCTGAACGCCGAGTTGTCGGCGGCCGTCGCCGAACTCTGCGAGGTGCGGCCCGGCGGGGCGCTCGCGGAGGTGCTGCGCGGGGTGCGTCCGGTGTTCGCCGACAGTCCGGCGGCCCGTGCCGCCCTGCCCGAACTCCTGGGCGAGGACAGCACCTTGCAGGTGCCGGGCGGCCAGCGGGCGATCCTGGCGCCGCTGCGGGGCCGCCGCCGGGTGATCGGCGCGGCCGTCTTCCTGCGCCGCCCGGAGCGCCTGCCGTTCGAGAACGACGATCTGCTCGTGGCCGCCCAGCTCGCCACGCACAGCGCGCTCGGCATCGACAAGGCGGTGCTGTACGACCGTGAGGCGTACATCGCCGACGAGCTCCAGCGCACCATGCTCCCGGAGACCCTGCCCCGCCCCACGGGCGTGCGGCTGGCCTCCCGCTATCTGCCGGCGGCGGAGACCGCGCGGGTCGGCGGCGACTGGTACGACGCGATCCCGCTGCCGGGCAGCCGGGTGGCGCTGGTGGTGGGGGACGTCATGGGGCACTCCATGACCTCCGCCGCGATCATGGGCCAGCTCCGCACCACCGCCCAGACCCTCGCCGGGCTCGACCTGCCCCCGCAGGAGGTCCTGCACCACCTCGACGAGCAGGCCCAGCGCCTCGGCACCGACCGCATGGCGACCTGCCTGTACGCCGTCTACGACCCGGTCTCGCACCGCATCACCATCGCCAACGCCGGCCATCCGCCGCCCGTCCTGCTGCATCTGGGCGGCCGGGCCGAGGTGCTGCGGGTGCCGCCGGGCGCCCCGATCGGCGTGGGCGGGGTGGACTTCGAGGCGGTCGAGCTGGACGCCCCGGCCGGCGCCACCCTGCTCCTCTACACGGACGGGCTGGTCGAGTCCCGGCTGCGGGACGTGGCGACCGGTATAGAACAGCTCCGCGAGAAGCTGGCCGCGACCGCGCAGCTCACCGGCCCCGACCACCCGCCGCCCCTGGAAGCCCTGTGCGACGAGGTGCTCGACATGCTCGGCCCGGGCGACCGGGACGACGACATCGCGCTGCTCGCCGCCCGCTTCGACGGCATCGCGCCCAGCGATGTCGCGTACTGGTTCCTGGAACCGGAGGACGCGGCACCGGGCCGGGCCCGGCGGCTGGCCCGGCGGGCTCTGTCCCGCTGGGGCATGGAGGACATGAGCGACTCGGTGGAGCTGCTGGTCAGCGAGGTCGTCACCAACGCGGTGCGGTACGCCTCGCGGCCGGTGACCCTGCGGCTGCTGCGCACCGACGTGCTGCGCTGCGAGGTCGGCGACGACGTGCCGCAGCTCCCCCGGCTGCGGCAGGCCCGGGCGACCGACGAGGGCGGGCGCGGCCTGTACCTCGTCAACCGGCTCGCCCGGCGCTGGGGCGCGACCCGGCTGAGCACCGGCAAGGTGGTGTGGTTCGAGCTGAACCCCGGCTGAGCCCTCGGCTCCGACCGGTAGGAAGCAACAAAGCGAAGGGCGCCCGGTGAATGCTCACCGGGCGCCCTCCGCCTTGTCCCCTACTGGCCGAACTGCTGGTCCAGTGGGTTTTCCGGTTCGGTGGACGGATCCTCCGTGCTCGGCTCCGTCGGGGCGCCGGTCGTCGGTGCCCCGGTGGTCGGCTCGTCCGTGGGCGGCGCGGCCGTCGTCGGTGCGCTGGTGGTGGGTTCCTTCGACGGGGTGGCCGAGGACGAGGGGCTCTCGGACGCGGACTCCGACGCCGACGGGGAGGACGACGGCGACGGGGACGCCGTACGGACGGCCGCGCCCTGGTCGGTCTCCAGGTCGAACTTGCTGACCTTGTCGGAGACGCCGAAGGTGTACGCCGCCCAGATCTGGGCCGGGAAGCCACCGCCGTTGATACGGCCCGCGACCGTCTTCAGACCCGTCGTCGCGCCGGTCAGCGGGACCTGGGGGTGCGGGGGCTTGGCGGACTCGCCGAACAGGCCGACCGAGGTGACCAGGTCGGGCGTGTAGCCGGTGAACCAGGCCGACTTGTTGTTGTCGGAGGTTCCGGTCTTGCCGGCGACCTTCTGGCCGTTGCGCAGCGGGTTGTCCCGCACCGAGGTCCGGGCGGTGCCGTCGTCGACCACACCGGTGAGGACCGAGGTGACCGAGTCGGCGGCCTCCCGGCTGATGACCTGGTCCCCGATCGGGTCGGTGTGCTTGAACCCCGGGTAGGCGCTGTTCGTCGCCGACTTGATGATCGCGGGGGTGACCTTCTTGCCGTGGTTGTCGAGGGTGGCGTAGACGCCGGCCATCTGGAGCGGGCTCGCGCCCATGGTGCCCAGGGTCTGCGCGGGCACGGCCTTGAGGTCCTCGGTGTCCATGCCGAGCTTGCCCGCGACCTCCATCACCTTCGGCATGCCGACGTCGACGCCGAGCTGGGCGAACGCCGAGTTGATGGACTTGTTCATCGCGGTCTGGAGGGTGACGTCGCCGTAGTTCTGGTCGTCCTCGTTCTCCGGCGCGAACGCGATGTCGCTGCCGACGACCGGGCGCTCGCTGGTGCCGTCGTAGAGGGTGTCGGCGGTGATCTCCTCGCCGTCCTGTGTGGTGGCGTCCCCGTCGAAGGCGGCGGCGAGGATCACCGGCTTGAAGGTGGAGGCGGGCTGGTAGTCGGTGCGGGTGGCGTTGTTCAGGTAGTGCTCGGTGTAGCCGGCACCGCCGTACATCGCCTCGACCGCGCCGGTGCGCGGGTTGACCGAGACCGCGCCCGCCTGGACGTCCGCGTCGACGGACCGCTTCTTCTTGTCGAGCTTGCTGGTGAGCTGGTCCTTGACGGCCTTCTCCAGGGCCTTCTGCTTCTTCTTGCTGATGTTCAGCTCGATGTTCCAGCCGCCGCTGCTGACCATGGCCTCGGCCGACTTGAGGTCGTCGGCGGTGCCGGTGGCGACCAGCTCGCGGGCCAGTTCGGCGTTGGCCGCGTTGACCAGATAGCCGGTCTGGCCCTCCTTGCCCGGGTCGGGCTTGGGGTCCTCGGGCACCGGGAACACCATGGCGTCGCGGTCGGACTTGTCCAGCCACTTCTGCTCGACCATGTTGTTCAGGACGTAGTTCCAGCGGTTCTTCACCAGCTCCTTGCTGGTGTCGGAGGCGACGGCCCAGTCGTACTGGCTGGGGGCCTGGAGCAGTGCGGCGAGGTAGGCGCCCTGCTCGACGGTCAGCTCGTCGGCGTCCACGCGGTAGTACGCCTGGGCGGCGGCCTGGATGCCGTAGGCGTTGCGGCCGTAGTAGCTGGTGTTGATGTAGCCGGCCAGGATGTAGTCCTTGGACTTCTCGCGGTCCAGCTTGAGCGAGATGACCAGTTCCTTCAGCTTGCGCGTGACGGTCTGTTCCTGGGTCAGGTAGTAGTTCTTGACGTACTGCTGGGTGATCGTCGAGCCGCCCTGCGCGCCCTTGCCCATGACGGTGTTGAGGACGCCTCGGGTGGTGCCCTTGAGGTCGACGCCCGCGTCGTCGTAGAAGGACTTGTTCTCGGCGGCGACGAAGGTGCGCTGGACGACCTTGGGGACGGTCGCGAGGTCGACGTTCTCGCGGTTGACCTCGCCGTCACGGGCGAGGATCGCGCCGCCGTTGTACTCGTAGACGTTGCTCTGGAGCTTGGCCTCGGGGTTGCCGACGGGTATCGGGGTGCTCACGTACAGCCAGACCAGGGCGCCGATGACGGCCGTGGTCATGATGAGGAACGCGCCGAGGATCTTCTTCCAGGTGAAGATCCGGCGTATGAGGCTCTTCTTGCCGTCCGCGCCGGTCCCCTTGCCCTTCTTGGCGCCGCGGCGGGCGGCCGCGCGGCCGCCGGGGGCGGGGCTCGCGGAGGTACCGGCGGAGGACGCGGCCGGCTCGTGCGCCGACGCCGGCGCCTCGGTCCGCGCCGAACGGTTCCTGGGCGCCGCGCGGCGGCCACCACGCTGTCGCGCTCGTCTCTCGTCCGCTCGTCCCATGAGTCCGCTCGCTCCGCTTCCTACTCGGCAGTCACACCAGTGGCCCGGTGGCAGGTCAGCTCAGAAAGCTAACACCGTCGGCTGTGACGGAGGGCTGTCGAGCCGGGGTCCGGAGGGGGTGAGAATCAGCACCCCGCCCGCCGGAACCGGCGCACCACTCCACCAGTACCGACGTCGGGAACGCCTCAGGGGTTGCGATTCCCCGATTAAGTGATATCACTTAGATAGAACGAAGTGAGCGGGTGGGCCGTGTCGAAACGGTCCACTCCCATATGAAACGGGGGGAACCACCCATGACCGCAGACACCGTCGCGGCCACCGCGCCCGAGATGCCCGCCCCGAGAGTCAACGAGTTCCCGGCGCACAGCGTCGGCGGCGGGCTCGCCCTGCTCTCCGGTCTGGTCGGGCTGCTGGCCGCCGCCGGACTGATCGCGCTCGGCGCCCAGGTGGACGCCACCGGCGCCAAGGCCGGGCTGATCGTCGGCGGCATCCTCGTCGGGCTCGCCGCGTTCCTGTCGATGTGCGGGCTGAACACCGTGGCGCCCGGCGAGGCGCGCGTGGTGCAGCTCTTCGGCCGCTACCGGGGCACGATCCGCGAGGACGGCCTGCGCTGGGTGAACCCCTTCACCTCCCGCGAGAAGATCTCCACCCGCGTCCGCAACCACGAGACGGCCGTCCTGAAGGTCAACGACGCCTACGGCAACCCGATCGAGCTGGCCGCGGTCGTGGTGTGGAAGGTGCAGGACACCGCGCAGGCCACGTTCGAGGTGGACGACTTCCTGGAGTTCGTCTCCACCCAGACCGAGGCGGCCGTGCGGCACATCGCCATCGAGTACCCCTACGACTCCCACGACGAGGACGGCCTCTCGCTGCGCGGCAACGCCGAGGAGATCACCGAGAAGCTCGCGGTGGAACTGCACGCACGGGTGGAGGCGGCGGGTGTACGGATCATCGAGTCCCGCTTCACGCATCTCGCGTACGCTCCGGAGATCGCCTCGGCGATGCTCCAGCGGCAGCAGGCGGGCGCCGTGGTCGCGGCCCGCCGGGAGATCGTGGACGGCGCCGTCGGCATGGTCGAGGCGGCCCTCGCCCGGATCTCCGAGCAGGGCATCGTGGAGCTGGACGAGGAGCGGAAGGCGGCGATGGTGTCCAACCTGATGGTCGTGCTGTGCGGGGACCGCGCGCCGCAGCCCGTGCTCAACACCGGGACCCTCTACCAGTGACGGTCCCCACCGGGGGCGACGCCCCCCAGGGCCGGCCGCAGCGCAAGCAGGTGCTGCTGCGGCTGGACCCGGCGGTGTACGAGGCGCTGGCCCGGTGGGCGGGGGACGAGCTGCGGTCGGCCAACGCGCAGATCGAGTTCCTGCTGCGCAGCGCCCTCGCCGACGCCGGGCGGCTGCCGCGCGACACCAAGCCGATCCCCCGCCGGGGCCGGCCGCCCGGCACCCCGTCGCCGTAAGCCCCCCGCTGGGAGCGGCTCGGCGGATCGCTGTAGCAGAACGGTGACATAGGCCCCTCACCTGCGGAGCCACCCGCGTCCCCCACCCCCCGCCACCGTCTACACACCCCGCGTATACACCCCGGGTATACACCGCATGTATAGTCCTCCCCATGTCCATCGGTCACACCCTCCTGGGACTCCTGGAGTCCGGGCCCCGACACGGTTACGACCTCAAGCGGGCCTTCGACGAGAAGTTCGGTCACGACCGGCCGCTCCACTACGGCCAGGTCTATTCGACGATGTCGCGTCTGCTGAAGAACGGTCTCGTCGAGGTCGACGGCATCGAGGCCGGCGGCGGCCCCGAGCGCAAGCGGTACGCGATCACCGACGCCGGCATCACCGACGTCGAGCGCTGGCTCGCCACGCCCGAGAAGCCCGAGCCGTACCTCCAGTCGACCCTCTACACCAAGGTCGTCCTCGCCCTTCTCACCCGGCGCGACGCGGCCGACGTCCTCGACACCCAGCGCGCGGAGCATCTGCGCAGCATGCGGATCCTCACCGACCGCAAGCGCAAGGGCGATCTGGCCGACCAGCTCATCTGCGACCACGCCCTGTTCCACCTGGAGGCCGATCTGCGCTGGCTCGAACTGGCCGCGGCCCGCCTCGACAAGCTGCGCGCGGAGGTGACGGCATGACCGCCCCCGAGGGATCCCTGCTGGTCGCCGAGGACCTGCGCAAGGCGTACGGCCCGACGATGGCGCTGGACGGCGCCGGGTTCTCCATCCACCCCGGCGAGGTCGTCGCCGTCATGGGCCCCTCCGGCTCCGGCAAGTCGACGCTGCTGCACTGCCTTGCCGGCATCGTGACCCCCGACTCCGGCTCGATCCGCTACGACGGCCGGGAGCTGGCGTCCATGAGCGACGCCGGGCGGAGCAGGCTGCGGCGCTCGGAGTTCGGGTTCGTGTTCCAGTTCGGGCAGCTCGTGCCGGAGCTGACCTGTGTGGAGAACGTCGCCCTGCCGCTGCGGCTCAACGGCACCGCGCGCAAGGAGGCCGAGCGCACCGCCCTCGGGTGGATGGCCCGGCTGGAGGTCGACGACCTCGCCCGGAAGCGGCCCGGGGAGGTCTCCGGCGGTCAGGGCCAGCGGGTGGCCGTCGCCCGGTCGCTGGTGACCAGCCCGCGGGTCGTGTTCGCCGACGAGCCGACCGGCGCGCTGGACTCGCTCAACGGCGAGCGCGTGATGGAACTGCTCACCGAGGCGGCCCGCTCGGCCAACGCGGCGGTGGTCCTGGTCACCCACGAGGCCCGGGTGGCCGCCTACTCCGACCGCGAGATCGTCGTACGGGACGGCAAGTCGCGGGACATGGAGCGAGCCGTATGAACCTGGGGCAGTGGGCCAGGGACCTGGGGATGGGGATCCGGTTCGCCTTCGCCGGCGGCCGGGAGGGCTGGGTCCGGGCCGTGCTGACGGCGGTCGGCGTCGGGCTCGGCGTGGCGCTGCTGCTGCTGTCGACCGCGCTGCCGAACGCGCTCTCGGTGCGCCACGAACGCGAACAGGCGCGGATGGACTACTCGTTCAGCGCGGAGAAGCTCCCCAAGGCCGACGACACGATGGTGATCGCCAACGTCGACACCACCTTCCGTGAGAAGGACGTACGCGGCCGGCTGGTCGAGCCGGAGGGACCGCGCGCCCCGCTGCCGCCCGGTCTGAGCGCCTATCCGGCCAAGGGCGAGATGGTCGTCTCCCCCGAGCTGAAGCGGCTGCTCGCCTCGGACGACGCACGGCTGCTGCGGGAGCGGCTGCCGTACCGGATCGTCGGGACGATCGGCGAGAGCGGGCTCGTCGGCTCGCGGGAACTCGCCTACTTCGCCGGGGCGACCGGGCTCGCCGCCCATGTCGAGAGCGGGGGCACCACCCGTCTGGAGCGGTTCGGCGAGGTGAACCCGACGCCCGAGCCGCCGGATCCGGTGCTGATCCTGCTGAACATCGTGGTGATCGTGGTGCTGCTGATGCCGGTCGCGGTGTTCGTCGCGGCGGCCGTGCGGTTCGGCGGCGAGCGGCGTGACCGCCGGCTCGCGGCCCTGCGGCTGGTCGGCGCCGACGGGCAGATGGCCCGGCGGATCGCGGCCGGCGAGGCGATGGCCGGCGCGCTGCTCGGCCTGGTCCTCGGCACCGGGTTCTTCCTGATCGGACGGCAGATCGCGGGCTCGGTCGAGGTGGCCGGGGTGAGCGTGTGGCCCAGCTATCTCAACCCCTCCCCCGCGCTGGCCGCGCTGGTCGCGGTGGCGGTGCCGGCGGCGGCCGTCGGGGTCACCCTGCTCGCCCTGCGCGGTGTGGTGATCGAACCGCTGGGTGTGGTGCGCACCGCCAAGCCCTCGCGGCGCCGTCTGTGGTGGCGGCTGCTGCTGCCGCTGGCCGGACTCGGACTGCTCTACCCGATGATCGGCCAGGGCCGGGGCGACGGGGACTTCAACCAGTACCTGGTGGTCAGTGGTGTCCTGCTGCTGCTCGTCGGTGTCACCGCGCTGCTGCCGTGGCTGGTCGAGAGCGTGGTGGCCCGGCTCGGCGCGGGCGGTGTCGCCTGGCAGCTCGCCGTGCGCCGCCTCCAGGTGAGCAGCGGTACGGCGGCCCGGATGGTCAACGGCATCGCGGTCGCGGTGGCCGGGGCGATCGCGCTCCAGATGCTGTTCGCCGGGGTCGACGACCAGTACACCCAGAACACCGGCCTGGACCTGACGCGGGCCCAGATGCAGGTGAACGTGCCGGACGGCACCCCGCTGGCGGCGACGGCCCGCCGGTTCGAGGACACCAAGGGCGTACGGAAGGTCACGGCCCTCGGCGAGGGCTACCTCGGCAGCTCGTCGTGGCGTACCGAGGAGGGCCCGAAGCTCTCCACCGAGCTGACCGTCGGCGACTGCGCGGCCCTGCGCGAGCTGGCGACGCTGCCCTCCTGCGCGGACGGCGCGGTGTTCGTCCTCGACGGCTCCGAGTACTCGGTGGACGGTCCGAAGCTCGCCAAGCCCGGCACCCGGCTGTACATCGAGTCGTCGTCCTCGGGCACCAGCAAGGAGGCCGTCTGGACCGTCCCGGCGGGGGTCGTGAAGGCCCCGGCGGTGAACGACCCGACCGGCAACAAGCGCGGCGGGTTCCTGATGACCCCGGGGGCGCTGCCCGACGATCTGCGCGAGCTGGTGAGCGGGCGGCTGTACCTCTCCATCGACGAGTCGGTGCCGGACGCCTTCGAGTACACCCGCAACACCACCTCCGCGGTGGACGCGCTGGCCAGTACGTCGATGTGGTCGGCGACCCGGACCTCCGAGCGCTACGACTCCATCCGCACCGGTCTGCTCGTCGGCGCCGTCTGTGTGCTGCTGCTGATCGGGGCGAGCCTGCTGGTCTCCCAGCTCGAACAGTTGCGGGACCGCCGCAAGCTGCTGTCGGCCCTGGTGGCCTTCGGCACCCGGCGGCGCACGCTGGGCCTGTCGGTGCTGTGGCAGACGGCCATCCCCATCGCGCTGGGGCTGCTGCTGGCCGCGGTGGTCGGCATCACGCTGGGCACGGTGCTGCTGAAGATGACGGACACCCCGGTGGGCGTGGACTGGGCGAGCGTGCTGGCCATGACCGGCATGGGCGGGGCGGTCGTCCTGCTGGTGACGGCGCTGAGCCTGCCGCCGCTGGTCCGGCTGATGCGGCCGGACGGGCTGCGCACGGAGTAGCCGGCCGATGGGCGCACGGTCCCTCCCCGCGCGGGGAGGGACCGTCCGTGTTTCAGAGCCGGTACTCCCGCACCACCCTTCGGACCTGCGCGAACAGCATGCCCACGTTGACGGACTTGCGGCAGACGACCACCGCGACCACGTCCTGCTGCTCGGTCATCCTCACGAACAGATGAGTGAGGTTGTCGCTGTTGACGAGGATCTCCTGGAAGAAGTGGTTGTCGCTCTGGATCCCGCGCCGCTCCTTGAAGACGTCCTCGATCATCACCACCGTGCGGCCCTGGAACAGGTCGAGGGTCGCGCCGGCCAGCAGGTCGAGGACCTCGGGCGGATGGTTGTCCACGGTCTCGTAGGAGAGCAGCATGCCCGTCGACATGTCGACCACGCCGGAGGCGACGCAGTCCGGGGCATCCGTACGCAGTGACTTGACCAGGCCCATCACCTGGTCGGAGAAACCTGGGGTCATACGCTTCGTCGCCATCCCTTCAGACTCCTTCGGCGGTTTTCACATCGGTGAGGATCAGGTCGATACGGCGCAGGGCCGGCTGGGTCGCCGTGTGCAGCCGTTCGACGTCCATGCCCTCGTCGCCGAGCACCACCATCAGCGCGGTGTCGCCGACCGCGTAGAACGCGGCGCAGCCGTGGCTGCCGTAGGCCACCGTGCGGTGCAGGGCGCCGCGGGAGGTGGCCTCGGCGGTGCGGCGGGCGAGGCCCAGGCCGGCCGCGGCGAGGGCGGCGAGGCCCTCGGGGTCGATCGATTCGCCGGTGTCGGCGGCGATGAGCAGCCCGTCCGCGGCCGCGACCGCGGTGTCGGTGATGCCGCTCACCTGCTCGCGCAGGCCCCGCATCTCCCGTGCGAGGGCTTTGTGGTCCATGGGTGCAACTCCCCTGATTCTGTTCGCATATGATGCATATGACCGTCTGTCTCTCTACTTCGCCGTGGGATTGCGCAGGCGGAAGAACTCCTTCCAGCCGGTCGGGTGTCCGGGGCTCTCCCCGGCGGGGTGGTCGGTGCCGTCGCCGCCGTCCTCGGCAGTGCCGTCGGCGTCGGCGGTGGGCGGGTGTTCGGGAGCGAGGGCCTCGTTGATGCCGCTGGCGCCGGGGCGCCGGCGGGGCAGGGCCGCCGGGTGCGGGGGCGGTCCGGCCGGCGGGACCGGGACGGGCGGCGGGGGCGCGGCCGGGGCGCGCGGCCTGACCCCGTGTCCGTCGAGCATCCGGACCGGGATCGGGGACGCGCCGGCGCACTCCAGGAGCCCGTAGCCGAGCATCCGCGCCACCTCGACGGTGACCGTGTAGACCCCGCGCCCGGTGCGGAAGGCGAGGTCGCGGGAGGTGCGCCGGCCGTCGGCGTGGGTGAGCACCTCGCGTTGCAGCGGGCCGAGCCGGTCGGCCGCGTGGGACTGCGCCGCGGGGATCGGACGCTCGCGCTCCGGGCGGACCGGGCGGGGCAGCGCGTCCAGCGCGGCGAGTTTGCGCGACGCCTCCTGGAGCAGCCGGGTCGAGGGCTCCCCGACGGTGACCGCGGCGGGCGGCGGGCCCAGGGACGGGGCGCGTTCACAGCCCTCGACGCCGCCCGCGACGACGGCGAACGTGGCGTCCTGGAGGGCCATCGCGCACACCACCCGGAGCTGGGCGGCGCCCGCGTAGCCGTGGGCGATCAGCCCGTCGGAGGGCCAGCGCTCCCCGCCGGACTCCCGCACCAGGCCCGCCCATTCCTCGCCGCCGATCCGTCCGGAGCGCAGCAGCAGGGCGTCCGGTCCCGGCGCGCCCGGCGACTCGACGGCGACGACGAGCCCGCCGCGGAAGTGGAAGGTGCCGCCGGGCAGTCCCGCGACCCGCACTTCCCCGGTGAAGCCGTCCCGACCGCACGCGGCGAGGTCGCGCGCCAACAGCTCGTAGCCCGACATCACTCCCCTTGGCAGGTCGTCCGCACGGATCGCACATACGCCTGACGCGTAGCGCTGAGGAGGGAATGTGTATCAGCCGGGGCGCATATACCAACGGCGGGTTTCCGAGCTGCCCCCAATGGACGGAAGTTGCTCCGCGGGTGGGTCGAATTCCCTTGCTGTGAAGCCGATTCGGGAGCTGATTCTGACCGGTTGGCGAACGTCAGTCCCCGTCGCCGAGGACCCGCACCGGCAGGGGGCGCAGCGCCTCGCGGAGCGCGTCCGCGAGGGCCTCGTACTCCGCGCCGCGCGCCGCGCCCGCGCGCCGGGCGAAGGCGATCCGGCGGGTGGGGGCGGGGTCGGTGAAGGAGGCGGTGCGCAGCCGGGTGCTGCGGCTGGTCTCGACCGTGACGGCGGTGCGCGGCAGCAGCGTGCAGCCGAGGCCGCCGGCGACGAGCTGGACGAGGGTGGACAGGCCGGCGGCCGTGGTGGTCACCGGGGCGTCGGCCCGGCCGGCCTCGCGGCAGATGTCGAGGGCCTGGTCGCGCAGACAGTGCCCCTCGTCCAGGAGGAGCAGGTTCAGCTCCCTGAGGGCCTCGCGCGGCACGCCGTCACGGTCGCCGAGCGGATGACCCGGGGGTGTGACGAGCACGAAGTCCTCGTCGAAGAGCGGGAGTTCGACCACCCCGGGGACACCGAGGGGAACGGCGAGCAGCAGCAGGTCGAGGCGTCCGCTGTGCAGGCCGTCGAGCAGGGTGGCGGTCTGCTCCTCGTGGACCTGGAGGTCGAGCTGCGGATAGCGGTCGTGGACCAGCCGCAGCACGGCGGGCAGCAGATACGGCGCGACGGTCGGGATGACGCCGAGCCGCAGCGCGCCGGTGAACGGCGCCCGCACCGCGTCGGCCTCCTCCAGCAGCGCGCCGACCTCGGCCAGCACCGCCCGGGCGCGGACGGCGAGCCGCTCACCGGCCGGGGAGAGCAGCACCTTGCGGGTCGTACGCTCCAGCAGGGTGACGCCGAGGGTCTCCTCCAGGGCGGAGACCGCGCCGGAGAGGGCGGGCTGGCTCATGCCGATCGCGGCGGCGGCGTCCCGGAAGTGCAGATGCTCCGCGACGGCGGCGAAGGCCCGGAGCTGGGCCAGACTGGGCTGACGCCTCCGGCCGGCCTTGGGGCTTGCACTACTCACGGTCACTGATAGCTACCTCCGATCAACACAATCGAGTGTAGCCATTTCCTGAATCAATGCACCTTGTGTCACGATCGAGGCCGTCCGACCCAAGGGAGTTGTCCGCGATCCGGACAGCTCCTCGCTGCAAGGAGAGCGTGTGCTCACTGTTGGTGACAAGTTCCCCTCGTTCGATCTGACCGCCTGTGTCTCGCTGGAGAAGGGCAAGGAGTTCGAGCAGATCCACCACAAGTCGTACGAGGGCAAGTGGCTGGTGGTCTTCGCCTGGCCCAAGGACTTCACCTTCGTCTGCCCGACCGAGATCGCCGCGTTCGGCAAGCTGAACGACGAGTTCGCCGACCGTGACGCGCAGATCCTCGGCTTCTCCGGTGACTCCGAGTTCGTCCACCACGCCTGGCGCAAGGACCACCCGGACCTGACCGACCTGCCGTTCCCGATGCTCGCCGACTCCCGGCACGAGCTGATGCGCGACCTCGGCATCGAGGGCGAGGACGGCTTCGCGCAGCGCGCCGTCTTCATCGTCGACCCGAACCACGAGATCCAGTTCACGATGGTCACCGCGGGCTCCGTCGGCCGGAACCCCAAGGAGGTCCTCCGGGTCCTGGACGCCCTCCAGACCGACGAGCTGTGCCCCTGCAACTGGACCAAGGGCGAGGACACCCTCGACCCGGTCAAGCTGCTGGCCGGGGAGTGACCTGAGATGTCGCTCGACACCCTGAAGTCCGCGATACCGGACTACGCCAAGGACCTGAAGCTCAACCTGGGCTCGGTCATCGGCAACTCCGACCTGCCCGCCCAGCAGTTGTGGGGCACGGTCCTGGCGACCGCGATCGCCTCCCGCTCCCCGATCGTGCTGCGCGAGCTGGCCCCGGAGGCCGAGGCGAACCTCTCGCCCGAGGCGTACACCGCGGCGAAGGCCGCGGCGGCCGTGATGGCGATGAACAACGTCTTCTACCGCACCCGGCATCTGCTGTCGGACCACGAGTACGGCACCCTGCGCGCCGGTCTGCGGATGAACGTCATCGGCAACCCGGGCGTCGACAAGGTCGACTTCGAGCTGTGGTCGTTCGCGGTCTCCGCCATCAACGGCTGCGGGCTGTGCCTCGACTCCCACGAGCAGGTCCTGCGCAAGGCCGGCGTCGACCGCGAGGTCGTCCAGGAAGCCTTCAAGATCGCCTCGGTGATCCAGGCCGTGGGCGTCACGCTCGACGCGGAGGCGGTCCTCGCCGAGTAGGCGGTGATCTCCGTGCGAAGGCCCCGTCCACCCTCGGGTGGACGGGGCCTTCGGCTGCGTTTGTCTACGCGGAGGAGTCCTCGTCGCCGGTGTCCTTGGCCGGCGGGGGCTCCACCGGGCCGGACGGGGCCACGGGGGCACTGGGGGCGACGGGGGCGACCGGTGCGACGTCCATCGCCGTCGCCCCCCGCGGCTTCGGGGACGTCCGCAGGGCCGGTTCCTGGGCGTACGCCCGCAGATAGCCGACGACCGTGTTGGTGACGGCGACCAGCGGTACGGCGACCACCGCGCCGCCGATCCCGGCGACCAGGCCGCCGGTGGCCACCGCCAGGACCACCGCGAGCGGATGGACCCGGACCGCGCGGCCGAGGATGAACGGCTGGAGGATGTGCCCCTCGATCTGCTGCACGGCCAGCACCACCGCCAGGGTCATCACGGCGGTGAACACGCCCTGGGTGACCAGCGCGACGACCACGGCCAGCGCGCCGGAGGCCACCGCGCCGACCAGCGGGATGAACGAGAACAGGAAGATGAAGACGGCGAGCGGGACGGCCATCGGCACATCGAGGAAGTAGATGCCGAGACCGATGAAGATCGCGTCGATCAGCGCGACCACGACCGTGCCCCGCACATACGCCGTGAGCGTCGCCCAGGCCCGCGGCCCCGCGCCCGCCACACCGGGCCGGGCGGCGGCCGGGACCAGCTTGAGGGTCCACTCCCAGATCCGCTTGCCGTCGTAGAGCAGGAACAGCGTCGAGAAGAACGCCAGCAGGATGCCGGTGAGCGCCTCGACGACGACGGTGACGCCCTCCAGACCCGCCGAGGTGATCGAGTCGGTGTTGGCGCCGACCGCGTCGCGCAGGTTCTTGGCGATGCCGTTGATCTGCTTGTCGGTGACATGGAAGGGGCTGTTGAGCAGCCAGCGCCGCAGATCGTCGATGCCGTCCTGGACCTGGTCGGAGAGGTTGTCGATGTTCTCCATGACCTGCCAGGTCACGAACCAGCCCAGCAGGCCGATGAACACGAACCCGAGGATCGCGGTGAGCGCCGTCGCCAGTCCCCCGGGCACACCCACCCGCTTGAGCCGGGTGACGGTGGGTTCCAGGAGCGCGGTCAGCAGCAGCGATACCACGAAGGCGAGGACGACGAGTTGGACGGCGCTGATGATCCGCATGAGGACCCAGACCGTCCCGGCGAGCACCAGCAGCCGCCAGCCGGCCTCGGCGGCGACCCGGACACCCCAGGGCACCGCCTGCGCGGGATCGGGCCGCTCGGCGGGCGGCGGCTCCGGCGGGGGCGCCACCGGCGGCTCGGGGGGCACGGGCGGGGGCGGCGCGCTCTCCCGGCTCTCCCGTTCGACCTCGGCGCGGCGCTCGTCGAGCCGCTCACCCATTTCGGTCAGACCGGCTCCCAGCCGGCCCAGCCACCCTGGTACACGCGACATGATCCGTCCTCTTCCCCCGTCTCTCCCCACCACTCCCCCTGGAGTCGTCGGCTTACGACCGTACAGGGCGAAAGCCCCTCCCCTGAGGACGGGGAGGGGCTGTGCCGGGTTGAGAGAGAGTGGCGGCGGCGCTCAGTAGGAGCCGTTGGCCTGCCAGAACGCCCAGGCGTCGCAGGGGCTGCCGTACCGCTCGTTCATGTAGTTCAGCCCCCACTTGATCTGGGTGGCCGGGTTGGTGCGCCAGTCGGCACCGGCGGAGGACATCTTGGAGCCGGGGTACGCCTGGACCAGACCGTAGGCCCCGGAGGAGGGGTTGACGGCCCGGTAGTTCCAGGTGGACTCGTGGTCCACGATGTTGCTGAAGCACTGGAACTGGCCGCCGGGCACCATCTGGCGCGCGATGGCCTGCACCTCGGCGACGGTGTACGACGCCTGCTGCGGGAAGTCGGAGGCACTGGCGGTGGGACCGCTGTCGGCGGTGGCGGACCTGGTCCGGGCCTGCGCCTGATCGGCCTCGCGCTCGGCGGCCTTGGCGCGTTCCTCGGCTTCCTTCTTCGCCTCGGCCTCGTCCGCGGCGGCCTTCTGCTTGGCGACCGCGTCCTCGGCCGCCTTGATCCGGGCGGCCTCCTCCGCGGACTTGCGCGCGGTGGCGTCGGCGGCCACGGCCTGGGCCTGTGCCTGCTGGCCGAGGGCGGCGGACCGCACCTGGGCCTGCTGGCCGAGCGGTAAGTCGGCGAGGAGGACGGAGTCGCCCGCCGGGGCCTGTGCGGCGTCGCCCGGCTGGCCGGTTCCGGCCTGGGCGACGCCCACGACACTGCCGATGGCGGTGACCGCGGTGGCCGAGACCACCGCGAATCCGCGTACGGGGTTGCGGCTCATGGCCAACCCCTCAGTACCAGTGGTTGGCCTGCCAGAACGACCAGGCGTCGCAGGGGCTGCCGTACCGCTCGTTCATGTAGTTCAGCCCCCACTTGATCTGGGTGGCCGGGTTGGTGCGCCAGTCGGC
>NZ_JAANNX010000193.1:0-1205 GCF_013363615.1 Streptomyces sp. CAI-85 | reverse complement strand
GGGTGGGCCTTCTCGACCTCGTCGAAGAGGACGACGGAGAACGGCTTGCGGCGCACCTTCTCGGTGAGCTGGCCGCCCTCCTCGTAGCCCACGTATCCGGGCGGGGAGCCGAAGAGACGCGAGACGGTGTGCTTCTCGCTGAACTCCGACATGTCGAGGGAGATCAGCGCGTCCTCGTCACCGAAGAGGAACTCGGCGAGCGCCTTGGACAGCTCGGTCTTACCGACACCGGACGGGCCGGCGAAGATGAACGAGCCACCGGGACGCTTCGGGTCCTTCAGACCGGCGCGGGTACGGCGGATCGCCTTGGACAGCGCCTTGACGGCGTCGACCTGGCCGATGACCCGCTTGTGCAGCTCCTCCTCCATGCGGAGCAGGCGGCTGGACTCCTCCTCGGTCAGCTTGAAGACCGGGATGCCGGTGGCCGTGGCGAGGACCTCGGCGATCAGCTCGCCGTCGACCTCGGCGACGACGTCCATGTCGCCGGCCTTCCACTCCTTCTCCCGCTTGGCCTTGGCGGCCAGGAGCTGCTTCTCCTTGTCGCGGAGGGAGGCGGCCTTCTCGAAGTCCTGCGAGTCGATCGCGGACTCCTTGTCGCGGCGGACGCCGGCGATCTTCTCGTCGAACTCGCGCAGGTCCGGCGGAGCGGTCATCCGGCGGATGCGCATCCGGGAACCGGCCTCGTCGATCAGGTCGATCGCCTTGTCCGGCAGGAAGCGGTCCGAGATGTACCGGTCGGCCAGGGTGGCGGCCTGGACCAGCGCCTCGTCGGTGATGGAGACGCGGTGGTGCGCCTCGTACCGGTCGCGCAGACCCTTGAGGATCTCGATGGTGTGCGGCAGGGACGGCTCGGCGACCTGGATGGGCTGGAAGCGGCGCTCGAGGGCGGCGTCCTTCTCCAGGTGCTTGCGGTACTCGTCCAGCGTGGTGGCGCCGATGGTCTGGAGCTCACCGCGGGCCAGCATCGGCTTGAGGATCGACGCGGCGTCGATGGCGCCCTCGGCGGCACCCGCACCGACCAGCGTGTGCAGCTCGTCGATGAACAGGATGATGTCGCCGCGGGTGCGGATCTCCTTGAGGACCTTCTTCAGGCGCTCCTCGAAGTCACCGCGGTAGCGGGAGCCGGCGACCAGCGCGCCGAGGTCCAGGGTGTAGAGGTGCTTGTCCTTGAGGGTCTCGGGCACCTCGCCCTTGACGATGGCCTG
>NZ_JAANNX010000192.1:0-1235 GCF_013363615.1 Streptomyces sp. CAI-85 | reverse complement strand
TGCGGAATTCGAGGTTCTTCTCGATGCCGGTGTGGAGGTAGCCGATGCCGCAGCGGGCCTCGGTGACCGTCTCGCCCTCGATCTCCAGGATCAGGCGGAGCACGCCGTGGGTGGAGGGGTGCTGGGGGCCCATGTTGACGACGATGCGCTCGTCGTCGGCGCGGGCCGCGGACTGGACGACCTCGTCCCAGTCGCCGCCCGTGACCGTATAGACGGTGCCTTCTGTGGTCTCACGGGGGGAAGCGTGTGAAGTGCTCACGAGTACGACCTCCGCTGGTCCGGAGCCGGGATCTGGGCGCCCTTGTATTCGACGGCGATGCCGCCGAGAGGGTAGTCCTTGCGCTGCGGATGGCCCTGCCAGTCGTCCGGCATCATGATCCGCGTCAGGGCCGGGTGACCGTCGAAGACGATCCCGAAGAAGTCGTACGTCTCGCGCTCGTGCCAGTCGTTGGTCGGATAGACCGGGACCAGGGACGGGATGTGCGGCTCGGCGTCCGGGGCGCTGACCTCCAGCCGGATCAGCCGGTTGTGGGTGATCGAGCGCAGGTGGTAGACGGCGTGCAGCTCGCGGCCCTTGTCGTGCGGGTAGTGGACGCCGCTGACACCGGTGCACAGTTCGAAGCGCAGCGCCGGGTCGTCGCGCAGGGTGCGGGCGACGCGCGGGAGGTGTTCGCGCTCGATGTGGAAGGTGAGTTCGTCGCGGTCGACGACCGTCTTCTCGATCGCGTTCTCCGGCAGCAGGCCCTGCTCCTCCAGGGCGCCCTCCAGTTCGTCGGCGACCTCGTCGAACCAGCCGCCGTAGGGGCGGGCGGCGGGGCCGGGGAGCCGGACGGAGCGGACCAGGCCGCCGTAGCCGGAGGTGTCGCCGCCGTTGTTCGCGCCGAACATCCCGCGCTGGACGCGGACCTCCTCGCCGCCCTCACCGCGCTGGCCGGGGAGGTTGGAGGCGGAGAGGTCCTTCTCGGGGTTCGGGTTCTCCGAGGAACCGTTCGCGTCGCTCACCGCAGCAGCCCCTTCATCTCGATCAAGGGCAGGGCCTTGAGCGCCGCTTCCTCCGCCTCGCGTGCCGCTTCCTCGGCGTTCACGCCCAGCTTGGTGTTCTGGATCTTGTGGTGGAGCTTGAGGATCGCGTCGATCAGCATCTCGGGGCGCGGCGGACAGCCGGGGAGATAGATGTCGACGGGGACGATGTGGTCGACGCCCTGGACGATCGCGTAGTTGTTGAACATGCCGCC
>NZ_JAANNX010000020.1:0-113998 GCF_013363615.1 Streptomyces sp. CAI-85 | reverse complement strand
ACGAGGGCGGCCCGGTGAACTGGGACATGGCCAAGCAGATCGCCCGCCAGACGGTCTCCCAGGGCACTCCCGACGGCGTGAAGGACGCGAGCGTCGGCTCCGCCGAGCGCACCGCGGTCGAGGAGGCCGTCCGCCTGGCCGACCTGTGGCTGGACGACGCGACCTCGCTGCCGTCCGGCGCCGGCTCGGCGGTGGCCTGGTCGCGCGCCGAGTGGGTCGAGGCGACCCTGCCCGCGTGGAAGGAACTCGTCGACCCGGTCGCCGAGCGCGTCGGCGCGGCCATGGGGGACGTCCTGCCGGAGGAGATGCAGGCCATGGCGGGCCCGCTGATCGGCATGATGCGGTCCATGGGCGGCGCGATGTTCGGCTCCCAGATCGGCCAGGCCGTCGGCGTGCTGGCGGGTGAGGTCGTCGGCTCGACCGACATCGGCCTGCCGCTCGGACCGGCCGGCCGCGCGGCGCTGCTCCCGGTGAACATCGAGGCGTTCGGCAAGGACCTGGGCGTGGCCAAGGACGAGGTGCGGCTGTACCTCGCGCTGCGTGAGGCCGCCCACCAGCGGCTCTTCACGCACGTGCCGTGGCTGCGCTCGCACCTGTTCGGCGCGGTGGACGGCTACGCGCGCGGGATCAAGGTCGACACCGCCAAGCTGGAGGACGTGGTCGGCCAGTTCGACCCGCAGAACCCCGAGCAGCTCCAGGACGCCCTTCAGCAGGGCATGTTCCAGCCGGAGGACACCCCGGAGCAGAAGGCGGCCCTGGCCCGGCTGGAGACGGCGCTCGCCCTGGTCGAGGGCTGGGTGGACGCGGTGGTGCACGCGGCCGCGAAGCCGCGTCTGACGTCCGCGGACGCGCTGCGCGAGACGCTGCGCCGGCGCCGCGCCAGCGGCGGTCCCGCCGAGCAGACGTTCGCCACGCTGATCGGTCTGGAGCTGCGCCCTCGCCGGCTGCGCGACGCCTCCCGGCTGTGGGCGTCGCTGACGGACGCACGCGGGGTGGACGGCCGGGACGCCCTGTGGGCCCACCCGGACATGCTGCCCACGGCCTCCGACCTGGACGACCCGGACGGCTTCGTGCACCGCGAGCACATGGACTTCTCCGAGCTGGAGAAGATGCTCGGCGAGGCGGGCGGCGCGTCCGGCTCCGGGGAGCGGAAGCCGGACCTGACCAAGGACGACAAGGCTGACCAGGGCGATCAGGGCGGCAAGGGCGAGGCCGACGGCAAGGGCGACGACACCGAGTGAGCCTCCATGACGACGCGGTCCTCGTGCTCAAGAGCCACGAGGGCCAGGACGAGCTGCGCCAGAGCTATCTGGACCACCTCGACACGCACCCGGACGGCATGTGGAAGTCCTGCGGCGACGGCCATGTCACGGCCAGCGCCCTGGTGATCGACCCCGAGCGGGGCCGGGTCCTGCTGACCCTGCACCGCAAGCTGCGGATGTGGCTCCAGATGGGCGGCCACTGCGAGCCGCAGGACACCTCCCTGGAGGCGGCGGCGCTGCGCGAGGCCACGGAGGAGTCGGGCATCGCGGGTCTCACCCTGCTGCCGGGCGGCCCGGTGCGCCTCGACCGGCACGCGATCCCGGCGCCCTGCCATTGGCACTTCGACGTCCAGTACGCGGTCCTGGCGCCCGCCGGGGCGACCCAGGCGATCAGCGACGAGTCGCTCGACCTGCGCTGGTTCCCCTACGACGAGGTGGCGTCGGTGGCCGACGACTCCGTCGTACGCCTGCTGGAAGACACGCGCGCGCGGCTGTGAGTAAGGGGCGACCACCAAGGCGGTCGCCCCTTACCGCGCCGTCGGTCAGCTCCAGACGTTGCCCTGGTTCTGCCCCCGGGCGCCCTGCTGGCCCATCCCGTACTGGGCGGCCAGACCGGAGCCGATCTGGGCGTTCTGCGGCGGCAGCAGCTCACTGGGCTGCACCAGCGCGAAGCCGGTGCCCATGAAGCTCAGCTCCCAGCCCTCGCCCGTGTTGCCGCGCCGGCGCCACACCCCGGAGGAGTGCGTCTGGGCCTGCATCTGCACCCGCAGCCCGGTGGACCAGGCCACGATGGCGTCGGCGTCGCAGTTGACGTACTTGTCGGGCGTGACCTGGAGCATCAGCGGGGCGCCCGAGGTCATCAGGGCGACCCGGCCCCGGCCGGTGATGTTGAGCTGGTACTTCCCGGAGCCTGAGATGCCGTAGAGGCTGTCGACGGCGATGACCTCGTGGTGCAGCGAGGAGTCCATGGCCAGGACATAGCTGCTGTCGACGGTCAGACCGTCCTGGTCGCAGTCCACCAGGTGGACGTGCTGCTTGAGGTTGGCGAGGTAGACCGTGCCCTGTCCGTGGCAGCGCATCAGGTCCAGGCCCTCACCGGTCCGCGCACGCGCGCGTGCCGCGCCTGCGGCCTGGTACTCGGCGTCGAACTCGACGAGGCCCTGGTAGGCGACCATCGTGCCCTTGCGGGCGAGGATGTCGTCGTGACCCTCCAGGTTGACGCGGAGCATCTGCTTGTTCTGGAGGCTCCAGCGCTCCTGGGACTGCTGGTCGTTGTAGGCGAAAAGCGGGCTCTGCATGGCTTTCTGGCTCCCCCTCAGCCCCGGATCCGGAGGCGGTCGGTGCTGTCCTCACTGGGCTGGACGACGACGATGCCCTGGCCGGAGAAGGCCATCTGGAACGCCTCGCCGCTGCCCCGGCCGATCAGGGACTGCGCCTTGAAGCTGCGCTTGCCCTTCACCTTGAGGTTCGGGGACCAGGCGACGAGCGCGTCCGGGTCGACGTACGTCTCGTCCTCGCCGCCGCCGCAGTCGACGACGATCGGCTTGCCCCGGGAGGTCAGCGCGACCCAGCCCTGCCCGGAGATCTTGGTGTTCCACAGGCCCTGGCCGGCGAACTTCGCCAGGCCCTTGACCCGCTCGACGCCCCAGGTGAGATGCGCGTCGAAGGCGAGCAGATTGGTCGCGTTGACGGAGATGCCGTCGCCGTTGAGGTTGATCACGACGACGTTGGCGCCGTAGTCGGCGAGGTACAGCAGACCGTCGCCGGAGCACTTCATCAGGGGCGCGCCCTCGCCGGTCATCCAGTCGCGGGCGATCTGGCGCACGGCCGGCGGGTTGGGCTCGTACTGCACGAAGCCCTCGTAGGCGACCATCGAGCCCACGCGCGCGAGGAGGTCGTTGCCGGTCTGCATGGCGACCTTCAGCATGTGATTGCCGTGGTTCTCCATGCGGGCGGTGACGGGTGCGGGAGCGTATCCCGCAAACGGCTGGTTCATGACGGGCTCCCTCAGACCTCGTACGGCTGGACGACGATGAAGTTGCCGGGGGCGCCCCGGAACTGGAGGTTGACGCTCTCGCCGGTGTCGCCCGGGTAGGCGTTGCGGCGCATCCGCACCTGGCTGGAGACGACCACCTGGGAGGCGGCCGACCAGGCGACGACGGCGTTGCAGTCGGCGAAGGTGGTGGGCGTGACCGGCAGGACGACGGGCACGCCGTGTGTCTTCACGACGATGGTGCCGGTGCCCGTGAACTGCATGGTGAACAGCGCGCCGCCGGGAATGCCGTGCCCCTCGATGCGGCGGACCTCGTACTGGAGGCTCTCGTCGAACGCGAGGACGTTCTCGGCGGAGACGCAGATGCCGTCGCCCTGGAGCTCGATGGGGTGCAGCATCGTGGAGTTCTCGGCGAGGAACACCTGGCCCTGGCCGGTGCAGCGCATGAGCTGCATCTCCTGGCCGGTGGCGTTGCCCACGATCCGGCCGGCGAAGCCCGCGCCCTTGTAGCTGAAGTCGACCTTGCCCTGGTAGAGCACCATGCTGCCCTGGCGGGCGAGCACGGGCTGGCCGCCGATGCCGAGGTCGACGCGGACGAGCTTCTTGTTCTGCTGCGTCCAGCGCTGTCCGGTGGGCGTCTCCTTGAACTGCTGGAGCGCCGCGGCCACTCCGGCGCCACCCTGGGGGGCGCCCTGCGGGACGCCGTACGCCTGCTGGGCGGGGGCCTGTCCGAAGGGGGGCTGCTGGCCGTAGCCGGGCGGCATCGGGGCGCCCGGCGGCTGCGGGGCCTGCGGCGGCTGGCCGTAGCCGGGCGGCATCGGGGCACTCGGCGCGGCGGGCTGGCCGTAGGGCTGCTGCTGGGGCGGCTGTCCGTACGGCGGCTGCGGCTGGCCGTAGGGCGCGGGGGCCGGGGCCGGCGGGGGCACCGGGACGCCGGCGGGCGGGGTCATGGGCGCGACGATGGTCGGCGCGCCGTGCACCGAGGGCGCGGGCGCCGGGGCGGGCGGCGGGGTCGCCGCCGGGGGCGGCGCGAAGCCCTGCGCGGGCTGCGGTGCGGGCACCGGAGCCGGGGCCTGGGCGGGCACCGGGGCGGGGGCCGCGGGGGCGGCGAACGCGGGCGGGGCGAAGCCGGGGGCGGCGCCGGTCTGCGGCTGGGGCGCCGGCGCGGGCGCGGGCGTCTCCTCCTCCGCGACCTCGCCGCCGAAGTTGCGCAGCAGCGCCTCCAGGCCGCCGTCGAAGCCCTGGCCGACGGCCGCGAACCGCCAGACGTCCTTCAGGTAGAAGTCGCCCAGCATCACGGCGCGCTCGGTGGTGAACTCCGAGCCGCTGAACGCGTACCGGGCGACCTCCTCGCCGCCCGCGACGATCCGGAGGTACCCGGGGCCGATCTGGGACATCTGTCCGGCGCCGTCGATGGTCGCGGTGAAGGACAGCTTCTGGATCTGCGACGGGATCCGGTCCAGGGTGATGCGGAAGGACTCGGTGTCGCCCGCCTGGGCACCCAGGAGCTGGATGGACTCCTCGGGGGACTTCGGCTGGTTGAAGAAGACGAAGTACCGGTCGTCGGAGAGCCGCTCGTCGGCGTCCAGGCCGAAGCAACTGATGTCGAAGCTCAGCCCGGGAGCGGTGATCTGCACGCCTACGTACAGATCGGTGCCCGCGGTGAGGTCACTGATCTTGGCCTTGTGGCCGCGCTGGAATTCCCTGGGCATGCGTAACGACCGTCCCCCATCCCGATTGCGAGTGCGTCGCGTCAGGCTAACGGCAAAGTCGGACAACGCACGATGTCGGTACAGACCCGGTACACAACCGGCGCACGGGGTGGCGGTGGGACTACTCTCCGCGCGCGCCCGGCAGATGGGGCAGCCGCTCGGCCGCCACCACCCCTTCCAGATAGCCGCGGGCCCGCTCGGTGCGCGGATACGCCTCCAGCAGCCGCCAGAAGTCGGGGCCGTGCCCCGGCACCAGCAGATGCGCCAGCTCATGGGCGAGCACGTAGTCGATGACGTACTCCGGCATGCCCTGCAAGCGGTGCGACAGGCGGATGCTGCCCTCGGCGGGGGTGCAGGAGCCCCAGCGGGTGTTCTGGTTGGTCACCCAGCGGACCGAGGTGGGCCGGGCCCGGCCGCCGAAGCACTGCTCCGACAGCCGCTGCGCGCGCTCCGCCAGTTCGGCGTCGCCCGGCACCCGGCGGCTCTCCTGCGCGGCGAGCTTGTCGAGCATGACGCTCACCCAGCGTTGCTCCTCGGCCTCGGACATCCGGGCGGGGATGAGCACGATGGTGCGGTCGCCCTCGCGGTACGCGGAGACGGTACGACGCCGACGGGCGCTTCTGCGGACCTCGATCGGGCTCGTCCGGGAGCCGCCGGGCGGCGGGCTCGTCGTGCTGCGCTGTGGCGCTGCGGCGCGGTGCAGTGGGTCGGCGGGCACGCCCCGACGTTACCCGCTGCACACGGCGGAAGTCCCGACTCCGGGACGGCCGGGTTCCGTGCCCCTGCCCCGGTTGTGCCTCGTACGACGGATTTGTACGACGAACTCCCCTGCCTGTGGACAACTTTCGGCACGGCTCGGCGAGGCCGGGCATGCTGGCGTTCGGGAGCGCCGTCGGGGCGTGTCCGAGGGAAGTGCGTGGAGTACGGGGGTTCTTCGATGCATCCGATGGTGAAGCCCGCGCTGCGGCGCGGCTGGCGGGACCTGAACACCGTGCAGTTCGGTATGGCTCCGGCGCACGCGCTCACGCTCGGTCCGGTGGACACGGCGACGGGCAGCTTCCTCGACCTGCTGGACGGCACCCGCGGGCTCGCCCTGCTGCGCGAGGAGGGGCGCCGGATGGATCTGCCCGGCGGCCATGTCGACCGGCTGGTGGCGGGGCTGGCCGCGGCCGGTCTGCTGGACGACGCGCGCGGCGGCGGCCCGGACGCGGACGCGCTGCGGGAGCGGAGGGACGTCCTGGACCGGCTGCGCCCCGATCTCGCCTCGCTGTCGCTGACCACGTCGGAGCCGGGTGAGGCGATGGGCCGGCTGGCTGCGCGGCGCCGGGCCCGGGTGCAGGTGCGGGGCGCGGGCCGGGTCGGCGCGGTTGTGGCCTCGCTGCTCGCGGGCGCGGGGGTGGGCGAGGTCGACGTCCGCGACGGCGGCCGGGTGGACCCGGCGGACGTGGCACCGGGCGGGCTGCCCGCGGAGGCGGTCGGGGAACGCCGGGACGAGGCGGCTCGGCGGGCGGTGCGCCGGTCCGCCCCGGAGCCCGCGCCCCGGCGGAGCGCGGGTCCCTCGGCGGGGCCGGGCACGGACGGCTTCTCCCTGGTGGTTCTCGCGCCGCGCGACGACGTGTCCGTGCACACGCCCGACCCGGCGGCGGCCGAGCCGCTGATCGCCTCGGGCACCCCGCATCTGTTCGCCGGTGTGGTGGAGGCGACAGGAGTCGTCGGACCGCTCGTACTGCCCGGGGAGACGGGCTGTGCCGGCTGTCTGCATCGGGAGCGCACCGACCGCGACCCGGCCTGGCCGCGGCTGGTCGCACAGTGGCGGTCCGGCCGACGGCGTCCGGCCCGCGCCTGCGATCTGTCCCTGGCCACCACGGTCGCCGGTCTGGCCGCCGCGCACGCGCTCGCCTTCCTCGACGGCGGGCGGCCCTCCGCCGCGGACGCCCGCTGGGAGGTGTCCCTGCCCACACTCCAGTGGCATGCGAGACCGTTGTGGCCGCACCCCGCCTGCTCGTGCGGGGCCGCCGCGCGAGGTGAGCGGGAACACAGCGCCGACGACGGGGAGCCGCACGACACAATGGCGGGGCAACGGCATTCGAAGGCATCACGCCGTACGACGACGGCGGCGCGGCAGGCTGGGACTTGGAGGGCGCATGTCTGATCTTCCCCGGAAGGCGGTCACCCGGACCGCCAAGCTCGCCGCGCTCCCGCTCGGCTTCGCCGGCCGGGCCACCTGGGGCCTGGGCAAGCGGATCGTGGGCGAGTCCGCGGAGATCGTCGGGCGTGAGCTGCAACAGCGCACGGCGGAGCAGTTGTTCAAGGTCCTGGGCGAGCTGAAGGGCGGTGCGATGAAGTTCGGGCAGGCCCTGTCCGTCTTCGAGTCGGCCCTGCCCGAGGAGGTCGCGGGACCCTACCGGGCGGCCCTGACCAAGCTTCAGGACGCGGCGCCGCCGATGCCGACCCGCACGGTCCACGCGGTGCTCGCCGAGCGGCTCGGCGACAACTGGGCCGAGTTGTTCGCGGAGTTCGACGACCAGCCGGCCGCGGCTGCCTCGATCGGGCAGGTGCACCGCGCGGTGTGGCGGGACGGCCGCGAGGTCGCGGTCAAGGTCCAGTACCCCGGCGCGGGCGAGGCCCTGCTCTCCGACCTCACCCAACTCAGCCGCTTCGCCCGGCTGTTGGGTCCGCTGATCCCGGGCATGGACGTCAAGCCGCTGATCACCGAGTTGCGGGACCGGGTCTCCGAGGAACTGGACTACGGCCTGGAGGCCGCGGCCCAGCGGGCCCACGCGCGGGAGTTCGCCGGTGATCCCGATGTGCTGGTCCCGGCGGTGGTCCACCAGTGCGACCAGGTGCTGGTCACCGAGTGGATGGACGGCGTCCCGCTGTCGGAGGTGATCACCGACGGCACCCGGGAGCAGCGCGACCGGGCCGGCCAACTGCTGTCCCGGTTCCTCTTCTCGGGACCGGCCCGCACGGGTCTGCTGCACGCCGATCCGCACCCGGGCAACTTCCGTCTGCTGCCCGGCGGTCCGGGCGGCGAGGACGACTGGCGGCTGGGCGTCCTGGACTTCGGCACGGTCGACCGGCTCTCGGGGGGTCTGCCGGTCCCGATCGGCGAGTCCCTGCGCATGACGCTCGACGGCGATGCGGACGGGGTCTACGACCTGCTCCGTACGGAGGGCTTCGTCAAGGAGTCCATCGAGCTGGATCCGGACGCGGTCCTCGACTATCTGCTGCCGATCATCGAACCCGCCCGGGCGCGGGAGTTCACGTTCACCCGGGGCTGGATGCGCAGCCAGGCCACCCGGATCGCGGATCCCCGCTCCCCCGCCCATCAGTTGGGCAAGCAGCTCAACCTGCCGCCGGCCTATCTGCTGATCCACCGGGTGACGCTGAGCACGATCGGTGTGCTGTGTCAGCTCGGCGCGACGGTCCGGCTGCGGGACGAGCTGGAGGAGTGGCTGCCCGGTTTCGTCCCGGCGGACGAGCTGGATCCGGCGGTGGAGGAGTCGATCGCGGAGGCCGGCGCGTGAGCCGGGGCTGGGGCGTGAGCCGGGGCTGGGGCTGGGGCGTGAGCCTTCCGCGGGCTCACCACCACTCCGAGTCGAGACGGCCCTCGATCGCCCGGAGGTTGTCCCGGGAGCAGGTCTCGCAGTAGTGGCGGCGGACACCGTGCTCGACCGAGCAGGTCCAGGTGACGGGCGGCGGGTCCCCGGCCCGGGTGCCGCAGCGGTCGCAGCGGAGCGCGCCGGGCTCCTTCGGGGAGCCGCCGTGATCACTGCCGCCGGATGGACTCGTCACTCTCGCGACGATACGCCGCGGGGGCCGGTCCGTTCGGCCGGACCGGCCCCCGCGAGGTGAGTTTCCGCCTCCCCGGTTCGGGGAGGCCACCGCTCTTCGGTGTGATCGTTACTGCATCACGGCCATGGCGAGCGCCCGGCGGGCACGCATCGAGGCGCGCTCCGCCCGGCGCTGCATCCGGCGAGCGGTCGCCAGGCGCAGCGCCCGGCGTTCCTGCTCGGCCTCGTGCAGGCGGTCGTGCATATGCGCACGAGCCAGGGCTTCTGGGATGAGTTGCATCTCGCGGGTCCTGTTCTGACGCGAGTCGATCGCGCCGGTGGTGGTGACGTCTTCGGTTGCGGAGCCTTCGGGCTCGCTGGTGAACGGCTTCATCGGGGCCTGCTTCTTGGGGTCTTGCGTGAGGGGGCGGTCGATCGTTCCTGCGGTGTTCATGCTGTGACCGGGTTCTTGCGCGGGCGGCCACGCGGCCGCTTCCGGGCGACGACGACACCCTGGACGAACAGCTCGCCACCCCAGACGCCCCAGGGCTCACGCCGCTCCTTGGCGCCGGCGAGGCAGGCCTCCATCAGCGGGCAGGTGCGGCAGAGGGACTTGGCGTACTCGACGTCCGCGGGCGACTCGGCGAAGAAGACCTCCGGGTCGTAGGAGCGGCACGGGACGGGTACGCCGAGGTTCTCGATGGCGTCGTCGAGCGCGGTGAGCGCGGTGAGGGGGGTCAAGGCGGAGTCCTCCGTGAGGCCGGGCGGGGGGATCGTTTCGGAAGGCGGTACGGACGGGGCGTGCGCTTCGAGTTGCACGATTCGTCTTCCTCGTCTGGTCGGTCCGGCCCTGTTGGGCCGGGTGTCGGCGTTTCTTGTCCCGAGGCCCCTTCGCCCGTCCGTCCCCGTGCGGGGACAAACAGAAGGGCCGCGGATCCCGGGTGGGGTTCCGCGGCCCTGAAGGCGCCGGCCTGATCGACGATCAGGCTGGATCACTCCAGGGTTCTGGCCCACGGAAGGCCCACATCAGGTGGTGCTGCGTCGTCTGCTTCCGGAATCCGGCACCGGCCGCCGCGAAGGCATAGACATGCGCCTGTGCCTCTACTGCTTCCAGTGCCTCGGTCGGTCGCTCATCGCGCTCACGGGTGAGAAGACCCGCGGGGGCGGCGAAGGAGGACGCCGGCAGGTCGGCACGAATGCCGGACACACCGGTGCCCAGGTTCGAGACGCCGAGCATGCACGTGGAGACGACCGGACGATCGGTCACTTTGGCGGAGCTGACGAAGCTGCTGCTGTTGATGATGATCACTGGAATCGCCTCCTCTCGGCGTCTAGGGGGACCAGGGGTGAGCCCGATCCTGCGGATATGAAAGTAGAACACGGAATCAGGGCCTCCGAGAAGGCCGCCGTTCCCGTGTCTAAGAACCTATGGGGATTGCCGGGGCATGCGCAAACTATTTTTTCGACGAGTTCGCATCAGTCCCCGACTTCTTCCTCGGCGAGGGGCCGGCCCGCGCAGAGGGCCAACACCTCGGCGCCGTAACGGTTGAGCTTGCGCACGCCGACCCCGGGGATCCTCGCCAGCTCGCCCGCCTCCTCGGGGACGGACTCGGCGATGGCCATCAGGGTCCTGTCGGTGAAGACGCAGAACGCGGGCTGTCCGTTGTTCCGGGCCTGCACCTCGCGCCACTCCCGCAGCCGTTCGTAGAGCCCCTCGTCCATGTCGGAGGGGCAGCCGTCGCAGCGCATCAGCTTCATCTCGCCGGCGTCGGTGAGGGTGCGCCCGCAGACCCGGCAGCGGGCCGGGGTGCGCTGTCTGCGGCGCGGCACGTCGGGCGTGCCCACGACGGCGCCGGAGAAGCCGCGCTCGATACCTCCGGAGGCGAGGGAGCCGGTGCGGCCCGCCGCCGTCCCCGAGCCGGGGCGCAGTCCGTCGAGGAAGCGGCTGGGACGGCGGTTCGGGCGCCCGCCGGGCGCTCGGGAGACCGCCCAGGAGACATGGAGGCGCTCCCGGGCCCGGGTCACCCCGACATAGAGGAGACGGCGCTCCTCCTCGATCTGCTCGTCGGTCCTGGCGTAGGTGATCGGCATCATGCCCTCGGCGACGCCCACCAGGAAGACGACGTCCCACTCCAGGCCCTTGGCGGAGTGCAGGGAGGCGAGGGTGACGCCCTGGACGGTCGGGGCGTGCTGGGCGTTCGCCCGCTCGTCGAGTTCGGCGACCAGGTCGGCGAGGGTGGCGCCGGGGCCTGCGGCGGCGAAGTCCTGGGCGAGGTTCACCAGTGCGGCCAGGGACTCCCAGCGTTCTCTGACGGCTCCGGAGCCGGCCGGCGGCTGTGGGGTCCAGCCCTCGCCGGAGAGGACGGCACGCACCTGGGAGGGCAGGTCGACGGTGTCCTCCAGGAGGGTGTCGTTGGCGCTGAAGCGGGCCGTGCCGCGCAGGGCCACGACGGCCTTGCGGACCTCGGGGCGGTCGAAGAACCGCTCGGCGCCGCGGAGCTGGTAGGGGATGCCGGCGTCGGCGAGGGCCTGTTCGTAGGTCTCGGACTGGGCGTTGGTGCGGACCAGGATCGCGATCTCGGCGGCCGGGACGCCGGCGGCCAGCAGCTCCCGGATCCGGCGGGCGGCGCCCTCGGCCTCGGCGGGCTCGTCGGTGTACTCGGTGTAGGCGGGGTCGGGTCCGGGGCCGCGCTGGGAGATCAGCTCCAGGCGGTGGTCGGCGGCCCGGCCGCGGGCCTGGGAGAGCAGACCGTTGGCCAGGTGGACGACCTGGGGGGTGGAGCGGTAGTCGCGGACCAGCTTGACGACGGTCGCGCCGGGGTGGCGGGTGCGGAAGTCGAGGAGGTGATCGGGGGTGGCGCCGGTGAAGGAGTAGATCGTCTGGCTGGCGTCGCCGACGACGCACAGGGAGTCGCGCTCTCCGAGCCACAGCTCCAGCAGGCGCTGCTGGAGCGGGCTGACGTCCTGGTACTCGTCGACCACGAAGTGCTGGTACTGGGCCCGGACCTGTTCGGCGATGTCGCGCCGGTCCTGGAGGACGGCGACGGTCAGCAGCAGGACGTCCTCGAAGTCGATGACCGCGCGGTCGCGCTTGAGGTTCTCGTAGGCGGCGTAGAGCTGGGCGATCTCGGCGGGGTCGCGCGGGGCATCCCGGCCCGCCTCGGCCGCGGCGGCGGCGTAGTCGGCGGGGACGGTCTGGGTGACCTTGCACCACTCGATCTCCGCGGTGGCGTCCCGCAGCTCCCCGCGGTCGAGGCGGATGCGGCAGGCGGCGGCCGCGTCGGCGACGAGCTGGATCTTCCGGTCGACGAGCCGGGGCAGCGAGCCACCGATGGCTTTCGGCCAGAAGTACTGGAGCTGGCGCAGGGCCGCGGAGTGGAAGGTGCGGGCCTGCACGCCCTGGGCGCCGAGCTGGCGCAGCCGGCCGCGCATCTCGCCGGCGGCACGGTTGGTGAAGGTGACGGCGAGCACGCTGGAGGGCTGGAGGATGCCGGCGCGCACCCCGTAGGCGATGCGGTGGGTGATCGCCCGGGTCTTGCCCGTACCGGCTCCGGCCAGCACGCACACCGGACCGTGCAGGGCGGTGGCCACCTCGCGCTGCTCGGGGTCGAGCCCTTCGAGCACCGCGTCGGCCGAGTCCGGTACCCGCGGGAAGAGGGGGGAGTGCGTTGCTGCTGTCACATGGCCATGCTGCCAGGTCGGCGGAGACGGGCGAGCCGGTTGTCCACAGGTGGGGCCCTGCGGTCGTACTAATGCGGCTCGATGCGGCGGACGTCACGTCCTTCGGCGCGGTCCGGGAATGCCTGCGCTTTCAAGTACGTTCTTCTCCCTGCGACCGCTCTCCCCGACCCGCCGAAGGAGCACGAGAGACATGCTGGGCACTGTGACGATGTACAGCACCACGTGGTGCGGCTACTGCCAGCGGCTGAAGAAGCAGCTCGACCGCGAGGGCATCGCGTACACCGAGATCAACATCGAGCAGGACCCGGCGTCCGCGGCGTTCGTGGAGAAGGCGAACGGCGGGAATCAGACAGTCCCGACCTTGCTGTTCGAGGACGGCTCGACGCTGACGAACCCGTCTCTGGCGCAGGTGAAGCAGAAGGTCGGCGCGTAGATCCGCCGGTGTCGAAGGGCGGCTCCCCAAGTTCCGGGGGCCGCCCTTCGGCGTGCTGTGCGGTCGGATGAAGCCGTGCGGGTCAGATGAAGGTGCGGGTCGGGAGGGGCTTGCCGTACCAGAGTTCGATCAGGCGGGCCGCGATCGAGATGCCGTACGGGGGCAGGACCTCGCCGGACTCGAAGGCGGCGCCCAGTTCGTCGCGGGAGAACCAGCGGGCCTCGTGGATCTCGTCGCCGTCGACGTCGATCTCGGTGGAGGTGGCGCGGGCCACGAAGCCCAGCATGAGGCTGGACGGGAAGGGCCAGGGCTGGCTGGCGACGTACTCGACGCGGTCGACGGTGACGCCGACCTCCTCGAAGCACTCCCGGCGCACGGTCTGCTCGATGGACTCGCCGGGCTCCACGAAGCCGGCGAGGGTCGAGAAGCGGCCCTCGGGCCAGTGCACCTGGCGGCCGAGCAGGATGCGGTCGTCCTCGTCGGTGACCGCCATGATCACCGCGGGGTCGGTGCGCGGGTAGTGCTCGGCGCCGCAGGCCGGGCAGCGGCGGATGTGGCCGGCGGCGGCGATCACCGTGCGTTCGCCGCAGCGGGAGCAGAAGCGGTGGGTGCGCTGCCAGTTCTCCAGGCCGACCGCGTGCACCATCAGGCCCACGTCGCGTGCCGACAGCAGCAGTCCGGCCTCGCGCAGCCCGGCGGGGCGCGCGGACTGGTCGATGCGGCCGGGCAGGGCGTCCTTCTGGAGGGCGAAGTAGCTGACGCCGTCCTCGTCGGTGCCCAGGAAGTAGCGGTGCGCCTCGGTGAGGGGGGCCTCGAAGGACGGGGTCATGACCAGTTCGGTCCGGCCGTCGGGCGTCTCGTCGATCAGGACCTGGCCACCGGAGACGACGAAACAGCGCGTGCTGGGGTGGCTCCACGCCGCGGCGAGCCACGCCTCGTCGAGCCGGTGGTGCGCGGCGCGGTCGATGCCGCTGGGCGCGGTGAGCGAGATGGGCGGTTCGGCGTTCTGGTCGGTCCAGGTGGTCACGGGTGCTTCCAACTCCCCCGGTGGAACGGTTGATTCGGCGGGTGGTTCAGCGGCAGGTGCGGGAGGGGCGGTACGCGGTGCCGTCAGGGCGCACGGCGCCAGTTCTCGGCGAGGTCGCCCCAGAGGTACGCGGTGGTCTCGACGCCCTTGAGGAGGAGGTCCAGCTCGACCTTCTCGTTCGGCGCGTGCCAGCCGTCCGAGGGGACCGAGATGCCGAGGAAGAGCACGGGGGCGCCGAGGACCTCCTGGAGGTCGGCGGCCGGTCCCGAGCCTCCCTCGCGGGTGAAGCGGACGGGTCCCTCGAAGGCGCGGCCCATGGCGCGCACGACGGACTGGAGGGCGGGGTGGTCCAGCGGGGTCAGGCACGGGCGCGTGGCGGGGCTGAACGCGATCTCGTACCGGATCCCGGCGGGCACCTGGTCGGCGGCCCAGGCGCGGACCGCCTTCTCCACCTGGTCCGGGTCCTGCCCGGCGACCAGCCGGAAGGACAGCTTCACGAAGGCCGTGGCCGGGACGATCGTCTTGCTGCCGGGGCCCTGGTAGCCGCCGCCGATGCCGTTGACCTCAGCGGTGGGGCGGGCCCACACGCGCTCCAGGGTGGTGTGCCCGGCCTCGCCGTACGCGGCGTGCGAGCGGGCGGTGCGCAGCCACCGCTCCTCGTCGAAGGGCAGTTCGGCGAAGAGTTCGCGCTCGCGGTCGGTCAGTTCCACGACGCCGTCGTAGAAGCCGGGGACGGCCACCCGCGCGTGCTCGTCGTGCAGGGCGGCGACCAGGCGGGCGGCCACCGTCGCCGGATTGGGCACGGCGCCGCCGAAGGACCCGGAGTGGATGTCCTGGTCGGGGCCGGACAGCCGGATCTCGCACTCGGCGAGACCGCGCATGCCGGTGCACACCGTGGGGGTGTCCTCGGACCACATGCCGGTGTCGGAGACGATCACGGCGTCGGCGGCGAGCCGCTCGGCGTGCGCCTCGACCAGCGCGCGGAAGTGCGGGGAGCTGGACTCCTCCTCGCCCTCGATCAGCAGCTTGAGGTGGACGGCGGGGGCGGTGCGGCCGGTGGCGGCGAGGTGCGCGCGGACCCCGAGGGTGTGGAAGAAGACCTGCCCCTTGTCGTCGGCGGCCCCGCGCGCGTAGAGGCGGTTTCCGCGGACGACGGGCTCGAAGGGGTCGCTGTCCCAGCCGTCCTCGACGGCGGCGGGCTGCACGTCGTGGTGGCCGTAGACCAGGACGGTCGGCGCCTCGGGGTCGTCGGAGGGCCACTCCGCGTAGACGGCGGGCGCGCCCGCGGTCGGCCAGACCTCGACGACCGGGAAGCCGGTCTCCTGGAGTTTCGCGGCGAGCCAGTCCGCGCTGCGGCGCACATCGGGGGCGTGGTCGGGCTGCGCCGACACCGAGGGGATGCGCAGCCACTCGGCGAGGTCGTCGAGGAAGGCGGCGCGGTGCTGCCCGATGAATGTGCGGACGGCGCTGACGTCGGTGTCAACGGGATGGCTCATGGTCACGAGCCTATCGGCCCGCGCCGACATCCTCGCCGGGCGGACGGGCGCGGTCCGACTGCCCGGCCGGCCCTTCCCGGTCGGCGGAAACGGCCTCTTCGCCCGTCAACAGGCGCTCCAGGGCCGCACGGTCGGGCAGTCCGGCCGGCCGGACGACCTCCCCGGTGCGCACATAGAGGAAGGCCGCTGTGACGGATTCCACGGGGACGCCCTGCTGCTCGGCCCAGGCCAGCCGGTAGAGGGCGAGCTGGAGCGGGTCGGCGGTGCGCAGCCGGTTGGTCTTCCAGTCGACGATCTCGTACGTCGCCGAGGCGCCGTCGCCCTCCTTGTAGACGGCGTCGATCCGGCCCCGTACGACGCGTCCGGCGAGGGCGAGCTGGAAGGGGGCCTCGACACGGTAGGGGGTGCGGCGGGCGTAGTCGGTGCGCTCGAACGCCTCCTTGAGCGCCTCCAGGTCGTGTTCGTCGGCGATCTCCGCGTCGGCGCCGGGCAGTTCGTCCGGTTCGAGCAGCGGAAGCGTCAGTTCCTCGAAGCGGGCCTCCACCCAGGCGTGGAATCGGGTGCCCCGGCGCGCGGCGGGTTGCGGCGGGCGCGGCATGGGGCGCGCGAGTTCCTGCGCGAGCCCGTCGGGGTCGGTGGCCAGCCGCAGGACCTGGGAGGCGCTCAGGGTCGTCGGCAGGGGGACGTCGGTGACGCCGCGGCGGGCGCGCAGCAGCTCCCCGGAGAGCGCGTCGAGGTCACGGTCCCAGGAGCCGACGGTACGGGCCTCCTCGGGGGTGAGACGGGGACGGCGGGGGCCAGGATCGGGGGTGGGGGCAGGGGTAGGGGTGGTGACGGGGGGCTCGGGGGGCGTGGCCTGGTGGGGGACGGTGGCCCGGGTGGTGTCGTCGTACGGGTCGTCCGCGAAGGGACCGTCTTCGAACGGGTCGTCTCCGAACGGGTCCTCCTCGTCGTACGCCCCGGACCCGTCGTGCTCGTCGTACTCGTCGTAGCCGTCGTGCCCGTCGTCCTCGTCGGGCGGTGGCGGCCAGTCCGGGTCGTCGTACGCGTCCGGGTCGTGGGTGGCGGTGACGGGGGTGGTCGCGGCGGGGTCGTCGGACGCGTGTGCGGCGAGGGCGTCCAGGTGGGCGAGGACCGTCTCGGCGGCGGCGCGGCGGCGGGCGAGCGCGGCGTCGTCCAGCGGGAGCGGCCAGACCTGGTCGGCGCGTGCCGCGTGCAGGGTGGGGTTCTCCTCGTCCTCCGCCGGTTCGTCCGCCCATGCCTCGATCTCGCCGTGTCCGGCCGCGCAGTGCTCGTACAGCGCGTGCAGGAAGTCGGAGGGGCCGCGCGGTTTCTTCTGGGTGGGGCCCCACCAGTGGCCGGAGCCGAGGAGGAGGGAGCGGGGGCGGGTGAACGTGACGTAGCCGAGGCGGAGTTCCTCGGTGTGCTGGTGGTCCTTCATGGCCTCGTGGAAGGACTTCATGCCCCGGGAGTCCCAGGCGTCGATGTCGGGCAGGGTGTCGGCGTCGCCGCGCAGCGCGTGCGGCAGCACCTTGGCCTGTGCGGTCCACTTCTCGCGGCCCTGACCGCTGGGGAAGGTGCCGCTGACCAGGCCGGGGACGGCGACGACGTCCCATTCGAGGCCCTTGGACTTGTGGGCGGTGAGCACCTTGACGGTGTTCTCGCCGCCGGGCAGGGCGTTGTCGAGGCCCTTCTCGTACTGGGCGGCGGTGCGCAGGAAGCCCAGGAAGGCGAGCAGGCTCGCCTCGCTCTCGGCGGCGGCGAAGGATGCGGCGACGTCGAGGAAGTTGGAGAGCGTCTCCCGGCGGCGGGCGGCCAGCGCGTGCGGGGACGCCGACAGTTCGACCTCCAGGCCGGTGACGGCGAGGACGCGGTGCAGGACGTCCATCAGCGGGTCGGACAGGGAGCGGCGCAGGTCACGCAGTTCGGCGGCGAGCCGGGCGAAGCGCACGCGCGCGTCCGGCGAGAAGGGCAGTCCGTCGTCGCGCGCGCCCTCCAGCGGTGTCTCCAGGAAGGTGTCGAGGGCGTCCGCGAGCGATATCACCTCGGAGGGGTCGACCCCCTCGACGGCCTCGGCGAGACGGCGGTCGGGGTCGCCGTCGTCGTCCCCGCGCGCGTGGGAGACGAGCAGCCGGGCCCGCCGTCCGAGGAGGGCGAGGTCGCGGGGGCCGATCCGCCAGCGCGGGCCGGTCAGCAGCCGGACCAGGGAGGCGTTGGCGCCGGGGTCCTGGAGGACCTCGCAGACGGCGACCAGGTCGGCGACCTCGGGCAGGTGCAGCAGTCCGGAGAGGCCGACCACCTCGACGGGCACGTCCCGGGCGACCAGGGCGCCCTGGATCTCCGCGAAGTCGGTGGCGGTGCGGCACAGCACGGCGATCTCGCCGGGGGCCGTGCCGGTGGCGACGAGGTGGGCGACGGAGTCGGCGATCCAGTCGATCTCCTCGGCGTGGGTGGGCAGGAGGGCACAGCGGACCAGGCCGTCGCGTTCGGCGCCGGGGGCCGGGCGGAGCGCCTCCACGCCCGCGTGCATGGCGCGCAGCGGTTCGGCGAGGCCGTTGGCGAGGTCGAGGAGGCGGCCGCCGCTGCGGCGGTTCTCGCTGAGCGCCTGTCGGGCGGCGGGGGTGCCGTCGGCGTGGGCGAAGTGGTCGGGGAAGTCGTCGAGGTTGGCGACGGAGGCGCCGCGCCAGCCGTAGATGGCCTGGCAGGGGTCGCCGACGGCGGTCACGGGGTGACCGGTGCCGCCGCCGAACAGACCGGCGAGCAGGATGCGCTGGGCCACCGAGGTGTCCTGGTACTCGTCGAGCAGGACGACCCGGAACTCGTCGCGCAGGATCCGCCCGGCCTCCGGGATCTGGCCGAGCTGTGCGGCCAGGGCGATCTGGTCGCCGAAGTCGAGCAGGTCGCGCTCGCGCTTGGCGGCGCGGTAGCGCAGCACCAGGTCGGCGAGTTCCCGGCGGGCGGCGGCCGTCTCGGGGACCTTGCGCAGGTCGGCGTTGGTGAGCTTGGCGCCTTCGAGGGTGGTGAGCAGCCCGGCGTCCCAGGTGCGCAGGTCCTCGGGCCGCACGAGGTGTTCGGCGAGTTCGGCGTCGAGCGCCAGGAGGTCGCTGACCAGGTCGGCGAAGGAGCGGGTGAGCGAGGGGTAGGGGCCGGGGGCCTCGCGCAGCACGCGCGCGGCGAGCTGGTAGCGGGTGGCGTCGGCGAGGAGCCGGGCGGTCGGCTCCAGGCCGATGCGCAGCCCGTGGTCGGTCAGCAGCCGGCCCGCGAAGGCGTGGTAGGTCGAGATGACCGGCTCGCCGGGCGGGTTGTCCGGGTCGATCACGTCGGGGTCGGTGACACCGGCCCGGACCAGTGCGGTGCGGACACGTTCGGCGAGTTCGCCCGCGGCCTTGTTGGTGAAGGTGAGGCCGAGGACCTGCTCGGGGGCGACCTGGCCGGTGCCGACCAGCCAGACCACGCGCGCGGCCATCACCGTCGTCTTGCCCGAGCCGGCTCCGGCCACGATCACCTGCGGGGCGGGCGGCGCGGTGATGCAGGCCGTCTGCTCCGGGGTGAAGGGGATCCCGAGGAGCTCCTTGAGCTGCTCGGGATCGGTGATACGGGCGGGCATGGGGCGAAGGCTAGCGGCGACCACTGACAGTCGATGACAAATCACCCCGACGGGACGGGATAAGCGCAGGTCAGCGCCCGTGGTGCGGTCCGTCACACGGGTGCGGTCCCGGCCCCGCCGGTCTCACTCGACGACATGGCGGCCCTCGGGCCGGGCGCTGCACGACGCGCGGAAGGCGCAGTGCGTGCAGTGCTGTCCGGTGCTCGGGCTGAACCGCTCGTCGAGGACCTTTCCGGCGGCCGTGGCGAGCAGGTCGCCGACCCACTCCCCCTCCAGCGGCTCCTGCGCCTGCACCTTGGGCAGGGTCTCGCCGCCGTCCCGCTGGGCGGCGCCCTGCCGCAACTGGACGAGTTCGGCGCCGCCCGGCAGCGGGCGCACGCCGTCGAAGGCGTCGTCGACGGCGCCCTCACGCACGGCGAGCTGGTAGACGGCGAGCTGGGGGTGGTGCGCGACCTCGCGGGCGGTCGGAGCCTGCTTACCGGTCTTGAAGTCGACGACATAGGCGCGGCCTTCGCCGTCCGCCTCGACGCGGTCCATCTGGCCGCGGATGCGGACCTCGTAGTCGCCCGCTTCGAGGGTGACGTCGAAGTCGTGTTCGCTCGCCACGGGTGTGCGCCCGGTGCGGTCCATGACGTGCCACTTCAGGAAGCGTTCGAGCGCCACCCGCGCGTGCTCTTTCTCCTGCGCGGACTTCCAGGGCGCGTCGAAGGCGAGCGCGTTCCACACGGAGTCGAGGCGCTCCATGAGGACGGCCAGGTCGGCCGGGGTGTGTCCGGAGGCGACCTCGTCGGCGAGGACGTGCACGACGTTGCCGAACCCCTGGGCGACGGTGGCGGGGGCGTCGGCCTTGACCTCGCGGCCCAGGAACCACTGGAGGGCGCAGGTGTTGGCGAGCTGGTCGAGGGCGCTGCCGGAGAGCACGACGGGCTGGTCGCGGTCGCGCAGCGGCACCTTGCTCTCGGTCGGTTCGAACATGCCCCACCAGCGGTAGGGGTGCGCGGACGGCACCAGCGGCCGGCCGTCCTCGTCGGCGAGCGCGGCGAGCCGGGCGAGCCGGTGGGCGGCCGCCTCGCGGAGGGCGGCGGACACGCGCGGGTCGACGGTCGTGGAGCGCAGTTCGGCGACGAGCGCGGCGACGGACAGCGGCCGTCGCGGGCGGCCGGTGACGTCCCTGGGTTCGACGCCCAGTTCGGTGAGGAAGCGGGACGGCTGGTCGCCGTCGTCGGCGGGCGCCTTGACGGCGGTCACGACGAGGCGGTCACGCGCGCGGGTGGCGGCGACGTAGAAGAGGCGGCGCTCCTCGGCGAGCAGCGCGCCCGGGGTGAGCGGTTCGGCGAGTCCGTCGCGGCCGATGCGGTCGGCCTCCAGGAGCGAGCCGCGGCGGCGCAGGTCGGGCCAGAGTCCCTCCTGCACCCCGGCGACGACGACCAGGCTCCATTCCAGGCCCTTGGCGCGGTGCGCGGTCATCAGGCGGACGGCGTCGGGGCGGACGGCGCGGCGGGTGAGGGTGTCGGCGGCGATGTCCTCGGCCTCGGTCTCGGCCAGGAAGTTCAGGGCGCCGCGGCCGCCGGTGCGCTCCTCCGCGCGCGCGGCGGTGGCGAACAGGGCGCATACGGCGTCCAGGTCGCGGTCGGCGTTGCGGCCGGCCGCGCCGCCGCGCCGGGCCGCCCGCTCCAGGCGGGTGGGCCACGGGGTGCCCTCCCACAGGTCCCAGAGCGCCTCCTCGGCGGTGCCGCCGCGCGCGAGGCGTGCACGGGCCGTGGCGAGCAGCGCGCCGAGCCGCTGCGCCCCGCGCGCGTAGGTGGGGTCGTGGGTGACGAGCCGTTCGGGCTCGGCCAGGGCGCGCGCGAGCAGTTCGTCGGAGGGCGGCGGCAGGGGGGTGCCGGCGGCGCGCTCCTCCTCGCGCAGGGCGCGCCCCAGACGGCGCAGGTCGGCGGCGTCCATGCCGGCGAGGGGGGAGGTGAGGAGGGTGAGCGCGGTCTCGGTGTCCAGCCAGCAGGCACCGGGCTCGCCGGGGGTCTCCCGCGCTGCGGGAGCGCCCGCGCCCTCCCCCGACGACGCCTCCGCCGTGGCCACCGCCCGCAGGGCCGTCAGCAGGGGGGCCACCGCCGGTTCGTGGCGCAACGGCAGGTCGTCGCCGTCGATGTCGAGGGGGACGCCGGCCGCCGTGAGGGCGCGGCGGACCGTGGGGATGGTGCGGGAGCCGGCGCGGACCAGGACGGCCATCTCGCCCCAGGGGACGCCGTCCTCCAGATGCGCGCGGCGCAGGATGTCGGCGACGTTGTCCAGCTCGGTGCCGGGGGTCGGATACGTGTAGACCTCGACGCGGCCCCCGTCGCGCGCGGCGGACAGTTCGCGGTGGGCGCGGACCTTCTGCGCCGGGAGACGGGTGAGCGGCATGCGCTGGGTCAGCAGCCGGGTGGCGGTCAGCAGGGTCGCGCCGGAGCGGCGGGAGGTCCGCAGGACCTCCACGGGGGCCGGGCGGCCGTCCCGGCGGGGGAAGGCTTCGGGGAAGTCCAGGATGCCGTTCACATCGGCGCCGCGGAAGGTGTAGATCGACTGGTCGGGGTCGCCGAAGGCGACGAGGGTGCGGCCGCCGCCGGCCAGGGCGCGCAGCAGCCGTACCTGCGCGGGGTCGGTGTCCTGGTACTCGTCGACATAGACGGCGTCGTACCGGGCGGCCAGGCGCTCGGCGATCTCCTCGCGGTGGGCGAGGAGGACCGCGCGGTGGACGAGTTCGGCGTAGTCGATCACGCCGTGCAGGTCGAGGACGTCGAGGTACTCGGCGAGGAAGGCGGCCGCGGCCCGCCAGTCGGGGCGGCCGATGCGGGCGGCGAAGGCGTCCAGCGCCTCCGGGCCGAGGCCCAGTTCACGGCTGCGGGCGAGCACCGCGCGGACCTCGTCGGCGAAGCCGCGGGTGGTGAGGCAGGCGCGCAGTTCGTCGGGCCAGCGCACATGCGCGAGGCCGAGGCGTTGCAGGTCGATCTGGCCGGCGAGCAGGCTGCGCACCGCCACGTCCTGCTCGGGTCCGGACAGCAGCCGCAGGGGCTCCACGAACAGCTCGGAGTCCTGGTGGGCGCGGACCAGGGCGTAGCAGTACGAGTGGAAGGTGGTCGCCTGGGGTGCGCGGGCGGCGCCCATGCGCAGCGCCATCCGGTCGCGCAGTTCGACGGCGGCCTTGCGGCTGAAGGTGAGCACGAGCACGCGCGCGGGGTCGCCGCCGCGGGCGATCCGGGCCGCGACGGACTCGACGAGGGTGGTGGTCTTGCCGGTGCCGGGTCCGGCGAGGACGAGCAGCGGTCCCCCGGTGTGCTGAACCACGGAGCGCTGTGCGGCGTCCAGGGGAGGGGGATCCGTCTGGGCCGGCCGGGAACGGACCAGTCGGTAAGCGCCACGGTTCCCCTGTCGCCCCTGGGAGTGCGACAGGTGCCTGGTGGAGAAAGAGGAGCTCACGTGGTTCGCCGGTCCTGGTGGGTGTGCTGTTGGTCACCGTCGGCGCGCCACGCGCGCCACCTGCCCCTCGAACGTACGCCATGCCACGGACGTCCCCGGTTCCTCCCGGTTCCCCCGGACGGAGTACGGGCTGCCCTCGGCACCCTCCGATGGCGGAAGCTGTCAGGTGTGAGCTTCCGCGTGTCCGCCGCCGTCCCATCGCGCGCGTCTCATGTCGAGGCGCGGCAGATGGCCCTCGGCGGCCCTGCTCGCCTCCTTCAGCGGGGTGCCTTCGGCGCGGTAGTTCTCCAGGGCGCGCAGTTCGTGCCCGGGCAGCAGACGGCCGTCCGCGCGCACCACGCGCCACCAGGGCACCGCTGCGCCGTAGAGGGCCATCACCCGGCCGACCTGCCGGGGGCCGCCCTCGTCGAGCCACTCGGCGACGTCGCCGTAGGTCATGACGCGGCCGGGCGGGATCAGCTCCGCGACGCCGAGGACCCGCTCGGCGTACTCGGGGAGGGCGTCCGGGTACTCCGGGCGGGCGTCGTCCGGAAGGCTCTGCTCGCTCATCCGTCCCATCCTGCCGCACCGCACCGACAATGCGACGGGCCCGCCACCGTGCGTGACCCTCGCCCCGGGAACGGCCTTCGGGCAGACTGTGCGCCCCCGCGTTTGCACCCTGATGCCCCCGTGTGTCGGTGCGGCATGCCACCATCGTGCGGGCGGTGACCGGTGATACGAGATCAAGAAGAGACGATGAAGCAGCAGGGTGTGCACCCCGAGGACGCCGAGGGCACCTCTGACGCCGGGTCGCGCCCGGAGGCCGCCGACGACCGGCGGGAGGAGGTGCACATCGACGAGGTGGAAGGCGACGAACCGCTGCTCCCCGCGCGTGTGCACCGCCCTTCCGACCTGATGCGCCTGCTGGTCGGTGTCCTCGCGATCGCCGTGCTCCTGGGCATCGCCGCCTTCGCCCACGGCACGACCTCGGGCCTCGAACAGGACATCAACAAGGGCACCGGACAGGCGCCCGACCTGCTCATCAAGATCGCCGGACTGGCGTCCAGCATCGCGATCCTGCTGGTGCCCGTCGCATTCGCGATCGAACGCCTCATCAAACGGGACGGGCTGCGCATCGCCGACGGTGTGCTCGCGGCCGTCCTCGCCCACGGTGTGACCCTCGCCACCGACCTCTGGGTGGCGAAGGCCGCCCCTGGCTCGATCCAGGAGGCGCTGACCCAGCCCTCCCCCGGTGACATCCACGCCCTCACCGACCCGGTGCACGGCTATCTCGCGCCCGTCATCGCGTACATGACGGCCGTCGGCATGTCCCGCCGGCCGCGCTGGCGGTCGGTGCTGTGGATCGTGCTGCTCCTCGACGCGTTCTCGATGCTCGTCACCGGCTACACCACCCCGTTCTCGATCATCCTGACGGTCCTGATCGGCTGGACGGTCGCGTACGGCACGCTGTACGCGGTCGGCTCGCCGAACGTTCGGCCCACCGGGCGCACGCTGATGGCGGGCCTGCGGCACGTCGGCTTCCACCCGGTGAGCGCGGCTCGTGAGGAGGCGCCGGACGCCGCCGAGACCGGCGACCGCGGCCGGCGCTACTTCGTCACCCTGGAGGACGGTCCACCGCTGGACGTCACGGTCGTCGACCGTGAACAGCAGGCGCAGGGCTTCTTCTACCGCGCGTGGCGCAATCTGACGCTGCGGGGCTTCGCCACCCGCAGCAGCCTCCAGTCGCTGCGCCAGGCCCTCGAACAGGAGGCGCTGCTCGCCTACGCGGCGATCGCCGCGGGCGCGAACGCGCCGAAGCTGATCGCGACCTCGGAACTCGGCCCGGACGCCGTGATGCTCGTCTACGAGCACACCGGCGGGCGCACGCTCGACTCGCTGGCCGACGAGGAGATCACCGACGAGCTGCTGCGGGACACCTGGCACCAGGTGCGGGCCCTCCAGTCGCGGCGCATCGCGCACCGCAGGCTGGTGGGGGACGCGATTCTGGTGGATCGTTCCGGCACGGTCATCCTCACCGATCTGCGCGTCGGTGAGATCGCGGCGAACAACCTGCTGCTGCGCATGGACGTCTCCCAGTTGCTGGTGACGCTCGGCCTGCGGGTCGGCGCCGACCGGGCGGTCGCCTCGGCGGTGAGCCTGCTCGGCCCGGACACCGTCGCCGACTGTCTGCCGATGCTCCAGCCGATCGCCCTCAGCCGCTCCACGCGCGCGACGCTGCGCCGCCTCGCCCGCGAGCGCGCCCAGCGCGAGCGCGAGGCGGTCCTGGAGGCGTCCCGGCAGGCCAAGCAGGCCAGGCCGGGCGACGGGCACGACGAGCCGGTGGACCTGGAGAAGGCCGACAGGAAGGCTGACCGCAAGGCCGACAAGAAGGCCGTACGCGCGGAGCAGCGGGCCGAGAAGCGGGCCATCGACGAGGCGCTGGAGGAGGCCCGCGAGGAGGATCTGCTGACCCAGATCCGGCACGAGGTGCTGCTGATCCGCCCGCAGGCCCCGGTCGAGCCGGCCCGGCTGGAGCGGGTGCGGCCGCGCACCCTGATCAGCTTCATCGCCGGCGCCATCGGCGCGTACTTCCTGCTGACGCAGCTCACCCACATCGAGTTCGGGCCGCTGGTCGCCAACGCCGAGTGGGGCTGGGTGGCCGCGGCGGTGCTGTTCTCGGCGCTGAGCTATCTCGCCGCGGCGATGAGCCTGCTGGGGTTCGTGCCGGAGCGGGTGCCGTTCGTGCGGACGGTGGCCGCGCAGGTCGCCGGGTCGTTCGTGAAGATCGTGGCCCCGGCGGCGGTCGGCGGCGTCGCCCTCAACACCCGGTTCCTCCAGCGGGCGGGGGTGCGGCCGGGGCTCGCGGTGGCCAGCGTCGGCGCCTCGCAGCTGTTCGGGCTGGGCTGCCACATCCTGATGCTGCTGTCCTTCGGCTATCTGACCGGCACCGAGAAGACGCCGTCGCTGTCGCCGTCCCGTACGGTCATCGCCGGGCTGCTGACGGTGGCGGTCCTGGTGCTCGTGGTGACGTCGGTGCCGTTCCTGCGGAAGTTCGTCGTCACGCGCGTGCGGTCGCTGTTCGCGGGTGTCGTGCCGCGCATGCTGGACGTGCTCCAGCGGCCGCAGAAGCTGGTCACCGGCATCGGCGGCATGCTGCTGCTGACGGCCTGCTTCGTGATGTGCCTGGACGCGTCGATCCGCGCGTTCGGCGACGAGACGACCTCGATCAGCATCGCCAGCGTCGCCGTCGTCTTCCTCGCGGGCAACGCGCTCGGCTCCGCCGCCCCCACCCCGGGCGGTGTCGGTGCCGTCGAGGCGACCCTGACGGTCGGTCTGATCGCGGTCGGGCTGCCCAAGGAGGTCGCCGCCCCGGCGGTGCTGCTGTTCCGGCTGCTGACGCTGTGGATCCCGGTGCTGCCGGGCTGGCTGGCCTTCAACCACCTCACCCGCAAGGGCGCGCTCTAGGCGCTCCCGGGCCGTACCTCGTACGGCCCGTGCCCCGCGCGCGGGGGCTCCGCCGACCGCAGGATGGGGGCATGCCGAACCCCTCCCGCCTGCGCGCCGCCGTGACCGCCCTTCTGCTGTCGTGCCTGGTGGCCGGGTGCGGCGAGGACGCCGGGGACGAGGACCTGACGGCCCAGAAGCTGGACTGGGAGGACTGTCCGGCCCCGTCGCAGGCGGAGGGCGGCGGCAGCGCCCCCTCCCCGCTGCCGAACGGCGACCGATGGCAGTGCGCCACCATGAAGGCGCCCCTGGACTGGGACGACCCGAAGGGCGACACCATCGGGATCGCATTGATCCGGGCCCGGACGAGCGGCCCCGCCGACCGGCGGATCGGCTCCCTGATCTTCAACTTCGGCGGCCCCGGCGGCTCGGGCGTCAGCACCCTGCCCGCGTTCGGCGAGGACTACGAGAAGCTGCGCACCCGCTACGACCTGGTCAGCTTCGACCCGCGCGGGGTGGGCCGGAGCGCCGGGGTGCGCTGCGAGAACGACCGGCAGCTCGACGCGTACTTCCAGCAGGACACGACCCCCGACGACGCCGCCGAGCGCGGCACGCTGCTGGACAACACCAAGGAGTTCAACGCGGCCTGCGAACGCAACTCCGGGAAGACGCTGCCGCACGTGCGCACCACCGACGCGGCCCGTGACATGGACCTGATGCGCCAGGTGCTGGGCGACCGCAAGCTGTACTACTTCGGTATCTCCTACGGCACCGAACTGGGCGGCGTGTACGCCCATCTGTTCCCGGAGAACGTGGGGCGGGCCGTGTTCGACGCGGTCGTCGACCCGACGCAGACCTCCGAGCAGGGCGCGCTCGGCCAGGCCAGGGGCTTTCAGCGGGCCCTCGACAACTACGCCGAGGACTGCACGTCCCAGGTGGAGGACTGCCCGGTCGGCGACACCGCCGAGGACGTGAAGAACCGGATCGCCGACCTGCTGAAGAGCCTCGACGACAAGCCGATCCCGGGCGTCTTCCCACGCGAGCTGACCCAGAGCGCCGCGACCAACGGCATCGCCCAGGCCCTGTACTCCAAGGACTTCTGGCCGTACCTCACCGAGGGGCTGGAGCAGGCGTACGACGGGGACGGCAGGATCCTGATGCTGCTGTCCGACTCGATGAACGGCCGCAGCGAGAACGGCGAGTACAGCAACATCGCGGCCGCCAACGTCTCCATCAACTGCGCCGACGACAAGCCGCGCTACTCCGTCGCCGACGTCGAGGCGAAGCTGCCGGAGTTCCGTGCCGCCTCCCCGCTGTTCGGGGACTTCCTGGCCTGGTCCATGGTCACCTGCACCGACTGGCCGGTGCCGGGCGCCGCCGACCACCCCGACGTCAGCGCGCCCGGCGCGGCGCCGATCCTCGTCGTCGGCAACACCGGCGACCCGGCGACCCCGTACGAGGGGGCGGGGCGGATGGTGGACGCGCTCGGCGAGGGCGTCGGCGTCGAACTGACCTACCGGGGGCAGGGGCACGGCGCCTACGACAGCAAGAACGAGTGCGTCCAGTCGGCGGTGAACGGCTACCTCCTCGACGGCACGGTGCCGGCGGCGGGCACCGTCTGCTCCTGACCTCACCCCGAGACCTCGAAATCCCCGGGGATCTAACAAAACCGCAGGTCAAAAGGTTATCCACAGGCTCATCCAGGAGGGTCCCACTCCGCCTACCATGGCAGGACTGCCGTCCCGCCACCCGGCCCGGACGGTCCGCGAGGGGGGAAGTGCACATGGCGCGATTCCTACGGTGGGCGGCGCTCGGCGCCACCGCCGCACTGCTGGCGACCGGCTGTAGCGGCGGCTCGTCGGACGACGGAGGCGACGACAAGGGGGCCTCGGCCGGCGCGCGACCGTCGGACGGCTCCCCGGCCGCGGCGGCGCTGCCCGCCTCCCTGACCGGGCAGAAGCTCGACTGGGGCCGGTGCAGGTCCACCGCAGGCGACTCGGCGCCCGGTGGGGAGTGGCGGTGCGCGTCGCTGAAGGTGCCGCTGGACTGGTCGAAGCCGGAGGGCAAGACCATCGACCTCGCGCTGGTCCGCGCCGAATCCCGTGCCAAGGGCGACAAGCGGGTCGGCTCGCTGCTGTTCAACTTCGGCGGCCCCGGCGGCTCCGGCGTGTCCACGCTCCCCTCCTACGGCTCCGCGTTCTCCACCCTCCGCGACAGCTACGACCTGGTGAGCTGGGACCCGCGCGGGGTGAGCCGGAGCGAGGGCGTCCGCTGCCGCGGCGACAAGGAGATCCAGGCCGCCGAGTCCCTCGACTCCACCCCGGACACCCCGGCGGAGGAGCGGGCCTACTTCCAGGACGCCAAGGACTTCGGCAAGGGCTGCGAGAAGAGCGCCGGCTCCCTGCTGGCGCACGTCTCCACCACGGACACCGCCCGCGACATGGACCTGATGCGCCAGGTCCTCGGCGACACCCGGATGCACTACTTCGGCATCTCCTACGGCACCGAACTGGGCGGCGTGTACGCCCACTTGTTCCCGAGGAACGTGGGGCGGCTGATCCTGGACGCGGTCGTCGACCCCGGCGCCGACACCGTCGGCCACGCCAAGAACCAGGCCCGGGGCTTCCAGCGCGCGCTGGAGGACTACCTCAAGTCCACCGGCCAGGACCCGAAGCGGGGCAGCGCGAAGATCGCGGATCTGCTCGACCGGATCGACGGCGACCCGCTGCCGACCTCGGACGGCCGTGAGCTGACCCAGTCCCTCGCCGTCATCGGCGTCGTCCTGCCGCTCTACAGCGAGCAGAGCTGGCCGGCCCTGACCAGCGCGCTGGAGGCGGCCGAGCGCGGTGACGGCTCCGAGCTGCTGTCGCTCGCCGACAGCTACAACGAGCGCGACCCGTCGGGGAACTACGGCACGACGACCCACTCCCAGCGCGTCATATCATGCTTGGACGACAAGCAGCGGCCGACCGCCGAGGAAACGAAGCGACTGCTGCCGGAGTTCGAGAAGATCTCGCCCGTGTTCGGCGACTTCCTCGGCTGGGACACGGCCGGCTGGTGCCACGACTGGCCGGTGGCGGGGCAGTTCGACACCCCGGAGGTGAGCGCGCCGGGCGCCGCGCCGATCCTGCTGGTGGGCAACACCGGCGACCCGGCGACCCCGTACGAGGGCGCTCGCGCGATGGCCGACGAGCTGGGCGAGGGGGTCGGGGTGCTGCTCACCTGGAAGGGCGAGGGGCACGGTGCGTACGGCAGCGGGAGCGACTGTGTCGACGCCGCGGTGGACGCGTATCTGCTCAAGGGCACGGTGCCGAAGGACGGCACGGTCTGCTCATGACGACGGCGGGGGCTCCGGGCACCCGTGGTGTCCGAAGCCCCCGCCGCTCGGCCGGTGAGGCCGTCAGGGCCGTTCGTGCCGGGTCAGTAGACCGGCTTGCTCGGCTCGATCTGGTTGACCCAGCCGATCACACCGCCGCCGACGTGCACGGCGTCCGCGAAGCCCGCGGACTTCAGCACCGCGAGGACTTCCGCACTGCGGACACCCGTCTTGCAGTGCAGGACGATCTTGCGGTCCTGGGGCAGGCCCTCCAGGGCGGTGCCGAGCAGGAACTCGTTCTTCGGGATCAGCTTGGCGCCCGGGATGGAGACGATCTCGTACTCGTTCGGCTCGCGGACGTCGATGATCTCGATGTTCTCGCCGTCGTCGATCCACTCCTTGAGCTGCTTGGGAGTGATCGTCGAACCGGCGGCCGCCTCCTGGGCCTCCTCGGAGACGACGCCGCAGAAGGCCTCGTAGTCGATGAGCTCGGTGACGGTCGGGTTGTCGCCGCAGACCGCGCAGTTCGGGTCCTTGCGGACCTTGACCTGGCGGTACTGCATCTCCAGGGCGTCGTAGATCATCAGGCGGCCGACCAGGGGCTCGCCAGTGCCGGTGAGGACCTTGATCGCCTCGGTGACCTGGATGGAGCCGATGGACGCGCACAGCACACCGAGGACACCGCCCTCGGCGCAGGAGGGGACCATGCCCGGCGGCGGGGGCTCCGGGTACAGGCACCGGTAGCAGGGGCCGTGCTCGGACCAGAAGACGGACGCCTGGCCGTCGAAGCGGTAGATCGAGCCCCATACGTACGGCTTGTTCAGCAGCACGCACGCGTCGTTGACCAGGTAGCGGGTCGCGAAGTTGTCCGTGCCGTCGACGATCAGGTCGTACTGGCTGAAGATGTCCAGCACGTTCTCGGCCTCGAGCCGCTCTTCGTGGAGGATCACGTTCACGTACGGGTTGATGCCCTTGACGGAGTCGCGCGCGGACTCGGCCTTGGAGCGGCCGATGTCGGCCTGGCTGTGGATGATCTGACGCTGGAGGTTGGACTCGTCGACCTCGTCGAACTCCACGATGCCGAGCGTGCCCACGCCCGCCGCCGCCAGGTACATCAGCGCCGGCGAGCCCAGGCCGCCGGCGCCCACACAGAGCACCTTGGCGTTCTTCAGCCGCTTCTGCCCGTCCATCCCGACGTCCGGGATGATCAGGTGGCGGGAGTACCGGCGAACCTCGTCTACGGTGAGTTCGGAGGCTGGCTCGACCAGGGGTGGCAGCGACACGGGGACTCCGTTGGTCGGTCGATCACTACGTTTGTTCTCCCCGTAACACTGCCACGCGCTTCTTCATTCCGAGACACCTGTTCCGATCCGCGAGACGAGATCGTCCCAGTAGCCGGGCATGGTCTCCCAGGGGTCGCACCGGCCACCCTGGTCGTGCCGGTCGGTGAACCAGATCGTCCCCGCGCCCTGCCAGCGGGCGATGCGCAGCGCTTCGTCGAGATGACCGCGGGGCACCCCGTGCACGAAGTGGCAGAAGCGCTCGGGCGGATGGTCCGCGGTCCACTCGGCCACCTGGGACCAGCGGTAGTCGCTCCAGGCTCCGGAGAAGGTGACGAGCTGGTCGGCCAGCTCGGCGTAGCCGGGGTGCGGATGGACACCGTGCCCGAAGACGATGTGGGGCGTGTCACGCAGCGTGCGGAGCGTGGTGACGGTGCGGCGGATCTCGGGGAGCGTGGCGCGGTCGCTCGGGCAGCGGTCCAGGAGGAAGCCGTCGACCTGGTACCAGTCGAGGTAGCGCCGCGCGTCGGCGATCCGCTCGGCGAAGGCGCGGAAGCCGTGGGCGGTGTCGACCCGGCCGAGGACGCGGACGCCCGCGTTGCGCAGCCGGCCCGCCGCGGCGAGGCAGTGCGGGTCGGGGCGCGCCCCGGGGCCGCCGGCGACGTCCAGGACCACCCAGTGCAGGGGCGGGCCGGGGCGGGCGAGGTCGCCCCACTCGGCGGGCGCGAGGAGGGGGTGGGCGATGCCGGGGACGCCGATGCCGGTGCGGACGTCGGTGGTGCCGGCCCCGGCGAGGCCCGCCGGAGTGCCCGTCAGATACGACATGCCGCCTCCATCCAGATGTCGGCGAGGGACTCCTCCAGGTTGATCCGGGGGCGCCAGCCCAGCCGGTCGCGGGCGGTGCGCACATCGGCCTGCTGCCAGCTTCCGCAGCCGTCCGGGTACGGGTACGCGACCGGTGCGGCGTGGTCGGGGTCGGAGCGGGGGTGCCCGATGGTGGCCCGGAGGTGGCCGCCGGGCGGTCCGTCGAGTTCGTGGAGGGCACCGCCGTATCCGGCGACGCGCGCCAGGATCGCGGCGGCGTCGCGGAGCCGGACGGCGCGGCCGGAGCCGATGTTGATGACGCCCTGCGCCGCGGAGAGCGAGGCGGCGTGGACGGCGCGGGCGACGTCGCGGACGTCGACGAAGTCCCGCTGGGCGCCGAGGCCGCCGAGTTTGAGTTCGCCGTCGCCGGACTGCATGGCGCGCCGCATGGCCTCGGCGAGCCGGCCCAGCGGTGATCCGGCGGGGGTGCCGGGTCCGGCCGGTGAGAAGACGCGGAGCACGACGGCGTCCAGGCCCGAGCCGAGGACGAGTTCGGTGGCGGCGAGCTTGCTGACGCCGTACGGGCCGCCGGGACGCGGTACGGCGTCCTCGGCGGTGGAGGAGCCGGGCTGGCTCGGGCCGTACTCGGCGCCGCAGCCGAGCTGTACCAGCCGGGCGCCGCAGCCGCTGCGGCGCAGCGCCTCGCAGACGGTGGCGACGGCGACGGTGTTGTGCCGGGTGAGGTCGCGGGCGCCGCCGCGGGTGGCGCCCGCGCAGTTGACGACGACCTGCGGGTGGACGGCGTCGAGGAACCGGGTCAGCGCGCCGGGGCTGCCGGTCGCGAGGTCGAAGCGGACGTCCGCGTCGTCGCCGCGGCCGAGCGCGGTGAGCTGGACGGCCGGGTCGGCGAGCAGACGGTCGGCGACGAAGCGGCCGAGATAGCCGTTGGCTCCGATCAGCAGGACCCTCATCGTGCGGCCCTCCGGGTGTGCGGCGTGGCCGGTCTCGGTGGTGCGGCGGCTCCTGTGACCGCGGGGGCTCCCGCGACCGCGGGGGCACCGGGCGCCCCGGTGGCTCCGGTCGCTCCGGATCGGGAGGTGGTCATCGGGTCTCTCCTTGAGGGGGTGGTGTCGAGCGGGTGGTGCGCCGGTCTGCGGCTGGGGTGCGGAGCGCGTGCGTGGTGCGTGGATCGGGGCCCGGGCGGGGGTGGTGCCGGGCCCGGGGGTGCGGGGGCGTGACCGGGCGTCAGCACGGCGTGGCCGTTCGGGCGTGGGCCGAGGCCCTGGTCAGGGTGCGGGCGGCGGGCACGAGCAGGGCCAGCGCCGCCGTGCCGCACACCAGGGCGGCGACGGCGGCCGGGCCCCGGGCGGACACCAGGGTGTCCACGGGGACGGCGAGGAAGCCGCACCCGGGGAGGCGTCCCGCGAAGACGGTGGCGACGGCGAGCGCCTCGGCCGCCGCGGCGCCCGCGAGGGCGGCCGCCGGGGCGTGGGGGAAGCCGTGGGCGTGCAAGAGGCGGGCGGCCAGGAGGAGCGTGCCCAGGGTGAGGGTGGTGGCGTAGCCGGCGGGTTCGCCGAGGACGGCCGCGCAGAGGGCGGTCAGCGCGGCGAGCGCGCCCAGGTACAGGGCGAACGTGCCGAGCAGCAGGGGCCGTACGGAGGCGGCGAACTCCTCCAGGCCGTGGCTGGTGTCCAGCCGGCGGCGGGCGCGGACGGAGAGGAGGTGGGCGCACCAGGCGGCGGGCACGCAGGACAGGAGCAGGGTGAGGACCGGCGCGAGGGCGACGGGCCAGGCGCCGTCCCCCGGACCGGCGGGCAGGCCGTCGGGGCCACCGGTGACGGCGGCGCGCAGCAGGCCGTCGCCGAGGGCCGCGTAGACGAGCAGCCAGCAGGTCCAGGTGCCGCTGCGGTGGGCGCCGGCGCGGATGCCCACGCGGGGCCCCAGCGGACCTCGGCGCAGGGCCGCGCGCAGGGCGAGGACGACGGCAAGCGCTCCCACGGCGACGAGCAGGAGGCGGGTCCTGCCGTGGGTGAGGCGCAGACCGGTGACCGTCGCGGCGCCCAGGACGCCGGGCAGCGGGGTGAGCAGCGCCCAGGTGCGCCGGGGCGCCGGGGACGCGGGGGGTGTGTCGGGCGCGGGGCGTGCGGGCGGGTCGGCGTCGCGGGGGACGCGGGCGTACATCTCCTCGGCGAGGGAGAAGACGTCCCGGTGCCGGAAGCGGGCGGCGGTGCGGTCGGTGACGCCGTGCGCCTCGAGACCGGCGGCGATCTCCAGCGGGTCGACGGCGCTTTCGCACAGGTCACGGTGACGGTGCATCAGGGCCTTCACCGGGTCCACGGCACCGCGCCGGGAGGCGACGGGCGACGGGGCCGCCCCACCGGCCCCACCGGCCCCACCGGCGCGCACGCCGTCACCAGCGCGCGCACCCGCGTGCACGCCCTGCCGGCCGCTCCCCTCCGCCACGGCCAGTTCCTCGCCGACGCCGCTGCCGCTCATCGGGCTCCCTCCGCCGCCGGGACCGTGGAGCGCGGAGCGCCCGGAGCGGCGGTGCCCCGTACCGGGGCTCCCGCAGCCCATCCGGGCACGCGCCGGGCGGCGGTGCCGACCGTTCCGGGGCCGGTCCACCGGCCGGGCAGCCGGGCCTCGGCCGGGACGGCGAAGGGCAGCGGGTCGCCTGCGGCGTCGAGCGCGGACCGGCGGACCGGGCTCCGCGCCACGATCTCCAGATACAGACCGTGGAACGCCTCGATGTTCTGCTCGACCGAGAACAGTTCCTGGGCGCGTGCGCGGGCGGCCGCGCCGAGGCGCGCACGGCGCTCGGGGTCGCGCAGCAGTGCCGTGCACGCCTCGGCGAGCGCCCGCGGATTGCGGGGCGGGACGACGAGCCCGGTACCGCCGATGACCTCGACGACCGCGCCGACGTCCGTGGACACGGTGGCCCGCCCGCAGAACATGGCCTCGACCAGTCCGGCCGGGAACCCCTCCACCACGCTGGACAGGACGACGACGGCTCCGGCCGCGTACGCCTCGGCGAGCGTGGGCGCCTCCGGGCCGCCGATCTCCTCGAAGGTGACGGGGTTGCAGCCGACGGCGTGCGGCCCGTCCGCCTCGTCGGGGAAGAGCTGCGCGGCCAGCATCCGGCAGTGGCCGAGGTAGGCGTGGCCCTCAGGTCCGGCCGGCGTGCCGATGATCCGCAGCCGGGTCCCCGGTTCCGCCCGGTGGATCTCGGCGAAGGCGTGCAGCAGGGAGACCAGGTCCTTGGCGGGCTCGACCCGGCCGACCCAGACCAGGGTGCGCGGGTCGGCGCCGTCCGGGCCGTCGCCGACCTCGGCGAACCCGTCGGCGGCGATGCCCGGGTGGACCGTGCGCAGCTTGTCGCGGTCGGCGCCGCAGCGCTCCTGCCAGCGGCGGGTGTGCGCGTTGCCGGGGGTGATGACCGCGGCCTGCCGGTAGACCTCGGCGGCGAGCCGCCCGTGGAACGCGGCGAGCAGGGCGCGTACGGCGGGCGCGGCCTCGTCGGCGGGCGTGCCGGGCGCCTGGGAGCTGAGGTAGTGCGTGCGCAGCCGTACGCCGTACTCGGTGACGAGCAGCGGTACGTCGAAGTGGTGGCGGGCCAGCAGCCCGGGCAGCGCCGCGACACCGCCGGACGCGGCGTGGCAGAGGTCGACCGAGCCGAGCCCCCGTGTGCCGGGCGCGCCCGTGCCGGTACCGCCGTCGGGCTCGTACCAGTCGAGCGACAGGGGGCGCAGGGCGCGTTCGAGGTGGGCGGCGACGGCGAGCAGATCGGTGACGCGCGCCTCGCGCGCCGTGCGCCGGGCGCCAGGGGCGCGGCAGGCGCGTTCCAGGGCGCGCACGGCGCCCTCCGAGCGGAGCGCTCCCACCAGCCCACCTTCGTCCCGGGCCAGCGCGGCGAGCCCGTACAACGCGTTGGCGAAACGGTCCGCCTGGGCATCGGCACGGGAAGCGGGGCGCTCGACGGGACCCTGCGGACCACCCTCCAGACCACCCTCCGGACCGCCCCTCGCCCGGCCCTCCGCACGGTCCGCCACCCGGCCCTCCGCGCGGTCCTCGCAGAGAACCGCCGCCAGTTCCTCGTAGCACTCGGTGAAGCGCCGGCGTGCGCGCCTGCCGTACGCGACCCCGTCGTCCACGGCCGTCCACAGCGGTGCCGTGCGGACGCCGCTGACCTGCGGCGGCAGTGCGACCAGGCCGGCTTCCTCGTGCCGCGGGCCGCCGCTGAGCGCGTAGACCTCGAACTCGTGCTGCCCGAGCCCGCGCACGAGCCGGTCGCACCAGAGTCCGGCGTCACCACGCACAAACGGATAGCCACCCTCTGTCAGCAGTCCGATGCGCACGCACGCACCCCCGATCTCCCGTTTGGGGAGCCGCCGTTGACCCGGCGGCTCGCAGCGGGAAGAACGTATGCGGACAAGAGGGTGGTGCGACGGACGGTTGTCCGTCGCACCACCGGAAGGGGTGAACGCTCGTAACTTTCCGACGCGGAGGGCGTTCCGTCGCGCTAGGAGATCGCTCGGGCACGAAACGTCACCATGGCGGGGCGGCGCCAGTGCCTGACGATCAACTCTTCGGGTACGCCCACGGGTTGGGCAGACAGTGGACGTCGCCGTGGTCGAGGAACTTGGTCTGCTGCTGCATCACGGGCGCGAGATCGCCGTCCTCGTCGCAGGTCACATGGGAGTAGCCGAGCCGGTGACCGACCTCGTGGTTGATCAGCATCTGGCGGTACGCGTGGATGGCGTCGCCGTAGGTCGGTGAACCCTGGGCCCAGCGATAGGCGTTGATCATGACGCGCTCGGTGGCGGCCGAGTCGCAGGAGACGTTGTCCTCGGTGGTGTCCAGACCGGACTTGGCGCACCACTCGGCGGTGGTGCCGGGGCTGGCGAGGGTGATGACGAAGTCGGGCTCGCCGGAGTGGATCCGCTCGAAGGTGCGGGCGCCGTTGTGGGCCCAACTGCGGTTGTCGTTCAGCGTCTTGTGCACGGCCTGCGCGAACAGCACGCCGTCCAGGCCGAGTCCGCGCTCCACGTCCACGCGGTAGGTGAACTTCTGGCCCTTGCCGGGCGCCTTGTCGATGCCGGGGACGGCGTCGAACTTCCCGGACCCGTCGAGCTTCGCGCTGAGTTTGTAGGTGGCGTCCATCTTCTGGTCGTAGGTCAGCGTCACCGGGACGGGGGATGCGGAGGGGCCCGGGGCGCCGGACTCCAGGGCCTCCTGCGCGCCCTGGGCGACCTGGCCGGCCCGGTCGTCGGCCCGTCCGGCGGCGGCCTGTGAGCGGGCCGCGTCGTCGCCCCGGGTGTCGGCGACCTGCCCGGCCACGACGACGGCCAGGACGGTGGTGACGGCGGCGGCCGCGATACCGGTGAACGTACGGCTCTTGGCGCCCTTCTCGGGCGCGGGCTCCCCGCCGGACGACGCGCCGTCACCCGGCCCACCGGGGCCCCCGGGGGCGACCGGGTCCGCGTACTCGTCCAGGCCGGTGCCGACACCTCCGATACCGCCGGCGCTGCCGGCACCGGGGGCGGGGGTGTACGGCCCCGCCACGCTTCCGAAGCCACGGGGAGCCGTACCGCGCGGTGAGCCGTACGCGTCACCCCCGTACCCGTCGCCCGCACGCCCGTAGCCGTCACCCGCGCGCATCGCCGCGTACGGCCGTCCCGCGCGCGTGAAGACGTCGTCGTCGGCGGCGTCGTCGAAGGCGTCGAGATAGTCCTGGCGCGGCCCCTGCGACGGCGTGGGCCCCGGCGACTGCGGCGGTGCGGGCCGCTGACGCGGTATCACCGGCTGCCCGGCACCCCCGCCCGGCCCGCCCCTCAACTCGCCCCAGCCGCCCCCGGCCTCACGCTGCTCGGGATGCCCGCCGCGCACACGCGGGACGCCGTGGGCCGGGGTGCCGTCCGGGTACCGGGGCACCCCGTGGGCGGGGGTTCCGTCGGGCAGACGGGGCACACCGCGCGCGGGCGTGCCGTCGTACGGGCCGGGCGGCGCGCCCGCGGGCCGGCCCCGGGAAGCAGCACCGGCGTCACCAGCGGCACCGCCGGAACCGGAACCAGGCCCACCGACCCCGTCGGAACCCTTCTTCGACGCACCCTTGGGCGCCGGCCCGCGTCGACTGTGGCGTCCCACCGCTGCCTCAGCCTTCCGGCGTCGCGGACGCGGTATCGGCGAGCAGGTCGCGGAAGGCCAGGGCGACCGTGTCGGGATACTCCATCATCGCCACGTGCCCGGCGTCGGGCAGGGTCAGCAGCCGGGAGTCCCGGAAGGCGCGGGCGGAGCGCTGGGCCATCCGGAAGCCGACGAGCTGGTCACGGCCGCCGTAGACGAGGAGGGTCGGGGCGAGGACCCGTTCGGCCTGGCGCCACAGGCTGTGCTGTCCGCCGAGCGTGTAGGCACTGAGCAGCCCGCGCGTGGAGCGCGAGAGCGCGTCCCAGAAGTACGGCAGCGTCAGGCGCCGCTCCAGTTCCTCCACCGCGTACCGGAACGCCTCCGGGCTGACCCGGCCGGGATCGCCGTAGCAGAGCCCGAGGACGCCGCGGACGCGCTGTTCGGCCGTCCATTCGCGGGTGAGCCGGCTGAAGAGCGCGGCCACGCCGGGCAGGCCGACCAGGCCGGTGGGCACCGCGGTGCGCTGGACGCGCAGTTCGGGCAGCGCGGGCGAGACGAGCGTCAGGGTCCGCACCAGGTCGGGCCGTACGGCGGCGACCCGGGTCGAGACGGCGCCGCCGAGCGAGTTCCCGAAGAGATGGACGGGACCGTGTCCGGTGGCGTCGAGGTAGCGGATCACGGCACGCGCGTGTGCCGTGATGGAGTAGTTGCCGTCGTCCGGTGGCGGGGAGTCGCCGAAGCCGGGCAGGTCGACGGCCTCGCTCGCCACCGCGCCGTCGAGCAGCGCCATGAGCGCGGACCAGTTCTGCGAGGAACCGCCGAGGCCGTGCACGAACAGCGCGGGCGGGAGCCCCTCGCGCGCGGGCGGCCGGGAGCGGATCGTCAGCGTGACGCCGGGCAGCCCGACCGACCGCAGCCGCTCGCCCTCGGCGACCCGGACGGCGGCGGCCTTCGGCAGCACACTGGTCGGCGGCACGGAGGGCAGCTCGGTCGAAGACATGCGGGCAATGTTACGAGACGATCACGCGCGGTCTTGTGTGTTCGGCGTCACATGTGTGCGGCGGCCGGAGCGAGGTACCGGCGCGATTCAGGCGCACATCGCATAGCGTCCGAAACGGGTGTCTCCTAGGCTCGTAGCGAGGGCACCCGCTTGTGGCCCCTGCATGGTCCAGGGACGTTCGTAGGAAGGGAGCCCAGCATGACCGTCGACCCCACCGACCCCGGGACGTTCGAGGAAGACGACGACTTCGGGGAGATCGACGTCGAGGCGCCGGAGAACGACGCCGCGGAGCAGTACGCGGATGTCACCCCAGAGCGTGACGACCCCTTGGAGGATGTGGACCCCGCGCGGGCGAACGAGGCCGATCTCGCCGAGCAGGCGCGCGTCGTCTCGCTCGACGAGGACGACTACCGCTGACCGGTCACCGCGGCCGAGCACGGCGACGCGCCACCGCGCCACCGCGCCGCCACATCGATCGAACACAGGAGCGGCGCGTCGAACAGGAGTGGGGCCGTATTTTGCCCGGACCGACCTGAATCAAACCTTGTGCACCACTTTTGCGATCGTCCGGTCCGTGAAATTCTGCGCTCGCACCGCGCACACCAGGGTTACCGAAAAGTACGATGGCCGCGCGGCGCACACCGCACGCGGTGCACACCGCAAGAGGACGACTTTGGGAGGCGGCGTGACAGCCATCGAGCAGACCGAGGCGGCACGCCCGCGAGGCACGCGCCTGCCGCGCCGTGCCCGACGGAACCAGCTTCTGGGCGCCGCCCAGGAGGTCTTCGTGGCTCAGGGCTACCACTCCGCCGCCATGGACGACATCGCCGAGCGGGCCGGGGTCAGCAAGCCCGTGCTGTACCAGCACTTCCCGGGCAAGCTCGACCTCTATCTGGCCCTGCTGGACCAGCACTGCGAGTCACTCATCCAGGCCGTGCGCGGGGCGCTCGCCTCGACGACGGACAACAAGCAGCGCGTCCGCGCGACCATGGACGCCTACTTCGCGTACGTCGAGGACGACGGCGGCGCCTTCCGGCTGGTGTTCGAGTCGGACCTCACCAACGAGCCCGCGGTGCGCGAGCGCGTCGACAAGGTCACCAACGAGTGCGCCGAGGCGATCTGTGACGTGATCGCCGAGGACACCGGCCTCTCGCGCGCGGAGTCGATGCTGCTCGCCTCGGGTCTGGGCGGTCTGGCGCAGGTCGTGGCCCGCTCCTGGCTGCACAGCGACCGCAGTGTCCCGCGCGACCAGGCGGTGCAGCTCCTCGCCTCGCTGGCCTGGCGGGGCATCGCCGGATTCCCGCTGCACGGCATCGAACAGCACTGACCGCGGCGGTCCGTTCCCGTCCGCTGTTCGCTCCTGGCGTGGACGGCCGCACGGTATCCGTCCCCTCACCGGGCTAATGTGTGCAGCGTACGGCGCGGACGCCCGCGCACTCAGTGACCGTCGGAGGGACATAGCCGTGGAGGTCAAGATCGGCGTGCAGCACGCGCCCCGCGAGATCGTTCTGGAGAGCGGTCAGACTCCCGAGGAGGTCGAGCGCGTGGTGGCCGAGGCACTGGCCGGCAAGTCGCAGCTCCTCAGCCTCGTGGACCAGCACGGCCGCAAGGTCCTGGTGCCGGCCGACCGTCTGGCCTACGTCGAGCTGGGCGAGCCCGCCCCCCGCAAGGTGGGCTTCGGCGCGCTGTAGACACACGTGTCGCGCATCTCGCGCGCGGAGGGGCCCGGTGGTCGCGACGACCACCGGGCCCCTCCGTCGTGTTCACACCAGGATCACAACCGGAACACCGATGGACCACACACGGCGCACAGGTTCTCCACCGGGGAGGATTGCATTCCGCAGGTCACGGGTATGACGGGCTACGACCTTGGTGCACGGCCCCGCTGTCCTGGAGGGACCCCCACATGATCTTGGAAGCGCTCGGCTCCGCTGTGCTCGGTCTCGCCCTCGCCTGGGCGGCGCTGCACCGCCTGTCGCACCGACTGCCGCTGCGCGCCCTCGTCCTAGCCACGGGCGTCGCCGGAGCCCTGTTCGGTGACTTCGTCACCCACAGCGCGCTGGGCCCCGGCACCGTCCTCGTGAGCCTGGTGGGAGCGGCGGTCGTCTCCGCCGCGTCCCTGTCCCTGCTGGTGCGCCCGGCCGGACACTTCCGCCGGCGATCAGCCCCCGCGCGGGTCTGACGCCCCCGGCGGGCCGCAGAGCCGCGGACGGACCGGCCCGGAACCGCTCAGGCCGCCAGCCCCAGCGCCGCCATCCGCTTGGTGTGCGCGTCGGTGATCCGCGAGAACATCCGGCCGACCTCGGCGAGGTCGAAGCCGTCCGCGACACCGCCCACGAGCATCGTCGACAGCGCGTCCCGGTCCGCGACCACGCGCTGCGACTGCGACAGCGCCTCGCCCATCAGCCGCCGCGCCCACAGCGCGAGCCGGCCGCCCACCCGCGGGTCGGCGTCGATCGCGGCACGCACCCGGTCCACGGCGAAGCCCGCGTGCCCGGTGTCGTCGAGCACGGCGAGGACCAGGGCGCGGCTGTCGGTGTCCAGACGCACCGCGACCTCACGGTAGAAGTCGCTGGCGATCGAGTCGCCGACGTACGCCTTGACCAGGCCCTCCAGCCAGTCCGAGGGGGCCGTCTGCTTGTGGAAGCCGTCGAGCGCGGCCACGAACGGCTCCATCGCGAGGGTCGGCTGCTCGCCGATCTCGGTGAGCCGGTCGCGCAGCCGCTCGAAGTGGTGGAACTCGGCCGACGCCATCTTCGCCAGCTCGGCCTTGTCCTCCAGCGTGGGCGCCAGCTTGGCGTCCTCCGCGAGCCGCTCGAACGCCGCCAGCTCGCCGTACGCGAGGGCGCCGAGCAGATCCACGACCGCGGCCCGGTACTGCGGGTCGGCGGACGCCCGCGCCCAGTCCTGGGCGGCGATGCCCGTGGGCGCGGCGGGCTCGTCGGACACGTGGTCAGGCTTGTCAGGGGTCGTCATGAAGCGCACAATAGCCCGCCCGTCGCACAGCGGAAGTCCCTGGTCAATCCGCGTGGCCAGGACGACGCGACCGACCGGTCCCGACACTGTGACAACCACAACGTGACCGAATCGGCCATCGCGTGTGCGCGAATCCGGGGTATGGTGGTAATGCGCCTGCCGAATATTCGACGGGCCGCACGTATGAGGATGCCCGGTCGGTGGCCCGATCGGCTCCGACCCGACAGCCCTCCCCGACCGTACGGCACATCGCGTACGACCACCGGAGGGAACCCCTCAGCGGTACGAGAGCTAGAGCGTCGGCAGTGGTCCCGTGTCCATACGGCTTGCCCTCACGGCACGCCCGTACGGCGGCCGACGTCCCCGGCACGGTCCGTCACACGACCCCCGCGCTCGCCTCGCACCGCGTACACAGAAGAGGCAGCACCCTGACTACGACGTTCCGAGAGCTCGGAATCCTTCCCGAGACCGCCGAGGCCCTGGAGGCCGTCGGCATCACCACCCCCTTCCCCATCCAGGAGATGACGCTCCCCGTGGCCCTGTCGGGCACGGACGTCATCGGCCAGGCCAAGACCGGCACCGGCAAGACGCTCGGCTTCGGCCTGCCGCTCCTGGAGCGGGTGACCGTCCCCGCCGACGTCGAGGCCGGCCGCGCGAAGCCCGAGGACCTCACCGACGCCCCGCAGGCGCTCGTCGTCGTCCCCACGCGCGAGCTGTGCACCCAGGTCACCAACGACCTGCTGACCGCCGGCAAGGTCCGTAACGTACGCGTGCTGGCCATCTACGGCGGCCGCGCCTACGAGCCCCAGGTCGAGGCCCTGAAGAAGGGCGTCGACGTCGTCGTCGGCACCCCCGGCCGGCTGCTGGACCTCGCGGGCCAGAAGAAGCTCGACCTCAAGCACATCCGCTCGCTCGTCCTCGACGAGGCCGACGAGATGCTCGACCTGGGCTTCCTGCCCGACGTCGAGAAGATCATCAACCTGCTGCCGGCCCGCCGCCAGACCATGCTGTTCTCGGCGACCATGCCGGGCGCCGTCATCGGTCTCGCCCGCCGCTACATGTCGCAGCCCACGCACATCCGCGCCACCGCGCCGGACGACGAGGGCGCGACCGTCGCGAACACCTCGCAGCACGTGTACCGCGCGCACAACATGGACAAGCCCGAGATGGTCGCGCGCATCCTCCAGTCGGAGGGCCGTGGCCTCGCCATGATCTTCTGCCGCACCAAGCGCACCGCGGCCGACCTCGCCGACCAGCTCAAGCAGCGCGGCTTCGCCTCCGGCGCGGTCCACGGCGACCTCGGCCAGGGCGCCCGCGAGCAGGCCCTGCGCGCCTTCCGCAACGGCAAGGTGGACGTCCTCGTCTGCACCGACGTCGCCGCGCGCGGTATCGACGTCGAGGGTGTCACCCACGTCGTCAACTACCAGACGCCCGAGGACGAGAAGACGTACCTGCACCGCATCGGCCGTACCGGCCGCGCGGGTGCGAAGGGCATCGCGATCACCCTGGTCGACTGGGACGACATCCCGCGCTGGCAGCTCATCAACAAGGCGCTGGAACTGTCCTTCAACGACCCGCCGGAGACGTACTCCACCTCTCCGCACTTCTACGCGGAGATGAACATCCCCGCGGGCACCAAGGGTGTCCTGCCGCGCTCGGAGCGCACACGCGCCGGGCTCGACGCGGAGGAGCTGGAGGACCTCGGCGAGCCGGGCGGACGCGGTGCGCGCGGCGGCCGCGGTGGCCGGAGCGAGCGCGGCGGCCGGGGCGAGTCCCGTCCCGCCGAGCGCTCCGAGGACCGTGAGCGCCCGGCCCACACCCCGCGACGGCGTCGTCGTACGCGCGGCGGAGCGGTCCTGGACGGCACGCCGGAGCAGGTCAACTCCCCGGCGCCCGCCGCCGATCCGGCACCCGTGGCGGAGGAGGCCGGTCCGCGCACCCCGCGCCGCCGGCGCCGTACCCGGGGCGGAGCGGGCTCCGAGGCCGCCGTCGCGGTGACGGCCGCGCCCGAGGCCGCCGAAGCCGCCGTGGCGACGGCGGAGGGCCCCGCCCTCGACACCCCGGAGGCCGCCCCGCAGACCGCCGAGGCACCGGCGAAGCCGCGTCGCCGCCGCACCCGCAGGAGCGCGGACAGCGCACCGGCGGAGCAGCCGGGCACCACCGAGCCGGTCACCACCGAGGCCGTCGTCACCGAAACGGTCGTCACCGAGCCGACCGCCGCCGAGACGGCCGTCGACACGGTCGCCGCGCCGGAGGCCGTCACGGCCGCGCCGCGCCGCCGCACCCGCAAGGCGACGGCTCCGGCCGAGGCCGCGACGGTCGTGGAGGCCCCGCAGGCCGCCGAGACCGTCGAGGCCACCGCGGAGCCCAAGCCGCGTCGCACCCGTAAGGCCGCCGCCACGGCGCCGGCCGAGGCGGTTCTCGACACCGTCGAGGCCACCGAGGCCAAGCCGCGCCGCCGCACCACCCGTAAGGCCGCCGCGGCCCCGGAGACGGCGGAGATCCCGGCGCAGAGCACGCAGGACGCGGAGGCGGAGCCCAAGCCGCGCCGCACCCGCAAGGCGGCCGCCGCCCCCGCGGAGGCCCCCGCCGAGGTGACCGAGGCCAAGCCCCGGCGCACCCGCAAGACCGCGGCCGCTCCCGCTGCCGCCGAGGCCGTCGTCGACACCGTCGAGGCGACCGAGGCCAAGCCGCGTCGGACGCGCAAGACGGCGGCCACGGCCGCGGTCGACACCGCCGAGGGCGCGGAGCCCGCGGCCAAGCCGCGCCGCACCCGCAAGACGGCTGCCGCCGTCGAGGCCGCGGACGGCACGGAGCCGGTGGCCAAGCCCCGCCGGACCCGCAAGACCGCGGCCGCCACCACGGCCACGGCCACCGCCGAGATCCCGGCCCAGGCCACGCAGGAGGCGGAGGCGGAGCCCAAGCCGCGCCGCACCCGCAAGGCCGCCGCCACGGCGCCGGCCGAGGCGACCGAGGCCGCGGCGGAGCCCAAGCCGAGGGTGCGCCGCACCCGTAAGGCGACGGCCGCCGCGGAGCCCACGGACGGCTGACCGGCCCGCAGTACCGCCGAAGGCCCGGCCCCTCCCCCCGGAGGAGCCGGGCCTTCGGCGTCCGCACCCACACGCACCGCACCCGCACCCCACCTCCGCCCCGGCGCCCGGTAGCCTCGGCACGTGACCAGGCCGACCAGCACCTCCGCCGCCTCCTCCCCGTTCCCGCCGCCCCCCGGTGCCCGCGCGTACGCGCTGTCGACCGCGCGGGGCGCGTTCGCCGTCGTGGACTCGCCCGCGGCCGCCGGTGTCGAGCCGCGGGGGGTCGCGCTGCTGCTGCCCGGGTTCACCGGCAGCAAGGAGGACTTCCACCTCCTGCACGGGCCGCTGGCCGCGCGCGGCTACCGGGTCGTCGCCGTGGACGGGCGCGGGCAGAACGAGAGCGACGGTCCGGCCGAGGACCAGTCCCCGTACGCCCGCGCGGAGTTGGCGCGGGACGTGCTCGCCCAGGCGGCCGCCCTCGGCACCCCGCTGCATCTGGTCGGGCATTCGCTCGGCGGTCAGATCGCGCGGGCCGCGGTCCTGCTCGACCACTCCCCCTTCGTGTCGTTCACGCTCCTCGCCTCGGGCCCGGCCGAGATCTCCGAGTCCCAGAAGCTGCGCGTGAAGCTGCTGCACGACGCGCTCGCGGGGATGTCGATGCCGCAGGTGTGGGAGGCGATCCTGGCGATGGGCCCGCCCGAGGAGGTCGGCGGCCCGGCCCGCGGCTTCGGCAGCCTGGAGCAGATGCGGCTGCGCTGGCTGAACCACAAGCCCGCCCAACTGCTCGCCACCGGACGCGAGTTGTGCGCGGAGCCGGACCGGGTGGCGGAACTGGCCGCCGTACCGCTGCCGTTCCATGTGCTGTCGGGTGCCAGCGACGACACCTGGCCGGTGACCGTGCTGGACGAGATGGCCGTACGGCTGGGCGCGCACCGCAGTGTGATCCCGGGTGCCGAGCACTCGCCGAACCTGGACCGCCCCGAGCCGACGGCGTCCGCCCTCGCCGACTTCTGGGACCGCCTGCCCGGGAACACGCCCTAGTACTGCGTCTGCACGTGCTCCCAGAAGCCGTCCCTCAGGGCGCGGCGCAGGTCGGCCTGGCCGCGCAGGGAGTACTGGAGCAGCCCCTCGGCCTCCACCAGGAGGTCCTGGTCGACGGAGCCGGGCAGATAGGGGTGGCCCGGCAGCAGTTCGACGAGGGCCTCACGGCCGCGCGCCGCGAGCCACTTCGCGGCGATCTGCGCGCCGACGAACCGGACGTCCTCGCGGCTGGGCCGGGTGCCGCCGCCGGAGTCGTAGGGCTGGGCGGTGCGGCGGGAGACGTACGGCTTGAAGAAGTCGAGGTCGAGGGTGCGCTGGCTGTCGACCTCCCAGAGCAGGGGTTCGGCCTGGTTGCGGCCCTCGGGGGCCTCGATGCCCCAGAGGTGGACGCGGGCCCCGTACCCCTGGGCGGCCTCCACGGCCGAGACGAGGTCCTCGTCGCCGCCGAGGAGCGCCGCGTCGCTGATGGCGCGGTGCCGGGCGAGGGACTCCAGGTCGGTGCGGATCAGCGAATCGACGCCCTTCTGCTGGTTGTTGGCGTTGAGATTGCCCAACCGGACCTTCACGTCGGGCAGTTCGGCGATGGACTGCTGCTCGGCGGTGTGGATGCGGCGGCGGGCGCCGTCGTACCAGTAGACGCGCAGCAGTCTGCTGTCCGCGAAGATCGTGCGGGCGCGGTCGATGAGCGCCTCGATGAGCCCCTCGGCGTCGAGGTCGAACGCCCTGCGGTCCTCGGTGCCGGCGATCAGCCGCCCGGCGGCCGCGTAGAGGTATCCCGCGTCGACGAAGATCGCGTGCGTCGAGGGCGTCTTGGCCACCTCGGCGAGCATGCGCTGGAGGAGTTCGTTCGTGCGGTCGATGCGCGCGGCGAGGGCTGCGTGGTCGTCGTTCATCGCGTCCATTGTCTCGGCGGTCACGCAATGAACACAACCGATCCCATTCAGTCTCCGGATGTCATCCCTTACTGGTCAGTAATTAGTCGTTCGAAAAATTTCTTTAGCGTAGGGAATGTTTGTAACACGCACCCCGTTGACTCCCTTGTAGCAACGTATGCAGCGAGTAATCCTCCGGGGAGGATGACCAGACGAAGGGAGAAGCCATATGCGCTTCGAGATCATGCGACTCGACGATGTCGACGGCACGCCCGTGGACAGCACTGTCGTGGACGCCGCCTCCGTCAACCGGATCGTTCAGCAGGCCGCCGCCGTCGGGCAGCGGCTGTGGATCCGTCCGGCCGACTCCACGGTCTCGTAGTCACGGGCCCGTCGGCACATCACACTTCAGAGCCCCGCACGGCGACCGTCGCCGTGCGGGGCTCTGCGCATGCCGGGGCCGCCGGTCAGCTCCCCTGGATCACCTGCGTGACGCCGTTGATGATCTGCTGCACGGCGATCGCGGAGAGCATCATGCCCGCGAGCCGGGTCACCAGGACCACGCCGCCGTCCTTGATGACGCGGATGATCAGCAGCGAGTAGCGCATCACCAGCCACAGCACGACATGGATGGCGAGGATCGCCGCCCACACCGACACCTGCGCGGCGACGCTGTCGGCCTTCTGCACGGCCAGGATGACGGACACGATCGCACCGGGACCGGCCAGCAGGGGCATGCCCAGCGGGACGAGCGCCACGTTCACGTCCTTGGTCTGCTTCGGCTCGTCGGTCTTGCCGGTGAGCAGATCGAGCGCGATCAGCAGGAGCAGCAGCCCGCCCGCGATCATCAGCGCGGGCACGGAGACATGCAGATAGTCCAGGATCTGGTGGCCCAGGAGCCCGAAGACGGCGATGACACCGCCGGCCACGCACACGGCCTGGAAGGCCATCCGCTTCTGCACCTTGACGGGGCGCCCGGAGGTCAGCGCGAGGAAGATCGGGGTGATCCCGGGGGGATCCATGATGACGAAGAGGGTCAGGAAGAGGGAGCCGAAGACGGCGACGTCGAACATCAGTACTAGAGCCTTGCGGAAAGAGGGTGAAGGGGGACGCCGAGGTGGTGAGGCTCAGGCTCCGCCGGTCCCGGGCACCGGGAACGCCCCGGTCGCGCGCCGGGTGATCTCCCCGTACACCTCGGGGTCGGTGGTGTACTCGCCGAGCACACAGGTCTTGCGGCTGCCGTGGTAGTCCGAGGAGCCGGTGACCAGCAGCCCCAGATCGGCGGCCAGCCCCCGCAGCCGGGCGCGCGTGGCGTCGTCGTGGTCCATGTGGTCGACCTCGATGCCGTCGAGCCCGGCGGCGGCCAGCTCGGCGATCGCCGGCTCGGGCACCGTGCGGCCGCGCTTGCTCGCGCCCGGGTGCGCGAAGACGGTGACCCCGCCCGCGCCCTTGACCAGCCGGATCGCCTCGAACGGGTCGGTCTCGTGCTTGGGCACATAGGCCCGGCCGCCGTCGGCGAGCCAGTGCTCGGTGAACGCGTCGCTCACGGTCGGCACCACACCCAGCTCGACCAGCGCGGTGGCGACGTGCGGCCGCCCGACGGACCCCTCCCCCGCGATCCGCGCCACCTGCTCCCAGGTGACCGGCACGCCCAGCTCCTGGAGCCGGGCGACCATGCCCTGGGCGCGCGGCACCCGGTCGTCGCGCACCAGCTCCCGCTCGGCGAGCAGCGCGGGCTCCTCGGGGTCGAAGAGGTAGGCCAGCATGTGCATCGAGACGCCGTCGATCCGGCAGGACAGCTCGGCCCCGGTGACCAGGGTCAGTCCGGCGGGGAGCGCGGCGATCGCCTGCGCGTACCCGCGGGTGGTGTCGTGATCGGTCAGCGCCACCACGTCGAGTCCGGCGGCGGACGCGTGACGCACCAGCTCGGCCGGGGTGTCCGTGCCGTCGGAGGCCGTGGAGTGGCAGTGCAGATCGATGCGCACGCGGGCTCCCAGCGGGGACGGGACGGGGGGACGATTCAGCATAACGGCAATCCGGACGCCGGATGTCACACCCGAAACCCGGGGTCACCCCCTACACACGCCCGCCCCGCGCAGCGGTCCGCTACGGCTTGAGCAGCCGGGGCGACAGCGCCCCGCAGGGCACCAGGTCGACCTCCGCGCCCGCGTCCCGCAGATCGGTGAGCACCAGCTCGTCGTACATCAGCAGTCCGGACTGCTCGGGCCAGACCACCGCCCACAGCCACAGCCCGCGGGCCTCGCCGGCGAAGACGGCGCGGTCGTCCGGTGTCGCGGAGACGTGCCACAGCGGGGTGGGCCGGCCGGCGGCGAGCACCTTGGCCTGCGGCGGTTTCTCGACGCTCATGTAGGGACCCGGGTCCGGGCCGTCGACGCCCGCGTACCAGGCGCCGAGGCCGACGCCCAGTTCCTCGGCGACGAGGATCAGCTCGCCCATGCCGCCGAGCGGTCCGGGTCCGGAACAGGCCACGGCGGTGGCGCGGCCGCCGCTGCGGTCGTCACCGGCATAGGTGACGCCCGTGAAGAGCCAGCCCACCGGCAGCGGCCAGGGCATCCACACGGGCACCTGGGTGCGGTGCACCACGACGCTGAGGGCCTCGACGCTGGGCGGGATCACGGGCTGGAGTGGATGCACCGTCCCGTGCACATCGCACTGCCAGGAGTCGGAGAAGAGTCCGGGAGCCCTGACCCGGCCACCACACTTCGGGCAACTGGGTTCGCCCCTCATAGAGCCCCACGGTCCTACCCGAGCCCGCTCACGTCAAGGACGATCACCCGTCCGGACGGAAGAGGTTCCCTTCCGGCCACCCCACCGATTTAGATGTAGCTTGCATTAATTAGCCGATCTAACTTATCGTGTGTATATACCAACCTTCTCTCGAGGACCGGAGTACGCATGCAACGCACGGACCCCCTCGACACCGGAGCGGGCAGCCTGCTGCGGCAGCCCAAGGCGGTGTGGGCGACGGCCGGAGCCTCCGTCGTCGCCTTCATGGGCATCGGACTGGTCGACCCGATCCTGCCGTCGATCGCGCGGGGACTCAGCGCCACACCCGGCCAGGTCTCCCTGCTCTTCACCTCGTACTTCCTGATCACCGCGTTCGCCATGCTGGTGACCGGCTGGGTCTCCAGCCGCATCGGCGGCCGCCGCACCCTGCTGCTCGGCCTCGCCCTGGTGGTGGTCTTCGCGGGCCTGTCGGGCACCTCGGACTCCGTCGCCGAACTCGTCGGCTTCCGCGCGGGCTGGGGCCTCGGCAACGCCCTGTTCGTGTCGACCGCGCTCGCCGTCATCGTCGGCGCGGCGGCCGGCGGCAGCGCGGCCGCCATCCTGCTCTACGAGTCCGCCCTCGGCCTCGGCATGGCGTGCGGACCCCTGCTGGGCGCGCTGCTCGGCGACGCGAGCTGGCGCTATCCGTTCTTCGGCACCGCGGCCCTGATGGCGGTCGGCTTCCTGTGCATCACGGCGTTCCTCAAGGAACAGCCGCGGCCGGCCCGCAGGACCTCGCTGCTCGACCCGCTCAAGGCGCTCGGCCACGGCGGGCTCGCCTCGGTCGCGGCCTCGGCGTTCTTCTACAACTACACGTTCTTCACCGTGCTGGCCTTCACGCCGTTCGTGCTGGACATGACCCCCTACCGGTCGGGCGCCGTGTTCTTCGCCTGGGGTGTGCTGCTCGCGGTGTTCTCGGTGGTCGTGGCACCGCGTCTCCAGCGGAGGTTCGGCTCGCTGAAGGTGCTCGGCGGCTCACTGCTGCTGCTCGCGGCCGACGTCCTGGTCCTCGGCTACGGCGACCGCGGCACGGCGGTCGTCTGCACGATCCTGTCCGGCGCGTTCATCGGCGTGAACAACACCGTCTACACCGAGTTGGCGCTCGGCGTGTCCGACGCCCCGCGTCCGGTGGCCAGCGCCGGCTACAACTTCGTGCGCTGGTTCGCCGCGGCCGCCGCACCCTTCTTCGCGCCGCGGATCGAGGAATGGACCGATGTGCACGTGCCGTTCGCCGTCGCGGCGGTCACCGCGGTCGCCGGCGCGGCCGTGGTCGCCGTACGGCGCGGGGCACTTGTGCACGAGGTTCAGGAGCTGGAGCCGCGGCACGCGGCCGAGGACGGGGTGGCGGTCTTCGCCGACTGACGCCCGCCGAGGGCGAGTTGGTGACGTCAGTCACTCCACGGACGCCGGGACGTCAGTCCAGCGGGACGGACTTGCGGGACGGGTCGCGCAGATCCGTCCCGCGCGTCAGCCACCGCTCCTGGAGCGCCTGGGCGCCGTGCACCCGCTTCCAGGCGGCCTCGTTCGGGGTCATGGGGAGCAGCGGCAGGAAGCGGACCGGGTCGAGCGGGGCGTCCAGCTCCAGGTCCTCCACCAGACCGCCCGGCTCGGCGACCAGCACCGAGCTGAACGGGGCGCCGGGCCACAGGGGTTCACCGACGTCGAGGGAGGCGCCGGGGGCCACCACCACCCCCTCGACCTGCGGGGACGCGGCGAGCACGGCGAGCGGGCGGAGCACCTTGCCGGTCTCGGCACGGCCGCCGCGGACGGAGAGCACCAGCTCCGCGCGCGGCCCGCGTTCGGGGTCGGCGAGCATCGCGGTGGGGTCCGCCATGGGCTGCGCGGACATGCCGAGCGTGGCGTAGCGGACGATGTCGCCCTCCTGGAAGCGGAGCACCTCGATGCGGTCCGTGCCCAGGAAGGTGACCGCGGCGCGGGCGTTCGGCTCACCCAGCGCGGTACGCAGCCGGGCCTCGACGAGAGGAAGAACATCAGCCATGCGGCGAGCATAGAACTCGTCAGCACCGGGCAAAGCAGCGCCTTGACACTTCAGTCGGCTGATACTCTTGCCCGGTCGTTCGGGGCAGCGCGGAACACGGCGCGGTGATCTCGCCCCGGCGCCGATGGGACTCCCTTACGAGGGACCGGCTGGAGGAGGTGGGGCTGTCATGGATCGAAGTCACCCGGGCAGTACCACTCGCTCTTCCCGCCGCTGACACCCCGGTATCTCTCCGGCTGGTCGCCACCTCTCGCGCACGTCTTCCTTCGGACGCGTCGGACGCGGAAGAGCACTTCGTCTCGTTTTGCCTGATCTGTCTGATCTGAATCAGCAGCGAAGTCCGCCACCGCGACGAAGCGGTGCTCCCCGCTTTGTGGACGTGCCAAACACCTGCGGTCAGAACGTCCTCATTCCGGGTGGTTCCACCCGTCACAGCGGCCTTTCGTTGCCCGAAGCGAAGGACCCTGCCATGTCGATGATCCGCGACCTGCGAGCCGTGGTCCGTCCCGCCCGCCCGTCCGCGGGCGGTGTCCGCGTGGACAGCGGCCCGTACGACAGCACGCGCGATCCCGCGACGCCGTCGGCCGTCGTCGACTGCGCCGTCTACCGGCACGGCGCGCGCGTGGCGTCCGCGCAGCCGCTCACCCCGCAGGAGGCCATGCGCCAGGTGCGGCGCGACGGCGGCTTCGTATGGATCGGGCTGCACGAGCCGACGGAGAGTGAGTTCTCGGGCATCGCGGGCGAGTTCGGGCTGCACCCGCTGGCCGTGGAGGACGCGGTCCAGGCCCATCAGCGCCCCAAGCTGGAGCGCTACGACGACTCGTTGTTCACCGTGTTCAAGACGATCCACTACGTCGAGCACGACCGGCTCACCGCCAACAGCGAGGTCGTGGAGACCGGTGAGGTCATGTGCTTCACCGGCAAGGACTTCTTCATCACCGTCCGGCACGGCGGCCAGGGCTCGCTGCGCGCCCTGCGCCACCGCCTCCAGGACGACCCCGAGCTGCTCGCCAAGGGTCCCTCGGCCGTGCTGCACGCCATCGCCGACCATGTCGTCGACGGCTATCTCGCGGTCGCCGACGCCGTGCAGGACGACATCGACGAGGTCGAGACCGAGGTGTTCTCGCCCGGCCGCAAGGGCACCCCGCGCGGTACCGACGCCGGCCGGATCTACCAGCTCAAGCGTGAGGTGCTGGAGTTCAAGCGGGCCGTCTCCCCGCTGCTGCGCCCCATGCAACTGCTGAGCGAGCGGCCGATGCGGCTGATCGACCCCGACATCCAGAAGTACTTCCGGGACGTCGCCGACCATGTCGCGCGTGTCCAGGAGCAGGTCATCGGCTTCGACGAGCTGCTCAACTCGATCCTCCAGGCCAACCTCGCGCAGGCGTCCGTCGCGCAGAACGAGGACATGCGCAAGATCACCTCCTGGGCGGCCATCATCGCCGTACCGACGATGGTGTGCGGGGTGTACGGCATGAACTTCGACTACATGCCCGAGCTGCACTGGAAGTTCGGCTACCCCGTGGTGATGTCGGTGATGGTGGGCCTGTGTGTGGGCATCCACCGCACGCTCAAGCGCAACGGCTGGCTCTGAGGGCCGTGGATAGGCTGGACGCCATGACAAGCGAGCCGCTCGACCCGGCCCTCCTCGACCAGGCGCTCGTCGAGGAGGCCACCAAGAAGTCCGGCCTCGTCTGGGTGCGGGGCGCAGGCTCCCCGGCGGCGCGTGCGCTGTGGCACGTGTGGCACGAGGGCGCGGCCTGTGTCGTCGGCGACGGCCCCGGCGAGCAGCCGCTGACCGGTCTGGCGGACGGCGGCTCGGCCGAGGTCACCGTGCGCAGCAAGGACAAGGGCGGCCGGCTGGTCTCCTGGACCGCCCGGGTCGTCGCGCTCGAACCCGGCTCCCCCGGGTGGGAGGCGGCCGTCGCCGAGCTGAAGGGCAAGCGGCTCAACGCGCCCGACGGCGAGGCGATGACCGGGCGGTGGGCGCGCGAGTGCCGGGTGCTGCGCCTGGAGCCCACCGGGCGGCTGCTGCCGCCGCCCGACGGCGATCTGGCGGCCCGCCCCGTGCCGTCACCGGCCACGACCCGTCAGGAGATGCCCGCGGGACTGCCGAAGCTGCTGCTGCGGAAACGGCGGCCCCGGTAGGCGGGGGCCCGTCAGGACGACGGCAACTGCTTGCCGTAGTCGACCGTGTCGTCCTCCGCCGGCTCGCGCAGGGCGAAGTCCTCGCCCCAGGAGGAGAAGCTCAGGGTGCCGGCACCGCCGCCGCGCACCAGGCGCAACGGATAGGGCTCGCCCTCCAGCGAGACGTCCAGGGTGCCGCCGTCGCCGCCGTCGCCGGTGATGCGGATGGTGCGCACCCCGGACTGCTCGTGGTGCCCGTCCGTGCGCACCGCACCGTGCAGGGTCAGCAGACCGTCCAGGAGGAGGTCCTTGTCCGTGAAGCCGCTGAACTTCTTGTACGAGGGGTCCCCCGTCGGCACCTTCACGTACTTGCCGTCGAGCTTGTCGGCGGCCGCCTTGTCCGCGGCGCCGGGCTTGCCGTCCTCGTGCTTCCAGAACGCGGCGTCGGCCTTCAGGAAGAGCTGGTCGTCGACCTTCAGCAGATGGAAGGTGCTGCCCTCGGCGGTCACCGAGCCGCTGCCGCCGTCGGCCTTCAGCCGCATGTCGAGCTTGTACGTCTTCCCGCTGGTGACCACGGTCCCCGACAGCCGGACCGTGTCCACGGACCCGGCGGCCTTCTGGGTGCGGGCCTGGATCTCCTTCGCGGGCAGCTTGCCGACGCCGTTCGTGCCCGCGTCCGGATCCTCGCTGCATCCCGTCGCTCCCAGACCCACGGCCAGTGCGCACACGGCGCTCACCAGCGCGGCCCGGCGGGTACGGCTCTGGGGAATCGCAGTCACAGAGAAGGCTGCCTTTCTGCGGGGATGTGCTGAGCGGCGTACGGCAGCGTACCGGGGTCCCGGAGCGCGAACGGAGCCAGTCCGTCCGGACCGCTCACCAGGGCGTATTGGATCGGGACGGGCTAGCCTGAAGCCCGCAGGAGCGGGCAATCCGGATAAGGAACCCAGCGGTACCGCCGTAAGCAAAAGGAAGCAGGGAACCACAGCCATGGCAGCCGGTGTCCCCCGGATCTTCGTCTCGCACCTCTCCGGCGTCCCCGTCTTCGATCCGAACGGCGACCAGGTGGGCCGGGTGCGGGACCTGATCGTCATGCTGCGCGTCGGCCGCCGGCCGCCCCGGCTGCTCGGCCTCGTGGTCGAACTCGCCACGCGCCGCCGCATCTTCCTGCCCATGACCCGGGTGACGAGCATCGAGTCGGGACAGGTCATCACCACCGGGGTGCTCAACGTCCGGCGCTTCGAGCAGCGGCCCACCGAGCGGCTGGTCTTCGGCGAACTCCTCGACCGGCGGGTCACGCTCGGCGAGACCGGCGAGGAGGTCACCGTGCTCGACGTGTCGGTGCAGCAGTTGCCGGCCCGCCGGGACTGGGAGATCGACCGGGTCTTCGTGCGCAAGGGGAAGAAGGGCGGCGCCTTCCGCCGGGCCAAGGGCGAGACGCTGACCGTCGAGTGGTCGGCGGTCACCGGGTTCTCCCTGGAGGAGCACGGACAGGGCGCCGAGAGCCTGCTCGCCACCTTCGAGCAACTGCGCCCGGCCGACCTCGCCAACGTGCTGCACCATCTCTCGGCGAAACGCCGGGCCGAGGTCGCCGCCGCCCTCGACGACGACCGGCTGGCCGACGTCCTGGAGGAGCTGCCCGAGGACGACCAGATCGAGATCCTCGGCAAGCTGAAGGAGGAGCGCGCCGCGGACGTCCTGGAGGCCATGGACCCCGACGACGCGGCCGACCTGCTCGCCGAACTGCCCACGGCCGACCAGGAACGGCTGCTGAGCCTGATGGAGCCCGCCGACGCGGCCGACATGCGGCGCCTGATGTCCTACGAGGAGCACACGGCCGGCGGTCTGATGACGACCGAACCGATCGTGCTGCGCCCGGACGCCACCGTCGCCGACGCCCTCGCGCGCGTGCGCAACCCCGATCTGTCCCCCGCGCTCGCCGCCCAGGTCTACGTCTGCCGCCCGCCCGACGAGACACCCACCGGGAAGTACCTGGGCACCGTGCACTTCCAGCGGCTGCTGCGCGAACCGCCGTACACGCTGGTCAGCGCGGTCCTCGACGACGACCTCCAGGCGCTCGACCCGGAGGCCGAGCTGCCGGTCGTCGCCGGGTTCTTCGCCACCTACGACATGGTCGCGGCGCCCGTGGTCGACGAGGCCGGGTCGCTGCTCGGCGCGGTCACCGTGGACGACGTCCTCGACCACATGCTGCCCGAGGACTGGCGGGAGACGGAGTTCCACCTGGACGACGAGACGGCGGAGCCGGCCGACGAGGACGAGGGGGTGGCCCCGCATGGTTCCTGAGCGTGACGCCACCCGCGAGCGGACGCCCTCCGGCGCGACCGCCTCCACCCGCACCCGGGCCCGGCTCGACCAGCCGCGCGCGCCGCGCCGCCGGCTGCTGCCGGAGTGGGACCCGGAGGCGTTCGGCCGGCTGTCGGAGCGCATCGCGCGGTTCCTGGGCACCGGGCGGTTCATCGTCTGGATGACGATCGTCATCATCCTGTGGGTCGTGTGGAACGTCTCCGCCCCCTCCGACCTGCGCTTCGACAACTACCCCTTCATCTTCCTGACCCTGATGCTGTCCCTCCAGGCGTCCTACGCGGCCCCCCTGATCCTGCTCGCGCAGAACCGGCAGGACGACCGGGACCGCGTCAACCTCGAACAGGACCGCAAGCAGAACGAGCGGTCGATCGCGGACACCGAGTACCTCACCCGGGAGATCGCCGCCCTGCGCATGGGCCTGGGCGAGGTCGCCACCCGCGACTGGATCCGCTCCGAGCTCCAGGACGTGCTCAAGGAGCTGGAGGACCGGCGCGACGGTCACGGAAGTCACAGCGGTCACGGTGGTCACGGCGGTCCCGGGGTATTCCCGGCAGATCGGTCGCCGGGACGTGACACAGACGACCGCTGAGGGGCTGGCCGGTTGCCCCCGTGGGCGCCGTACCATCGTCCTTATGGCTAGCGAAGACGCGGTGCGCGAGGCACTGGCGACGGTGAACGACCCCGAGATCAACCGACCGATCACCGAACTCGGGATGGTCAAGTCGGTGGAGATCGGGGCGGACGGAGCGGTCGCGGTCACCGTGTACCTGACGGTCTCCGGCTGCCCGATGCGCGAGACGATCACGCAGCGGGTGACCGACGCGGTCACGGCGGTCGAGGGCGTCACCCGGGTCGACGTCACGCTGGACGTGATGAGCGACGAGCAGCGCAAGGAGCTGGCGAGCGCCCTGCGCGGCGGCCAGACCGAGCGCGAGGTCCCCTTCGCCAAGCCCGGCAGCCTCACCCGGGTCTACGCGGTCGCCTCCGGCAAGGGCGGCGTCGGCAAGTCCTCGGTGACGGTCAACCTGGCGGCGGCGATGGCCGCCGACGGCCTCAAGGTCGGTGTGGTCGACGCCGACATCTACGGCCACAGCGTGCCGCGCATGCTGGGCGCCGAGGGCCGCCCCACCCAGGTCGAGAACATGATCATGCCGCCGTCGGCGAACGGCGTGAAGGTCATCTCCATCGGCATGTTCACCCCGGGCAACGCCCCGGTCGTCTGGCGCGGCCCGATGCTGCACCGCGCGCTCCAGCAGTTCCTCGCGGACGTGTACTGGGGCGACCTGGACGTGCTGCTGCTCGACCTCCCGCCGGGCACCGGTGACATCGCGATCTCGGTCGCCCAGCTCGTGCCGAACGCGGAGATCCTGGTCGTCACCACCCCGCAGCAGGCGGCCGCCGAGGTCGCCGAGCGCGCCGGGTCCATCGCGGTGCAGACCCACCAGAAGATCGTCGGCGTGGTCGAGAACATGTCCGGCCTGCCCTGCCCGCACTGCGACGAGATGGTCGACGTGTTCGGCACGGGCGGCGGCCAGACGGTCGCCGACGGCCTGACCCGCACGACCGGCGCCACCGTTCCGGTCCTCGGCTCCATCCCGATCGACGTCCGGCTGCGCGAGGGCGGCGACGACGGCCGGCCGGTCGTCCTGACCGACCCCGACTCCCCCGCGGGCTCCGCGCTGCGGGCCATCGCCGGCAAGCTCGGCGGCCGCCAGCGCGGCCTGTCGGGCCTCTCCCTGGGGATCACCCCGCGGAACAAGTTCTGAGGACGTCTTCCGTCCTACGACCATGAGGGTGCCCACTTCTTCGGGGGCACCCTTCGTCGTGTCCGGGCGCGGGCGCGCTACGCGTACTCGGCGATGTCCTTGATCACGGAGAAGCCGAGGCCGTAGGCGCTCATCCCCCGTCCGTACGCCCCCAGGTGCACGCCCGCCTCGGTGGAGCCGGCCAGCACCCAGCCGAACTCGGACTCCCGGTAGTGGAACGGCGTCGGCACGCCGTCGACCGGCAGGGACAGCGTCGACCAGTCCGGCCCCGCCAGATCGTCGGCCAGCACCCACGCGGTCTCGGTCTGCTGGTCCAGCCAGTCGTCGCGCAGGCTGTGGTCCATCTGGCCCGGCCAGGTGAAGGACAGCAGCCCCACCCCCGCCAGCCAGGCCGCCGAGGAGACCGAGGTGGCCTCCATCACACCCGTGCCGTCGGCGCTGCGCCGCACCGGGTTGGCGGCGACGGTCACCACGACCGCGAACCGTCCGCGGTCCTCGCCCGCCGTCTCGTGCCGTACGGACGGCTCGTCGCCGTGCCCCACGGAACCGTGCTCCACCGCCCCGTCGGCGCCCGCGCCGACCTGCATCAGCCAGCGCCGCCCCGTGAACGCCTCGTCGAGGCCGTACCAGGGAAAGGGCGCCTCAAGGTAGCCGTCGACCGTACGCCGGGCGGAGGGGACCTGCTGTCCACCCTCCGCGGCCGGCGCCTGTTCGACAGCCCGACTCGTCGTCTCCATGTGCCCGGACGCCTCCTCGCTCTCGGCGGAGTGGTCCGGCCCGCCCCCCTTCGGGCGTACTCGTCCGCTCCGCACAACAACCAGGCAGCATAGCCACCCCGTCACGGACGGCGGTGAAGCCGCCCGGCGTCGTCGTTCAGGTGGCGTCCGCGTCGAACGGCGGACGGTCGTCCGTGGCCGGATTCTCGGGCTTCTTCGTCATGTCGATCCGGCCGCCGGCCGGCCCGCCCGCGGAACCGGCCGCGGACTCGCCGTCCCGGCTGTGGACGGCGTCGGTGACCTCGGCCATCTCCTTCTTCAGGTCGAAGCCGTTGCGGATCTCCTTGAGCCCCAGCTCGTCGTTGTCCAACTGCTTGCGGATGAACGTCTTGGGGTTGAGGTCCTCGAACTCGAAGTCCTTGAACTCCGGGCCGAGTTCCTGCCGGATGTCGTGCTTGGCGCTCTCGGAGAACTCGCGGATCTTCCGGACGGTGCGCATCACGTCCTGGATGACCTTGGGGAGCTTGTCCGGACCGAAGACGAGCACGGCCAGGACGACGATCGTCACCAGCTCGAGCGGTCCTATGTCATTGAACACCTGAAGCTCCTTGCGATGTCCGCGGGTCCTCGGCCCTCGGTCGGTCTCTTCCGTGGTCCGGGCCGGGTCCACGGTACCTGTCGCACCTGTCCGACCGGTACCGTGCCGCCCGCGTCGCGCTCAGTCGCCGTCGGCGGAGCCGAGGACCAGGGAGAGGGTGCGTTCCGCGCCGTCGCGCTCGACGGTCAGCTCCAGACGGTCGCCGGGGCGGTGCGCCCGGGTCTTGACGATCAGTTCGTCCCCGGAGTGGACGCGCTGTCCGTCGACCTCGGTGATCACGTCCCCCGGCTCGATGCCGGCCAGGTCGCCGGGGCCGCCCGGGGAGACCGGGGCGCCGCCGTCACCGCCCTTGGTGCCGACCCGGGCGCCGTCGCCGGTGTAGTCCATGTCGAGGGTGATGCCGATGACGGGGTGGGTCGCCCGGCCGGTGTTGATCAGCTCCTCGGCGACCCGCTTGCCCTGGTTGATCGGGATGGCGAAGCCGAGCCCTATGGACCCGACCTGGCCGTTCTCCGGGTCGGAGCCGTCGGTGGCGGAGCGGATGGCGGAGTTGATGCCGATGACGCGGCCGTGCGCGTCGAGCAGCGGGCCGCCGGAGTTGCCCGGGTTGATGGGCGCGTCGGTCTGGAGGGCGTCGACGTACGACACGTCGCTGCCGTCGCCGCTCTCGCCGCCGGCCGTGATGGGGCGTTCCTTGGCGCTGATGATGCCCGAGGTGACCGTGCCCTCCAGGTCGAAGGGGGCGCCGATGGCGACGACCGGGTCGCCGACCTGGACGCCGTCGGAGTTGCCCAGGGTGAGCGGTGCGAGGCCGCTGACCCCGCTGACCTTCACCACGGCGAGGTCGTATCCGCTGTCCCGGCCGACGACCTTGCCCTCGGCGGTCTGGCCTCCGTTGAAGACGACGGTGATCTCGCCGCCGTCGCCCGCGGGCTCGACGACGTGGTCGTTGGTGAGGATGTGGCCGCGGGTGTCGAGCACGAACCCGGTGCCGGTGCCGGACTCCTCGCTGCCGGACACATGCAGGGTGACGACGCTGGGCAGGGCCCGGGCGGCGATCCCGGCGACGCTGTCCGCGGCGCGTCCGGTGGGCTCGGCGGCGGCCTGGGGCAGCTCCACGTGCTCGAACCCGCCGTTGCGCTCCAGATGGGCCCCCACGAGCCCGCCCAGCACCCCGGAAACGAGCGCGAGCGCCAGCGCACCCCCGACGATCCCCTTACGCACCTTGCGCCGCCGCTGAGCCGCACTGGGCACGGCGGCCCCGGTCTGATGCAGGGCCCCGGCACCGGCGAGCGGAGTCGGGGACCAGGGGTCGTAGCGACGCCAGGGATCGGAGGCGGGCTCTCCCGGGGCGGGGTCGAGCGGCTGGCCGGCGGCGGCTTCAGTGGCGTTGGCCGGCCCGGGGGCGGATTGCAGGGACGGACCGGGGGCGGGCGCCGGGGCTGAGCCGGGCGCAGGGGCGGGGGCGGGTGCCGGACCGAGGTGGGACGGTGCGGCAGGCGGAGGGGTGAGGTGAGGCGAGGCGTCGGGTGCCTGGCCTAGGTGGGACGGGGCAGCGGGAGGCGGGGTGAGGTGGGGTGCGGTGGGTGCTTGGCCCAGGTGGGGCGAAGCGGCGGACGCCTGGCCGAGGTGGGGCGAGACGGCGGGCGGCGGGGTGAGGTGGCCGGGCGAGGCCACCGCCGGGTGCTGGACCGGCGGCGCGGGCGCCCAGGGGCCCGGCTCACCGTACGGAGGGGTGCTGTAGGCGTCGGGGTCGTGCAAGGGCTTGGGCCGCTCCGCGACGGGCGGCGGAGGCTCGGAGGGGGTCGCGCCGCCCGGAACCGCAGCGTCACGACCGTCGCTGTCGGCCGGAGGAGCCGCCGCGCCGTCTGGAGCCCCAGCGGCAAGGCAGTCGCCGTCGGCCGTAGGAGCCGCCCTGCCGCCCGGAGCCGCAGCGCCATGGCTGTCGCCGTCGGCGGGAAGTTCCGCCGCACCGGCGGAAGTTGCACGCGCGCCGGACTGCGCCCCGCCAACGCCGCCGTCGACAGGCAGAGCCGCCGCATCAACGGGAGCACCCCCGGTGGAAGCCGCAGGCAGCGCGCCGGGCTGCGGCTCACCACGGCCTCCACCGGCCGACGGAATCGCCGCACCGGCAGAAGCACCCCCGAGGGAAGCCGCATGCGTGCCGGACTGCGCCTCGCCCTCGTCACCGTCCGCGAGAGGGGCACCCGTGGCGGCCGCAGGCCCGGCGGACGGGGCCTCGTGCGTCTCCTCGGCCCCGGCGGGACCCGGAACCCGCCCGTCGGACGGAGTCGCGGGTATCGCGGTGCTCACCGGCCCGCTCAGCTCATAGTCGCCGTCGCCGTCGCCGGAGTCGGGGCCGGCGGCGGGTGGCTGTGGGCGGGCCAGTTCGAAGTCACCGTCACCGTCACTGTCGGCGGGTGACTCCGTCCGGTCCGAAGGGGTCTGTGGCCGAGGACGGCTCCACCACTTCGCCTTCGCGGGCTTCCCCTCGTCCATGCTCTCCCCACAGTCGGCGGTCCCTTCCTGGATTCAACCAGGTTCAGTGCCGACCGGCGCTGTGAGCCGAGGAGGAGGCGTCCGGCGCCCAGGTGATGAGGGAGACCGGCGGGGTCGCCGGGAGCGGACGTATCAACGGGGACATCGCGGCCGCGCCCGCCACCACGGGGGTGGTGAGCGTGTGCCCCGTGGCCGGGGTGGGCCCGCCGGGGAGCAGCGGGGCGGACACCGCGGTCGGGGCGGCCGGGCTGTCCCCGAGCAGCTTGCCGCCCTGGGCGAGCAGCGGCCCGGTGGTGCGGCGCCGCTGGCTGTCGGGGGTGGTGGCGGCGCCCGAGCCGGGCGAGCGGGCCGGGGTGACATTGCTGCCGTTGCCGGAGCCGCCACGGGCGTCGGTGGTGTCCGGGACGCCGGTGTACACCCCGCCGAGGGCGATCGCGGCCAGCGACACCGCGCCCGCGGCGACGAAGGCGAACCGCAGTCCTCGGGAGCGCTCCGCGTCGGGGCGGCCGACCGGATGGATACGGAAGCCGCGGTCGGAGGGCGCGAGGACGGATCCATGGCCGCCCGCGGGCACATAGCCGAACTCGAACGGCTCGTCCCCCCGCACGCCGAAGACTCCGCCGCTGCCACCGGCACCGCCGAAGGCTCCTCCGCCGAGGGGTGAGCCGCCGCTGTCGGCGTCGCCGCCGCCGGGGAGTCCCTGGAGGCGGGCGAGGAAGCTTTCGGAGGGGGCGGGCGGGGCCACTTCCGCGAAGACGTTCTTCAGCCGGCGCTGGGCGTCGACCTCGGACTTGCACTTCGCGCAGGTCGCCAGATGCGCCAGTACACGCTCGCGCGTGTCATGACCGAGCTCGCCGTCCACCAGGGCGGAGAGACGGTCTCCCAGGTGCTGTTCCGCGAGGAGGCCCTCTGCGGGGTTGCGTCGGGTCTCACTCACGCGGTCGCGCCCCCTCCTCCCAGAGCGGGAACACGGGCCGCGAAGGAGCGGCGCTTCTCCCGGGCCTCCGGCGAGCGGTGGGCGAGGGCCTTGCGGAGCTGCGACCGGCCGCGGTGGATCCGGGAGCGGACGGTGCCGAGCTTGACGCCGAGGGTCGCGGCGATCTCCTCGTAGGACAGCCCCTCGATGTCGCAGAGGACGACGGCGGCGCGGAACTCGGGCGCCAGGGTGTCGAGGGCCTGCTGGACGTCCGCGTCGAAGTGGGCGTCGTTGAAGATCTGCTGCGGGGAGGGCTCCTTGCCGGCCAGCCGCTCGGCCGCGTCGTCCCCGAGGGAGTCGAAGCGGATGCGCTGCTTGCGGCGGACCATGTCCAGGAAGAGGTTGGTGGTGATGCGGTGCAGCCAGCCCTCGAAGGTGCCCGGCGTGTACGTCGACAGGGAGCGGAAGACCCGGACGAAGACCTCTTGCGTGAGGTCCTCGGCGTCGTGCTGGTTGCCGGTGAGGCGGTAGGCGAGCCGGTAGACCCGGCCGCTGTGCATGCTGACGATCTCCTCCCACGTGGGCGGAGTCCACGCCTGCCCGTCCGCGTCGGTGGAGAAGGTCGCGGTCTGGGCGGGGCCGGAGGTGAAACCTGCGGCCTGGCTGTGGTCAGCAGCGGTGTCGTTCACGGATTTCGGCCTGCCTGCCGAACCGAGAAAGCGCCGCAGCACTCCTCCCCGATCCACGGGCGCGGCCGCACCTCCCCTGTCGGCTCTGGTGGTGTCCAGTGGAGCCCCTACCATAGCCACCTCGCCCGTTAGCTCCGGATAAGCGGTTTTACGAGAATTTGATCGGCGCTGATCCGGCTCGTACGGCTCCGTCAGCACGTGCTGGGACCGTCGTCCCTGGTCGTGATCCAACTGTGTCCCCCCGGTCGTCGTTCCCACCCCTACAAACGCCCGGTCCCATCTGCGGGTTCCCGGCGGCAGCGGATACAGTCACGCCGAGGCAACCACGGGGACAGGAGAGGCTCATTACCGGCAACCGGCAGGCAAGCTGGGCGTTCGCAGACGCCTATGCCGCCGAGGACGAGGCGCTGCGCTGGGCCCGTGACCGGGCCCGCGAGGCAGGGCTGCGCTCGGTGTCGCCCAGCACGGGCGCCGCGCTGCGGTTGCTCGCCGCCACCGTGGACGCGAAAGCGGTCGCGGAGATCGGGACCGGCACCGGTGTCTCCGGGATCCATCTGCTGCACGGCATGCGCCCGGACGGCGTCCTGACCACCGTCGATCCGGAGCCCGAGCACCAGCAGTCGGCCCGGCAGGCGTTCCGCGCGTGCGGTTTCGCCAGCAACCGGGCCCGTTTCATCCCCGGCCGGGCGCTGGACGTCCTGCCGCGGCTCGCGGACGCCGGATACGACCTCGTCTTCTGCGACGGGGACCGGCTGGAGTTCCTGGACTACCTCGCTGAATCGTTGCGCCTGCTGCGGCCTGGCGGTCTGGTGGTCTTCGAGGGCGTCTTCGCCAACGGCCGCACCGTCGACTCGGGGCCGCAGCCGACCGAGGTCACCAGGATCCGGGAGCTGCTGCGGGCGGTGCGCGAGAGCCAGGAGCTGGTGCCGTCGCTGCTGCCGGTGGGCGACGGCCTGCTGTGCGCGGTCAAGCGCTGAGCGACCCGCTGGGACGGGGAGCGGCCCGCCGGACGGCGGGCGCTGGGCCGTCCGGGGGAGGCGGGTGCGGCACAGCAGTCGCCCCGGCACCCAAGAGGATGCCGGGGCGACTGAAGGGGTATGGTCGCTTCCGCGTCAGCCGACGACCTTCTTGAGGGCGTCGCCGAGCGCGTCGGCCTCGTCCGGGGTCAGCTCGACGACAAGCCGACCGCCGCCTTCGAGCGGAACGCGCATGACGATGCCCCGCCCCTCCTTGGTCACCTCGAGCGGGCCGTCGCCCGTCCGCGGCTTCATGGCCGCCATGCTCGTTCCCCTTCCTGAAACCAGCTCACGTCACAGCCGACGGCCCCTGGGAGGGCACGCGCTGTCCAGCGTGGGACACGCGACACCGGCATCGAACACATTGCTTCCCAGCCATTATCCCGCATCTCAGGACCCGATGACCAACATCGGTCGGCATCGCTTGGACAACGCGCGCGAGCAAAACCACTCAATTCGGGGATGTGACTGCGATACTGCGCCGCCGCGCGGACATCGGGCCGCCGGAATCGAGTCCGAATTGTTTGACGCAGGTCACACGTCGGGTCCGGTCCTCGGACAACGATCTCCGCCATGCTTTCCTCGTAACCCGGACGTACCGACGAGTAGTACGCCCGAGCCGCGACACGGAGGGGATACACCATGGCCGACACCGTGCTCTACGAGGTGAGCGACGGGCTCGCGACCATCACCCTGAACCGCCCGGAGGCGATGAACGCGCTGAACGTGGCGACCAAGGTCGCCCTGCGGGACGTGGCGCGCGCGGCGGCGGAGGACGACGCCGTACGGGCCGTGCTGCTGACCGCCGCCGGGGACCGGGCGTTCTGCGTGGGCCAGGACCTCAAGGAGCACATCGGGCTGCTGGCCGAGGGCTCGGGGCAGGTCATGAGCACCGTCAAGGAGCACTACAACCCGATCGTGCGGGCGCTGACCGAGGCGCCGAAGCCGGTGGTGGCCGCGGTGAACGGCGTCGCCGCGGGCGCCGGTTTCGGGTTCGCGCTCGCCGCGGACTACCGGGTCGTGGCCGACACGGCGTCCTTCAACACGTCGTTCGCGGGGGTCGCGCTCACCGCGGACTCCGGGATCTCCTGGACGCTGCCCCGGGTGATCGGCCCCGGGCGCGCCGCCGACCTGCTGCTCTTCCCGCGCACGATCAAGGCGCCGGAGGCGTACGAGCTGGGCATCGCCAACCGCGTGGTGCCGGCCGCCTCGCTGCACACGGCCGCCGAGCAGGTGGCGCGGATGCTGGCCTCGGGTCCGACCGTGGCGTACGCCGCGATCAAGGAGTCGATGGCGTACGGGTTCTCCCACTCGCTGGCGGAGACGCTGGACAAGGAGGACGAGCTCCAGACGCGCGCGGGCGCCTCGGAGGACCACACGATCGCGGTGCGGGCGTTCGTGAACAAGGAGGAGCCGCGCTACCTGGGCCGGTGAGGTCCTAGGCGGCGCTTCTGCTCACACAGCCCGTCAGGTGGTCGTTGACCAGGCCGCATGCCTGCATCAGCGCGTAGGCCGTCGTCGGCCCGACGAACCGCAGGCCCTTCTTCTTGAGGGCCTTCGACAGGGCCGTCGACTCGGCGGTGACGGCGGGCACGTCGGCGAGGGTGCGCGGGACCGGGCGGCCGGCCGGGTCCGGGGCGTGGGACCAGATCAGTTCGTCCAGCTCGCCCGGGGCCCAGCCGGCGAGCGCCCGCGCGTTGGCGAGGGTGGCGTCGATCTTGGCGCGGTTGCGGATGATGCCGGCGTCGGCCAGGAGGCGCTCGCGGTCCGTGTCGGTGAAGGCGGCGACGGAGGCGATGTCGAAGCCGGCGAAGGCGGCGCGGAAGCCGGGGCGGCGGCGCAGGATGGTGATCCAGGACAGGCCCGACTGGAACGCCTCCAGGCTGAGCCGTTCGAACAGGGCGTCGTCGCCGTGGACCGGGCGGCCCCACTCCTCGTCGTGGTAGGTCACGTAGTCCGGGGTGGACAGCGCCCAGGGGCAGCGGGCGGCGCCGTCCGGTCCGGCGAGGGCGGTGCCGTCGCTCACGGCTGGTCCTCCTGGTCCGGCTTCTCGAAGGAGACCTGCGGTCCGGCAGCGCGGGCACCGGTCAGGGCGGACTCCAGGTCGGCGATGCGGGCGTCCCGTTCGGAGAGTTCGGCGGCGAGGCGGTTGAGGGCGTCGTCCACGTCGGCCATGCGGTAGCCGCGGGCGGCGAGCGGGAAGCGCAGCCGGTCGATGTCGGCGCGGTCGAGCGGGCGGTCCGGGGGCAGCGGGTCGTGCAGCCGCTGGGGCTCCGCGTCGGGCAGCGGTCCGGTGCCCTCGCCGCCGCCCACCACGGCGAGTGTCACCGCGGCGACCACCACGGCGAGCGCGATGACCAGGAACAGGAACATAACCATCGGTGGGGCCCCCACGCTCGGTGTCGAACTGTGTGTGGGTCCGATCGTGCCATGACGGTCGGACAGTTAGGGTCGCAGGCGGTGGTTGGGTGGGGACGTACCAGGATGTTCGAGGAAAGGTCACAGGCGATGCTCAGGCTGGGCAGGCGGGAATTCGGGGCGCACGAGCCGGTGATCATGGCGATCGTGAACCGGACCCCGGACTCGTTCTACGACCAGGGCGCCACCTTCCGGGACGAGCCGGCGCTGGCCCGGGTGGAGCAGGCGGTGGCGGAGGGCGCCGCGATCATCGACATCGGCGGGGTGAAGGCCGGTCCCGGTGACGAGGTGAGCGCCGAGGAGGAGGCGCGGCGCACGGTCGGTTTCGTGGCCGAGGTGCGGCGGCGTTTCCCCGAGGTGGTGATCAGCGTGGACACCTGGCGGGCCGAGGTCGGCGAGGCGGTGTGCGAGGCGGGCGCGGATCTGCTGAACGACGCGTGGGGCGGCGTCGATCCGGGGCTCGCGGAGGTCGCCGCGCGGTACGGGGTGGGGCTGGTGTGCACGCACGCGGGTGGCGCGGAGCCCCGGACGCGTCCGCACCGGGTGACGTACGACGACGTCGTGGCCGACATCCTGCGGGTGACGGTGGGGCTCGCGGAGCGGGCGGTGGCGCTGGGGGTGCCGAGGGAGTCGGTGCTGATCGATCCGGGGCACGACTTCGGCAAGAACACCCGGCACAGCCTGGAGGCGACGCGGCGGCTGGGCGAGATGGTGGAGACGGGGTGGCCGGTGCTGGTGTCCCTGTCGAACAAGGACTTCGTCGGGGAGACGCTGGACCGGCCGGTGAAGGAGCGGGTGCTCGGCACCCTGGCCACCACGGCGGTGTCGGCGTGGCTGGGGGCCCAGGTGTACCGGGTGCACGAGGTGGCGGAGACCCGGCAGGTGCTCGACATGGTCGCGTCGATCGCGGGCCACCGGCCCCCGGCGGTGGCCCGCCGGGGACTCGCGTAGCCCGCGACGCCGTCTAGCGGCCGGCTTCCTTCGAGACGAGGGCGACGGCCTCTTCCACGTCGTCCGTGACGTGGAAGAGCAGGAGGTCCTTCTCGGCCGCCTTGCCCTGGGCCACCAGGGTGTTGCGGAGCCAGTCGACGAGGCCGCCCCAGTACTCGGTGCCGAAGAGCACGATGGGGAAGCGGGTGACCTTCTGGGTCTGGACGAGCGTGAGGGCCTCGAAGAGTTCGTCGAGGGTGCCGAGCCCGCCGGGCAGCACCACGAACCCTTGAGCGTATTTGACGAACATCATCTTTCTGACGAAGAAGTACCGGAAGTTCAGGCCGATGTCGACGTAGGGGTTCAGCCCCTGCTCGAAGGGCAGTTCGATGCCCAGGCCGACCGAGGTGCCGCCCGCCTCGCAGGCGCCCTTGTTGGCCGCCTCCATCGCGCCCGGACCGCCACCGGTGATGACCGCCCAGCCCGCCTCGACCAGGCCGCTGCCCAGCCGCACGCCCGCCTCGTACTCCGGGGAGCCGGCCGGGGTCCGGGCGGAGCCGAACACACTGATCGCCGGGGGGAGTTCGGCGAGGGTGCCGAAGCCTTCGATGAACTCCGACTGGATGCGCAGGACCCGCCAGGGGTCGGTGTGCACCCAGTCGGAGGGGCCGCCGGCGTCCAGCAGCCGCTGGTCGGTGGTGCTCGCCGTGACCTGACTGCGCCGTCGGAGAACCGGGCCCAGGCGCTGTTCCTCCGGTGGCTGCTTCTTGCCCTCGGGGTTGCCGGTAGCCATGTGGACTCCCTCCGCTTGCGGTTGTTCGGACCTCAGCGTAGATCTACGCGGGTTACGGAGGGGGGACGTCGGTGTGACCGGTGCGCAGAGCCCGGGTCCGGGACCGGCCCCGGACCGGCTCAGGCGGTGAGCCAGGCCCGCAGCCGCTCCTCGCCGGCGAGGATCTTCGCGGTGTCGACGCGCTCGTCCCGCTTGTGCGCCAGGTGCGGGTTGCCGGGACCGTAGTTGACGGCCGGGACGCCCAGCGCGGAGAACCGGCTGACGTCCGTCCAGCCGAACTTGGGCTGCGGGGTGCCGCCCACCGCCTCGATGAAGGCGGCCGCGGCCGGGTGGGAGAGACCGGGCAGGGCGCCGCCGCTGTGGTCGTCCACCACGAACTCCTCCACCCCGCAGCCGTCGAAGACCTCCCGCACATGGGCGAGCGCCTCCTCCTCGCTGCGGTCGGGGGCGTAGCGGAAGTTGACGGTGACCACGCACTCGTCGGGGATGACGTTGCCGGCGACGCCGCCGCGGATGCCGACCGCGTTGAGGCCCTCGCGGTACTCCAGGCCGTCGATCACCGGGTTGCGCGGCCGGTAGGCGGCCAGCCGGGCCAGGATCGGCGCCGCCGCGTGGATCGCGTTCGAGCCCATCCAGCTCCGCGCCGAGTGGGCCCGCTCGCCCGAGGTGCGCAGCAGCACCCTGAGCGTGCCCTGGCAGCCGCCCTCGACCTGCCCGTCGGAGGGTTCGAGCAGCACCGCGAAGTCGCCCTCCAGCCACTCCGGGTGCGCCTCGGCGACGTGCTTGAGGCCGTTGAGGTCGGCGGTGACCTCTTCGTTGTCGTAGAAGATGAAGGTCAGGTCGCGGTTGGGGGCGGGGACGGTCGCGGCGATGCGGAGCTGGACCGCCACGCCGGACTTCATGTCGCAGGTGCCGCAGCCCCACAGGACGCCGTCCTCGTCGAGGCGCGAGGGGACGTTGTCCGCGATCGGGACGGTGTCGATGTGGCCGGCGAGGATCACGCGCTGCGGCAGGCCCAGCCCGGTGCGGGCGATCACGTTGTTGCCGTAGCGGTGCACCGTGAGGTGGGGCAGCGCGCGCAGGGCGGTCTCGATCGCGTCCGCCAGAGGCTTCTCGGTGCCGCTCTCCGAGGGGAGGTCGACGAGCTGGGCGGTGAGCGCCGCGGCGTCCAGAGTCAGGTCAAGCGGGGTGTCGGCCATGGCCTCGACCCTAACGCGCCATACGTCCCGGCTCGCTCGCCCCTCCGTCGCACACGCGTCCCCCATGTCCGCCTACCGTCCAGTACCTTGTACGCGTGCCAGAGCCGACCTCCTCCTCCAAGCGCCGTGGCCGTCTGCTGCGTTCCGCGGCGGCCTGTGTGGTCCTGTCCGCGGTCGCCGGTTATGTGGTGGTCCAGTACGTCACCGGGGGCTCGGGCGCTCCCGGGTGCCGGGTCGTCCCCGCGAAGGCCGGCGGGACGGCGTACGAGTTCACCCCGGAGCAGGCGGTCAACGCCGCCACCATCACGGCCGTCGGCACCAACCGGGGCATGCCCGAGCGGGCCGTGACGATCGCGCTGGCCACCGCGCTCCAGGAGTCGGGGCTGCGCAACCTCGACCACGGCGACCGGGACTCCCTCGGGCTCTTCCAGCAGCGGCCCTCGCAGGGCTGGGGCACGCCGAAGCAGGTCACGGACCCGGCGTACGCGGCGGACATCTTCTACCGGCACCTCGCCAAGGTGCCCGACTACACCGAACTTCCGCTGACCGTCGCCGCCCAGCGGGTGCAGCGCAGCGGCTACCCGGAGGCGTACGCCAAGCACGAGCCGGACGCGACGCTGCTGGCGGCCGCGCTCACCGGTTCCTCGGCGGCCACGCTGACCTGCGAGGGCACCCCGCGGACCACGGCGAGCACCGGCCCGGACGGGGTGCGCGCGGCGCTGCTGCGGGACTTCGGGCGGGACGCGCTGCGCGAGGCGGGCGCCGAGGTCTCCGACGACAAGGCGTCCTCGACGACCGAGGACGGCGAGGGAAGCAGTGCGGACGCGCCGCGCGCGGTGACCGACGGGCGCACGGTGATCCTGCCCGTCACCGAGGACACCGCGGCCGCCGGACGCGACGTCCGCGAGCGCGGCTGGCAGCTCGCGCACTGGGCGGTGGCCAACGCCTCGGCGCTGCGGATCCAGAAGGTGACCTACGCGGGCCAGGAGTGGAAGGCGGGCCACACCGACAGCCGGTGGCGTCCGGTCACCTCGGGCGGCACGGAGGCCGCGGGCACCGGCGGGGCCGCGGGCGCGGGCGACGACACCGGAAGTGTGCGGATCGTCACCGCACGGTAGAGCGGTGACGCGGTGGTACGGACACCGGTGCGGGGGTTCACTCCGGCGGGTGGTGCCCCGTGGTCCGGACGGCGGTGTGCTCAGGTTTTCGCGCCGTCACCCTCGATCGTGGCGGATCCCTTGCGGACAAAGGACTCCGCGGGTTTGACGGACTTTCATATCGGGCGGTTTTTGCCCGTTTTTATCCACAGCCGATAATGCGACGCATTGCCAACTCTTTACGTCGGCCGTGCGCAACCTTCGTGGGCTTCGAGCGGTAGTCACTGCGTCCGGGCCCGGACAGACAGTTTTCGCTCTGTGTTCTCCGAACCTGTTCTCTCCCGTCGAAGGAGCATCATGTCCCTCCCCCTGACCCGCCGGATCGCCCGTGCCGCGCTGCTTGTCGCTGCGGGAGCGGCCGCCGGGGTCGGTGCGGCCGGCTCCGCCAACGCGGCCCCCGCCGCCCTGCCCGCCGCCCCGGACCTCGGCGGGCTGACCGCCCTGGACGCGGCGAACGTCGGCACCGCGCTCGACGGTGCGACGCACACCGCGACCGGGCTCGCGGACGTAGCCGGCGGCAAGGCGGTCAAGCAGGTGGCGCCGGCGGCGAAGAAGCCCGGCGGCAAGGCGGCGAAGAAGCCCGCCGCACCGGCCAAGAAGGCCGGGAAGACTGCCGGGAAGACGGCCGGCAAGTCCGGCAAGGCCGCCGGCGCCGCGGGCCTGCTCGGTGACGCCGCCAAGACGGTCACGAAGGGCGGGCTGCCGACGCAGGGCCTCACCCAGGGCGGCCTGCCGGGCGCGGGCACGCTGCCGATCGGCTGACACCGCGAACGGCTGACGTCACGGTCGGCCGACGCCGCGCCGAAGCCGTGACGGACGGGGTCCGGGGTCGTCCCCCCGGGCCCCGTCGTGCGTACGAGGGCTGGGCGCCCGGCGCCGCTACGGAGCGGCGAGCCGCTCCACAGCCGCCCTGACACGCTCGTCCGTCGCCGTGAGGGCCACGCGGACGAACTGCTCGCCCGCCGTGCCGTAGAAGTCGCCGGGCGCCACCAGGATGCCGCGGTCGGCGAGACGGGCGACCGTGGCCCAGCAGGACTCCCCCCGGGTCGCCCACAGGTAGAGGCTGGCCTCGCTGTGCTCGATACGGAAGCCGTGGCCGAGCAGCGCCTCGCGCAGCAGGGTGCGGCGGGCGGCGTACCGCGCGCGCTGCTCCTGGACGTGCGTGTCGTCGCCGAGGGCCGCCACCACCGCCGCCTGGGTGGGCGCCGAGGTCATCATGCCGCCGTGCTTGCGGATCTCGAGGAGCGGGCCGAGGACCGCCGGGTCACCGGCCAGGAAGGCCGCGCGGTAGCCCGCCAGGTTGGAGCGCTTGGACAGCGAGTGCACCGCGACGACACCGTCGTACGAGCCGCCGTTGACGTCGGGGTGCAGGACCGAGACCGGGTCGGCCTCCCAGCCCAGCTCCAGATAGCACTCGTCGGAGACGACCAGGACGCCGTGCTCCCGGGCCCAGGCGACGATCCTCGTCAGCTCGGCCTTCGGCAGCACCCGGCCGGTCGGGTTGGACGGGGAGTTCAGCCAGAGCAGCTTCAGGCCCTCGGGGTCCAGCTCGGTGGGGTCGTCGTAGACCTCGTGGTCCGCGCGGGCCAGCCGGGCGCCGACCTCGTACGTCGGATAGGCCAGCCGCGGGTACGCCACCCGGTCGCCGGGGCCCAGGCCGAGCTGGGTCGGGAGCCAGGCGACGAGTTCCTTGGAGCCGACGATCGGCAGCACATGGCGGTGGGTGACCTCGCGGGCGCCGAGCCTGCGCTCCAGCCAGCCGGTGATCGCGTCGCGCAGGGCCGGGGTGCCCCAGACCGTGGGGTAGCCGGGCGAGTCCGCCGCGTCGATCAACGCCTTCTGGATCAGCTCGGGGACCGGGTCGACCGGGGTGCCGACGGAGAGGTCGACGATGCCGTCCGGGTGCGCCGCGGCCGTCTTCTTGTACGGCTCCAGCTTGTCCCAAGGGAAGGCGGGGAGGCGGTCGGAGACTACGGAGGACACGGTGATGCTCGCTCTCTCAGGTACGGGAAACGCCTCGGTCCCGTACGGCGGCGATCGAGGCGATCAGGCCGTACGGGACCGAGGCGGCACGATGTGCGGGCCGCTGGTCGCGGACTACTCGGCCTGGGGCGGCAGCGCGGCGACGAAGGGGTGGTCGCGCTCGATCACGCCCAGCTTGCTGGCGCCGCCCGGAGAACCGAGCTCGTCGAAGAACTCGACGTTCGCCTTGTAGTAGTCCTTCCACTCCTCCGGCACGTCGTCCTCGTAGAAGATGGCCTCGACCGGGCAGACCGGTTCACAGGCGCCGCAGTCGACGCATTCGTCCGGGTGGATGTACAAGGACCGGGAGCCCTCGTAGATGCAGTCGACCGGGCACTCCTCGATGCACGCCTTGTCCTTCACGTCTACACAAGGCTGCGCGATGACGTAGGTCACGCTGTCGTTCCTCCTCGATAGGGCGCTGGCGGGCCTTTCCTAGGCTCCGCCGCCTGGCGCGCGGGAGCGCGGCGTCGTCGATGCCCGCACCTAGTATCTCCGTTCTTGGGCATGATCCGAACAGGAGGGGTGAACCGACCTGTGGAAATCTCGGCCGCAGGACGCCTCGAGGTCCGTATCACCGCCGCTGACGTGGGCAAACGTGTCTCCGTGCGGCGTTTGACCGACCCGGGTGTCACCGAGGGGAAATTCACCGACACGGTGGGTGTTCTCACATCATGGGACGACGGTGTGCTGGTGATCACACGGAAGAGCGGGGACAGCGTCCGGATTGACGCGTCCTCGCTGGTCGCGGGGAAGGTCGTGCCGCCCGCGCCGGCCCGCCGCCGGGGGCCCGCCGCGTCGTTCGAGGAGCTGTCCCGGATCGCGGCGCGGGCCTGGCGGCCGGTGGAGAGCGAGCGGCTCGGCGACTGGGAGCTGCGGGCCGCCTCCGGGTTCACCCGGCGGGCCAACTCCGTCCTGCCGATCGGCGACCCGGGGCTCCCGCTGGACGCGGCCCTGGACGCCGTACGGCGCTGGTACGCGGCGCGGGGGCTGCCCGCGTACGCGCAGACCGCGACCGGCGCCGAGGGGACGCTGGAGCTGCTCTGCGGGGAGCTGGAGCGGCGCGGCTGGGTGCGCGAGGTGACCGCGGAGCTGTGGATCGGGGCGCTGGCGCCGCTCGCGGACACTGCCGCGCCGGACGCGGACGCATCGGTCTCGTCGGCCCCGCCGGTCGTGCTGGCGCGTTCGGCGGACGAGGCGTGGCTGTCCCGGTATCAGCGCAAGGGGGTGAGCGAGGTGGCCCTCGAGGTGCTGGGCAGCGGGCCGTCGGTGTGGTTCGCGACCGTGCCCGGCGCGTCCGGCGAGGCGCCCGCCGCGATCGGGCGGTGTGTGGTGGACGGGCGGTGGGCCGGGTTCGCCGCGGTCGAGGTCGACCCGGCACAGCGACGGCGCGGGCTCGCGACGACCGTGATGGCCGCGCTGGCCCGGCGGGCGCTGGACGAGGGCGCGTCGGCCGCCTGGCTCCAGGTCGAGGCGGACAACGCGGGGGCGCGGGCGCTGTACGGGCGTCTGGGCCTGGCGGCGCACCACGCGTACCACCACTACCGGGAGCCGCGGGAGGCTTCCTCGTGAGCGAGCCCGTGGACGGCTTCGAGGACGGTGAGGTGCGCCGGCTGTTCGCCGAGGAGGCACGGGCCGAGCGGCCCGATCTCGCCGTGCTGTGCCTGCTGATCGGCGCGGAGGCCGACCCGGGGCTGGGTCCGGCCGGGCTCGACGCCGCGCAGGCGGAACTGGACCGGCTGGCCGGGGAGATGCCGTACCGGCCGGGCGGCCCGCACGACTGGGCGGTGGCGCTGCGCGATCTGCTGGGCGGGCGGTACGGCTTCGGCGGCGCCCCCGCGGACTACCAGCGGCTGGACTCCTCGCTGCTGCACCGGGTGCTGGTACGGCGGCGGGGGCTGCCGATCCTGCTGTCGGTGGTGTGGGTGGAGGTCGCCCGGCGGGCCGGGGCCCCGGTGTACGGGGTCGCCCTGCCGGGGCACTTCGTGGTCGGGCTCGGGCCCGCGGACGGGCAGGTGCTGGTGGATCCGTTCGACGGGGGCCGGGTGCTGGGCGAGGGCGAGGCGGGCGAGCTGGTCGCCGGGGCGACGGGGGCGGTGCTGGAGCCGTCGATGCTGGAGCCCGCGGAGCCGCTGGAGGTGGTGATCCGGATCCTCAACAACATCCGCTCCTGGGCCGCCGCCCGCCCGGAGCGCTCCGACGTCGCCCTGTGGGCGGTCGAGCTGTCCCTCCTGATCCCGCACCACCCGGCCCGTCTGCGTCACGAGAAGGGCCAACTCCTGGTCCGGCGCGGCGAATTCGTGGCGGGCGCCGCCGAACTGGAGGAGTACGCCGACCTGGTGGAGGTCGTCGACGAGCCCACCGCGGAACGGGTGCGGAACGAGGCCCGCGCGGCCCGCGCGATGCTGAACTGACGCCGCCGCGCAGGGTGTTGTCAGAGCCAGCCCTTCTCCCTCGCGGTGCGCACCGCTTCCGCCCGGTTGCGGACCGACAGTTTCTGGATGGCCGTGGAGAGGTAGTTGCGGACCGTGCCCTGGGAGAGGTGCAGGGTGTGGGCGAGTTCGGCGTTGGTGGAGCCGTCGGCCGCCGCCCGGAGGATCTCGCGCTCGCGGTCCGTCAGCGGGTTGGCGCCCTCGGCGAGGGCGGCCGCCGCGAGGGTGGGGTCGATGACGCGCTCCCCCGCCAGCACCTTGCGGACGGCCTCGGCGAGCTGGGCGGCGGGGGCGTCCTTGACGAGGAAGGCGTCGGCGCCCGCCTCCATGGCGCCGCGCAGATAGCCGGGGCGGCCGAAGGTGGTGAGCACGACGAGCTTGACGTGCGGCAGCTCCCGGTGGAGCTGGGCGGCAGCCTCGATGCCGGTGGCGCCCGGCATCTCGATGTCCAGGAGGGCCACGTCGACCCGGTGGGCGCGGGCGGCGGCGAGGACCTCGTCGCCGCGGGCCGCCTGGGCGACCACCTCGATGTCGTCCTCCAGGCCGAGCAGGGCGGCCAGCGCCTCGCGGACCATCGACTGGTCCTCGGCCAGCAGGACCTTGATCACGTCACCGGTCATGCCGGGGATCCTATGTCCGCGCCGCCGCCCGCCGGGACCCGGGCGACCAGCCGGAAGCCGTGCCTGGTCCGGCCCGCCTCCAGGGTGCCGCCGGTCTTCTCCAGCCGTTCGGTCAGACCGGTGAGGCCGTTGCCCGGGCCCGTGCCGGGGCCGCCGGAGCCGTCGTCCTCGACGGAGAGTTCCACGATCGGTCCGTCCAGGGTCTGGCGGCGGACCACGTCCACCGTGCAGCGGCCGGCGCCGCTGTGCCGTACGACGTTGGTGACCGCCTCGCGCAGCGCCCAGGCGAGGGCGGACTCGCTCTCCTCGGGGACCCCGTCGAGATCGGGTTCCGCGGGCACGTGGGCGGTGACACCGGCGGCGGCCAGGGCGACCTGGACGCCGGCGAGTTCGGCGGCCAGCCGGGGCCGCCGGTAGCCGGTGACGGCCTCCCGGACGTCCACCATGGCCTGTCTGCTGACCTGTTCGATGTCGGCGACCTGCCGGGCGGCCCGCTCGGGGTGCTCGGGCAGCATCCGGCCGGCCAGCTCGCTCTTGAGGGTGATCAGCGACAGGGAGTGGCCGAGCAGATCGTGCAGATCCCTGGCCAGCCGCAGCCGCTCCTCGTTCGCGGCGAGTTGGGCGACGGTGGCGCGGGCCTCGCGCAACGCGATGGTGGTGCGCACCAGTTGGCTGACGCCGGTCATCGCGAGGCCGATGAGCAGCACCAGCACCAGCAGGTCGGCCGCCTGCTCCACGCCGGTGCGCAGGCCGGTCAGCATCATCGTGGCGGCCGTCGCCGGGATCGCCCAGAACGCGGCGCGCGGCGGGAGCACCATCCCGCAGGCCACGGAGACGTAGCAGAACAGGCCGAGCCAGGGGGCGCCGAGGGTGAGGGAGAGGGCGACGGCGAGGGCGGCCATGGAGCCGATGAGCGTGGCGATGAGCCGCGGCGGGTAGGGCGCCTCGCCCATGTTCCGGAACAGCAGGGCGAGATAGACGCTGACGAACACCGCGAGGCCCAGTGAGCCGGCCGCGGTGCCCGCGGAGGTGTGGCGGCCGGAGACCAGGTCGTGGACCGGCGAGCTGAGGAAGACCAGCCAGACGCCGATCCACAGGGCCTTGCGCCGCCACAGCTCGCGGCGGGTGCGGGCGGTCCGGCCCAGCGGGACGGTCATCTCCCGCCGGACCGCCTCGGGCAGCAGGTCGTCGTCCGTCATGGCGCTCACGCCTTCAAGGTGTCCTTCCGGTACAGCCAGGCCGCGCCGCCCGTGAACAGGGCGAAGAAGACGGCGAGGACGACGATGTCCCGGGCGTGCGGGGCCTGGTTCCGTTCGATGGCCTGCCCCAGCGCAGCGTACGCGTGTGTGGGGACCCACTCGGCGATGTCCTGGAGCCAGGCGGGGAAGGTGGTCGTCGGCATCCACAGCCCGCCGAGGATCGACAGCCCGAAGTAGGTGATCATCGTGACCGGGCGGACCGCGTCCCCGCTGGTCAGATAGCCGAGGGCGACGCCCAGGGCGGCGAAGACCAGGCTGCCGGCCCAGATCGCGCCGGTGAGGGCGAGCCACTGCCAGGCGTCCAGGCGGACGTCCTTCACGGCGGCCGCGACGGCGAAGACGATCACGATCGACGGCAGGCTGACCACGGCCGCGCTCGCCGTCTTGGCCAGGACGTACCCGCGGCCCGGGAGCGTGGTCAGCCGGAGCTGTCTGACCCAGCCGCTCTCGCGTTCCTTGGCGATGCGCTCACTGTTGCCCATCAGGACGGCGGTCAGGGCCCCGAAGGAGGCCATGGAGACCATCATGTAGGTCGGCAGGGTGAGGCCGGTGCCGTCGACCTCGGTGGTGGCGTCGGCGCTGCCCGCGATCAGCAGGAACAGCACGGACGGGTAGATCACCGAGAAGAACAGGAACTTGCGGTTGCGCAGGGCGCGGACGAGTTCCAGCTTGATCAGGCCGTTCACTTGGTCTTCGCCTCCTCGGCGGTGGTGAGGGCGACGAACGCCTGCTCCAGGCCCAGCCCGGCGACCTCCAGATTGCGGGGGCGCAGGCCGAGGGCGTAGAGCGCGTGGACGGTGGTGTCGGCGTCGGCGGACTGGATGCGCACGGTGTGGCCGGACACGTCGAGGGCGGTGAGGGACGGCAGGGCGCGCAGGGCGGCCTCGTCGATCTCGCCGTCCAGGTCGAAGGCGATCCGGCGGGCCCCCGCCCTGGCCTTGATCTCGGCGGCGGTGCCGTCGGCGAGCAGCCGTCCCCGGTGCAGGACGAGCACCCGGTCGGCTATCGCGTCGGCCTCTTCCAGGTAGTGGGTGGCGAAGAGGACCGTACGGCCCTGGTCGGCCTGTTCGCGCATGGTGGCCCAGAACGCCTGGCGGGTGGTGACGTCCATTCCGGTGGTCGGTTCGTCCAGGACGATCAGGTCGCTGTCGCCCGCGGTGGCGAGGGCGAAGCGGACCCGCTGGGCCTGGCCGCCGGAGAGCTTGTCGGCCTTGCGGCCGGCGATCTGGGAGACCCCGGCCCGGGACATCACCTCGGAGGGCGGGTACGGCCGCGGGTGCAGTCCGCAGGCGAGCGTGACCAGTTCGGCGACGGTGACCTCGTCCATCAGCCCGCCGCTCTGGAGCATCGCGCCGACCCGGCCGGCGACGATCGCCTCGCGCGGGCCGGTGCCGAGGACGCGGACGGTGCCGCTGTCGGGCTGCCTGAGGCCGAGCAGCAGATCGAGGGTGGTGGACTTGCCGGCGCCGTTGGGGCCGAGCAGGGCCACGGTCTCACCGGGGTGCAGGGTGAGGGTGAGGCCGTCGACGGCGCGTACGTCGCCGTAGCTCTTGGTCACCTGGTCGCAGGTGACGGCCGGGGCGGTCGCCGGTGCCGTCCGCCGTGCTGTCCTCGGTGCGGTCGTCGGTGCGGTCGTCGGTGCGGTCGTCGGTGCGGTCGTCGTCATGACAGCAATCGTCGCCCGGCGGGAACGGCCGCGGCAGTGTCGGCTGTCCTCGGTGCCGCATGACAGATGTCATGTCATGCGGCACCGGGGGCGGGTCAGCTCGGGTCGGTGTCGATCGTCGCGGTGCGTTCGGCCGGGGTCTTGCCGAGGAGCGCGGGGCGCAGGGCGCCGATCACGTCCTCGACGGTCACGCCGGTCTTGGCGCCGGTGCCGCGGGTGATCAGTACGCCGTCGAAGGTGTCGCCGTACAGCTCGGTGAGGGCCTTCTTGTCGTAGGTCTCGACGAGCTTGCCGTCGACCCGCTGTACGCCCAGGAACTTCCACAGGGACTTCTGGGGGCTGAACGACACGCTCTGGCCGCTGGGCGCCCGCACGGTCACCAGGCCCGACATGGCGGGCTCGGCGAACTTCTTCATCATCCGGTCGACCTCGGCGTTGGAGATCGTCGGCTGCTTGGTGACGGTCGGGACCTTCACCGCGGTGCTGGTGCCCGTCTCGACCTGGGTGCGGTAGGCGGCCACGACGGACTCCTCGGCCCCGGCCGCGTCGACGCCCTGGCCGGGCTTGCCGTAGACGGCGACGGCCTTGCCCGCCTGGAAGGTGATGGTGCCGTCGTTGGACGATCCGGAGCCGCCCGCGGCGGACGTGAGGGCCGCCTGGAGCTTCTCCTCGTCGACCGGCATCTGCGGCTCGACCACCCGCTCCTGGCCGAAGAGCGTGCCGATCACGGAGACCGGGTTGTAGTCGCTCTTGGTGACGCCGTCGACGGTGGCCTGGATGTCGAACTGGAGGCCCGCCTGGTCCGGCTTGAGGCTGATGGTGTCCCCGCCGACGGACAGCTTCAGGGGCTGGTCGGCCCGCTTGTCGAAGGCGTCCTCCAGCGTCTTGACGGCCTCGTCGCGGGTGCTGCCGCCGATGTCGACGCCGAGCACGGTGGTGCCCTTGGGCACGTCGGAGTGGTTCATCAGCAGACCGGCGCCGTAGGCACCGATGCCGCCGACGACCAGCAGGGCGCCGACGAGGACCAGCTTGCTGCGGCCCTTCTTTTTCTTCTTGGCACCGGCGGTGGAGGTGCTCTGCGCGGCCGGTGCGGGCCGCTTCGGCGCGGTCTGCGCCGCGGGTCCGCCGCTGCCGGGGCCGCCCGGACCGGCCGGGCCGGCGGAGGGGACGACGGGGATGCCGCTGGTGACGGTGTGCCCGGAGACGTTGTCCGCCGGACGGGCGCCGTAGCCGCCGGCGCCGGGGGCCTGGAACTGGGGGGTGAGCTGCGCGGTGTCGTCGCTGAACCCGCTGCCGGGGCGCCGGGTGCCGGGGGCGGCACCGGGAGCCGCACCGGGGGCGGCACCGGGAGCCGCACCGGGGGCGGCGGCGCGCGGGCCACCGGGGGCGCCGGGCATGCCGTGGTCGCCGGGGGTCATCGGGGGCACGATCGGGCCGTCGCCGGTGACCGGGCCTCCGGTCGGTCCCGCGGGGCCCTGGGGGCCGCCCCGGCCGCGCGGACCGCCGGGCTGGTCGGGGCCGTTGAAGTCGTACGAGCTGCCGGGGCCGGCGAAGCCGTGCTGGTCGGCGGGGCCGCCCGGACCCGCGTAACCGTTCTGACCGCCTTGGCCGTTCTGCCCGTTGTGCCCGGCCTGGCCGTTCTGGCCGTTGCCGGTGAAGTACGGCAGTTCGTCGCGGCGGGGTTCGGCGGGGGCGCCGCTCCGGGCCGGACGGGTGCCGCCCTGGAGCGGGCCCGCGGCGAGCGCCTCGGTGACGTCGAAGGAGCCCGTGCCGCCGCCGTGTCCGGGGGCGACCGGACCGCCGGTGGCGCCGCCGGGCAGGCCCGCGCCGCCGTTGCCGCCGGGGCGGGGCCCTATGGCGCCGATCGGCCCGGTGGACGGACCGGGACCGGCGGTGCCGCCCGGCCGGCCCGCGCCGGGACGGGCGCCGGGAGCCGGGGCACCGGGCGCGGGAGCACCGGGGCCGGCGCCCGTGGGGCCGCCGGGCAGGGCGCCCGCGGCCGGACCGCCCGGCAGACCCGCGCCGTTCGTGCCGCCGCCCGGACCGCCCTTGGCCGGGCCGGACTTGCGCGGCGCGAACCAGTCGCTGGTCTTCTCCTCGGCGGCGGGCGCCGGAGCGGGCGCGGCCGCCGGGGCCGGTGCCGGGGCGACGGGCGCCTCGAAGGTCCCGGTGGTGTCCGCACCGGATCCCGGGGCGGCGGGCGTCTGCGGCGCGGCGGTGTCGGCGCCCGCGCCCTCGGTGTCCCCGACGGGCTTGCGCACGACGACCGGCGGAATGGGCCGCGAACCGGGGATGTTGATCCGGATCCGGGTCGTCAGCGTGGTCTCGGTCTTGCGTTCTTCCGGCGGGGCGGCCGAACGGCCCGCGTCCGCACCGGCGTCGGACACCACGGGGGTGCCGTACGGCGGCGTACCCGACGGGTATGCGGCTCCGCCGCGCCCGTTGGGCCCGGAGGACGGACTGTCAGTTTCACGACTCAAGGCAGGTTCTCCAGGTTGGCTCCGCCGCGCACCACGTCCTCACGGGCGAATCGGCGGCGCGCACCACCATACTGGCCACTTCTGGCGCGTATCCCGTGACCGTCGTGGAAACCCGCACCGGACCCGCACGGCCACGCCATGGCGAAGTGGTACGTCACTTCCCAAGTCGGACGTCGTCGCGCACCGGTTGCCGCACGGGCGCGAGGGTGGCGCAGATCACAGCGAGTGCCATGCCGCCGAGCAGGAAGAGATAGGAGCCGCCCGCGGCGCCGAAGAGGAAGTCCCCCTCGGGGCGGCCGGCGGTGAGCACGATGACGCCGACCATCCAGCCGGCGGCGGGCGCGACGGCCCCGCCCCGGCTGTCGAGCGCCCGGGCGCCGCCGAGGAACAGACCGGCCGCGCCGAGGAGTCCGAGCAGCAGTCCGCCGGGGAACCAGCCGGCCTGGACGAGCGCCCCGGCCAGTCCGGTGACGGCGCCGAGCAGGACGAGGACGACATAGGCGACGAGGCGTCCGGGGGACGGCATGCGCAGGGGCTGGGCGAGCATGGAGCCGCGGTCCGGCATCAGGCCACCTCCCCGGTCCCGGTGAAGGTCCCGGTGAAGGTCCCGGCGAACAGGTCGCTCTCCCTGTTCCGGCCCTCGCCGGGGGCGGGTTCGCCCCGGACGAGCTGGTAGTACTCGGTGGTGAAGAGGGGCTGCGCCAGTTCGTTGGAGAGCGCGAAGGCGTGCTCGCCGGGGGCGACGTCGATCTGGGTGGCGTGCGCACGCATGGCGGCGGCCTTGGCGGCGGCGTACGCGGTGCCGTCGATCTCGGTGGTGATCAGGGCGTCGTCGACCACACCGGGCACGTCGGCGACGGCGGCGCTCTTGGGGAAGGGCAGCGCGGGCAGTTCCTCGCGGAGCCGGTCGAAGGCGGCCTCGGCGACGGAGCGCGGGACGCGGTTGTAGTAGACCTTGGGGACCGTCCAGCCGGCGCGGGCGGCGTGCTCGACGGCACGCAGGGCGACGCGGTGGGCCTGGATGTGGTCGGGGTGGCCGTAGCCGCCGTTGTCGTCGTACGCCACGACGACCTGGGGGCGGATCTCCAGGATCACCTCGGCGAGCGTGGCGGCGGCCGTGTCGACGTCGGCCCGCCAGAAGCAGTCGGGGTCGTCGTTGTCGGCCAGCCCCATCATCCCGGAGTCGCCGTAGCGCCCCGCTCCGCCGAGGAGGCGGACGTCCTCGACGCCGAGTTCGGCCATGGCGGCGGTGAGTTCACGCAGGCGGTGTTCGCCCAGGGCGGCGCCGGTGAGATGGCGCAGCTCCGGCGGGATGACCTCGCCGCGCTCCCCGAGGGTGCAGGTGACCAGGGTCACATGGGCACCCTCGGCCGCATAGCGGGCCATGGTGGCGCCGTTGTTGATCGACTCGTCGTCCGGGTGCGCGTGCACCAGGAGCAGACGCCGGGCGGGCAGTTCCGTCATGCCCCAACCCTATTCCCCGGGGCGTCAGAACTTGATGCTGCCGATCATGCTGGCCACGCTGGTCGTCAGGTCGTTGATCGTGCCCGCCATCGTCGAGGAGGCGAGGTAGAAGCCGAGCAGGATGCAGACAACGGCGTGACCGCCCTTCAGTCCTGACTTCTTGATCAACAAGAAGACGATGATCGCCAGCAGCACCACCGCCGAAATCGAGAGTGCCACGGCGGCTCACCTCCAAGAACCCGGGAACGTGGGGGAAAACAGAACGAGGGACCCTGTACATCCGTACAACTGCCAGCAGGTTCATACCCACACAGCGCTAGTGATCATAACTATGAGTGCGTGCGCATCTCTCGGCGCACGGCCGCACAAGGGGGCGCATGGCCAATATGGTCGGGGGATGACGACCGAGTCCGACTCCTTCCCCCGCCGGCACGCGCGCACCCAGCGCTTCACGCTCGGCGCGCCGCGTTCGTTCACGGTGGCTCCCGACGGCTCCCGGGTCGCGTACCTGCGCTCGGCCTCCGGCACGGACCGCGCCAACTCCCTCTGGGTGCTGGACCCTTCGGACGGCACCGAGCATCTGGCCGCCGATCCGCACGCGCTGCTGGGCGGCGCCTCGGAGGATCTCTCGCCCGCCGAGCGGGCCCGCCGCGAGCGCAGCCGCGAGGGGAGCGCGGGGATCGTCGGATACGCCACCGACGACGCCGTGGAGCTGGCCTCTTTCGCCTTGTCAGGGCGGCTTTTCACGGCCGAGCTGCGGGCCGGTACCGCGCGGGCGCTGTCCGTGCCGGGGCCGGTGATCGACCCCCGGCCCTCCCCCGACGGGCGGCTCGTCGCGTATGTGTCGGGTGGCGCGCTGCGGGTCGTGGGCGCGGAGGGCGAGGACGACCGGGCGGTGGCCGAGCCGGAGTCGGAGTCGGTTTCCTATGGATTGGCCGAGTTCATCGCGGCCGAGGAGATGGGCCGTTCGCGGGGTCACTGGTGGTCGCCGGAGTCGGACCGGCTGCTGGTGGCGCGGGTGGACGACACGCCGGTGGAGCGGTGGTGGATCTCGGATCCGGCCCAGCCGAAACGTGACCCACAACACGTGCCGTATCCGGCTGCCGGGACGGCGAACGCGGAGGTCCGGCTGTTCGTCTTCGGCCTCGACGGGGTGCGCACCGAGGTCGTCTGGGACCGGGCCCGCTATCCGTACCTGGCGCGAGTGCACTGGTCAGGGGCGGGTGCGCCGCTGCTGCTCGTGCAGGCGCGCGATCAGCGCAGCCAGCTCTTTCTGGCCGTGGACGGCGACACCGGCGCGACCCGGATGGTGCACGCCGACGAAGATCCGATTTGGCTGGATCTTTTCCCTGGAGTGCCCTGCTGGAGCCCCTCGGGACGGCTCGTGCGGATCGCCGACGAGGGGGGCGCACGGGTCCTCGCGGTGGGTGAACGCCCTTTGACCGGCGCCCAGTTGCACGTTCGGGCGGTGCTCGACGTGACCTCGGACGACGTGCTGGTCTCGGCCTCGGCCGGGCAGGACGCGGAACGCCCGGAAATCGGCGAGGTGCATGTCTACCGGGTCAACGAACTGGGGGTCGAGCGCATCTCCCAGGAACCCGGCGTGCACACCGCGGTACGCGCCGGGGGCGTGACCGTCCTGGTCTCGGCGACACCGGACCGGCCGGGGAGCGTGGCGCGGGTGCTGCGGGACGGGAAGCCGGTGGCGACGGTCCGTTCCCATGCGGAAGATCCCGGTCTGTCCCCGCGCGTGACCCTCACCGAGGGGGGCGCACGACGGATCCCGTGCGCCGTGCTTATGCCTAGGGACTACCCCGGTGACACCTCGCTGCCCGTCCTGCTCGACCCCTACGGCGGCCCGCACGGCCCCCGGGTGCTCGCCGCGCACAACGCCCACCTCACCTCGCAGTGGTTCGCCGACCAGGGCTTCGCGGTGGTCGTCGCCGACGGCCGGGGCACCCCGGGCCGCTCCCCCGCCTGGGAGAAGGCGGTCCACCACGACTTCACGGTCAGCCTGGACGACCAGATCGAGGCGCTCCAGGACCTCGCGAAGACCCATCCGCTGGACCTGGGCCGGGTGGCGATCCGCGGCTGGTCGTACGGCGGCTGGCTGGCCGGTCTCGCGGTGCTGCGCCGCCCCGACGTCTTCCACGCGGGCATCGCGGGCGCCCCGGTGACCGACTGGCGGCTCTACGACACCCACTACACCGAGCGCTATCTCGGTGATCCCGGGGCGCTGCCGGAGGTGTACGCGAAGAGTTCGCTCGTCACCGACGAGGGCCTCTCGGCGCCGGCCGAGCCGCACCGGCCGCTGATGATCGTGCACGGGCTGGCCGACGACAACGTGGTGGTCGCGCACGCCCTGCGGCTGTCCTCGGCACTGCTGTCCGCCGGCCGCCCGCACGAGGTGCTGCCGCTGTCCGGCGTCACGCACATGACCCCGCAGGAACAGGTCGCGGAGAACCTGCTGCTGCTCCAGGTGGACTTCCTGAAGCGTTCTCTCGGGCTGACCTGACCCCGGTACGGGTAACGGGCCGGGACGACATGGCTGCGTCCCGGCCCGTTCACGGCACCCGCACGGCCGTACGCTGTTCAGAGTGGCCCGTCCGTATATCGGAACCGGGTCGGCCAAGTTGCCTGTGTGTTAACGCGGTTGATCCGTGTTTGGGTAGCTATTCCCGGCCTTCTTCAAGATCGTCCGGCGGTACCACCCGCTTCTCCTCGGCGAAGTGGCACGCCGAGTCGTGCGCCGCCGGTCCGCTGTCGAGCCGGAACTGCGCGGGGACCGCGAGCAACGGCACCTCCTGGGCGCACTTCTCCTGGGCCTTCCAGCAGCGGGTGCGGAAGCGGCAGCCGGAGGGGATGTTCGTCGGGGACGGGACGTCGCCGGAGAGGATGATCCGCTCCCGGTGCTCCCGTGCCTCCGGGTCCGGCACCGGGACCGCGGAGAGCAGCGCCTGGGTGTAGGGGTGGGTGGGATGGTCGTAGATCTCGGCGTCCCGGCCGATCTCCACGATCCGGCCGAGGTACATCACCCCGACCCGGTCGGAGATGTGCCGGACGATCGACAGGTCGTGCGCGATGAACAGGTACGACAGCTCGAACTCGGCCTGGAGCCGGTCGAGCAGGTTGATGACCTGGGCCTGCACGGAGACGTCCAGCGCCGAGACGGGTTCGTCGGCGACGATCACCTCGGGGCGCAGGGCGAGGCCGCGGGCGATGCCGATGCGCTGGCGCTGGCCGCCGGAGAACTGGTGCGGATAGCGGTTGAGGTACTCGGGGTTGAGCCCGACGACGTCCAGCAGCTCGCGGACCCGTTTGCGCCGGTCGCCCTTGGGGGCCACCTCGGGGTGGATCTCGTAGGGCTCGCCGATGATGTCGCCGACCGTCATCCGGGGGTTGAGGGAGGTGTACGGGTCCTGGAACACCATCTGGATGTTGCGGCGGACGGCGCGCAGGGCCCGGCCGGACAGTTTGGTGATGTCCTCGCCCTTGTAGCGGATCGTCCCCTGGGTCGGCCGTTCCAGATGGACCAGCATCTTGGCGACCGTGGACTTGCCGCAGCCGGACTCGCCCACAATGCCGAGGGTTTCACCGCGGCCGAGGGTGAAGTCGACGCCGTCGACGGCCTTCACCGATCCGACCTGCTTCTTGAAGAGGATGCCCTGGGTCAGCGGGTAGTGCTTGACCAGCCCGCTGACCTCCAGGATCGGCTCAGCCATGCAGGCACTCCCTCCAGAAGTGGCAGGCGCTCCTGCGTTCGTCGGAGACCTCGTACAGGGGCGGTACGTCCGTGCGGCAGACGTCCTGGGCCATCGGGCAGCGCGGGTTGAAGGCGCAGCCGGGCGGGATGTTCATGAGGTTGGGCGGCAGGCCCTTGATGGCGTACAGCTCCTGGCCCTTCTGGTCCAGGCGCGGGATGGACTCCAGCAGGCCGCGGGTGTACGGGTGGGCCGGCGCCTTGTAGATGTCGTGCACGGGCGCCGACTCCACGATCCGGCCCGCGTACATCACGGCGATCCGGTCGGCGACGTCGGCGACCACGCCGAGGTCGTGGGTGATGAGGATGAGCCCCATCCGGTACTCGCGCTGGAGTTCCGCGAGCAGGTCCATGACCTGGGCCTGGACGGTGACGTCGAGGGCGGTGGTGGGTTCGTCGGCGATGATCAGGGCCGGTTCCAGGGCCAGCGCCATGGCGATCATGATGCGCTGGCGCATGCCGCCGGAGAACTGGTGGGGGTAGTCCTTGACGCGGTCCTTGGCGGCCGGGATGCGGACGTGGTCCATCAGCTCCACGGCCTTGGCCCGCGCGTCCTTGCGGGACATGCCCCGGTGCACGGTGAACATCTCGCCGAGCTGCTCGCCGACGGAGAGCACCGGGTTGAGGGAGGACAGCGCGTCCTGGAAGATCATCGCCATCTCGGCGCCGCGGACCGTGCGCCGCTCGTCCTCCTTGAGCGTGAGCAGGTCGCGGCCCTTGAAGAGGATCTCGCCGCCGGCGATCCGGCCGGGCGGCATGTCGAGGATCCCCATGACGGCCTGCGCGGTGACGGACTTGCCGGAGCCGGACTCGCCGAGCACCGCGAGCGTCTCCCCCTCGTCGACGGCGTAGCTCACCCCGTTGACGGCCTTGGCGACGCCGTCCCGGGTGCGGAACTCCACGTGCAGATCGCGTACTTCGAGCAGCATCCGCTCATCACCTCAGCTTCGGGTCGAGGGCGTCGCGGACCGCGTCGCCGAGCATGATGAAGGCCAGGACGGTGACGGCGAGGGCGCCCGAGGGCCACAGCAGGGCGTGCGGGGCGTTCCGGACGTAGGGGGAGGCGGCGGAGATGTCGATGCCCCAGGAGACGCTGGGCGGCTTGAGGCCGACGCCGAGGTAGGACAGGGTCGCTTCCAGGGCGATGTAGGTGCCGAGCGCGATGGTCGCCACGACGATCACCGGGGCGACGGCGTTCGGGGCGATGTGCCGCAGCAGGATGCGGGAGTTGGGGGCGCCGAGGGCGCGGGCGGCCTGGACGTAGTCGTTCTGCTTGGCGGTGATGACCGAACCGCGGGCGATACGGGAGATCTGCGGCCAGCCGAGCAGCACCATGAACCCGATGACGGGCCAGATGGTGTTGCTGGTGACCACCGAGAGCAGGACCAGACCGCCGAGGACGACGGGGATGGCGAAGAAGATGTCGGTGATCCGGGACAGGATCGAGTCCCCGACGCCGCCGAAGAAGCCCGCCAGCCCGCCGAGCACACTGCCCAGCAGGGCCACGCCGACGGTGGAGCAGACGCCGACGGCGACGGAGGTGCGGGCGCCGTAGACGGTCCGGGTGTAGACGTCGCAGCCCTGGCCGTCGAAGCCGAAGGGGTGGCCGGGCTGGGAGCCCTCCTGGGCCTTGGCGAGGTCGCACTTGAGGGGGCTCATCCAGGTGATGGCCCCGGGCCACAGGGAGATGAAGACCAGGAACAGGATGATCAGCCCGGAGATGATGAAGACCGGGTTGCGGCGCAGATCGCGCCAGGCGTCGGACCACAGGGAGCGGGGCTTCTCCGCCGGGCCGGTGCCCTGGGGTTCGTCGGTGGAGTTCTCCAGCGTCTCGCCCTCGGCCGTGGCCAGGTCCATCGCGCCGCCGGCGCCGGTGTCGGCGATGACGCCCTCCTCCGGGGTGCGGGCCGTGCCGGGCACGTGCGGCCGCTTGTCAGGCGGCTCCGGGGTCGGCTCAGGCATAGCGGATCCTCGGGTCGAGTACGGCGTAGAGAAGGTCGACCAGCAGGTTCGCGACCAGGAAGACCAGCACGAGGACGGTCACGAAGCCGACCACCGTCTGGGTGTTCTGGCGCAGGATGCCCTGGTAGAGCTGGTAGCCGACCCCGTGGATGTTGAAGATGCGCTCGGTGACGATCGCACCGCCCATCAGGGCGCCGATGTCGGTTCCGATGAAGGTGACCACCGGGATGAGGGAGTTGCGCAGCAGATGCCGGGTGACGACCCGCCGGTGCGGCAGGCCCTTGGCGACGGCGGTACGGACGTAGTCGGAGCGCTTGTTCTCGGCGATGGAGGTCCGGGTCAGCCGGGTGACGTAGGCGAGGGAGACCGAGGCCAGCACCAGGCCCGGCACGATCAGCTCGCCGAAGGTGGCCTCGGTGGAGACCGAGGGTTTGATCCATCCCCACTCGACGCCGAGCAGCAGTTGGAGCAGCAGACCGGTGACGAAGGTGGGGACGGAGATCACCACGAGGGTGAGCAGCAGGACGCCGGTGTCGACGGGGTGGCCCCGGCGCAGTCCGGTGACCACGCCGAGGGTGACGCCGATGACGATCTCGAAGAGGATGGCGACGATCGTCAGCCTGATGGTGACGGGGAACGAGGTCGACATCAGCTCGGTGACCGGCTGGCCGTTGAACGCCGTACCGAAGTCTCCGGTGAAGACGTTCCCCATGTAGGTCAGGTACTGCTGCCAGACGGGCTTGTCGAGGCCGAACTCCTTTTCGAGCTGGGCCGCGGTCGCCGGGTCGCACTCCCGGTCGCCGCAGAGTCCCGCGATGGGGTCGCCCATCACGTTCACCATCAGGAAGATCAGCAGCGTGGCCCCGATGAACACCGGGATCATCTGGAGCAGCCGCCGGATCACATACCGCCCCATCGCGGTCAGCTCACCTTGATCTCGTTGTAGACCGGGACGGAGAACGGGTTGAGCTTGACGTTGGAGAGGCGCTCGGAGTAGCCGGCGCTGCCGTTCTGGTACCAGAGCGGGATGGCGGCCATGTTGTCGCGGACGACGCCCTCGGCCTCCTTGAAGGTGTCGACGGCCTTGGCGGTGTCGGTCTCGGCGTTGGCCTGGTCGACGAGGCCGTCGAACTCCTTGTCGGACCACTTGCCGTCGTTGGAGGAGGCGTTGGTGTAGTAGAGCGGCTGGAGGAAGTTCTGGATGAGCGGGTAGTCCATCTGCCAGCCGGCCCGGAAGGGGCCGCTCATCTTGCGGTCGCTGATCTGCGAGCGGAAGTCGGCGAAGGTGCCGACGGGGTTGCCGACGCACGCCGTCTCGTTGTCGAGGGCGTTGTTGATGGAGTTGCAGACCGCGTCGACCCACTGCTTGTGCGAGCCGGTGTCCGCGTTGTACGTGATCTTGACCTGGCCGCCGGGGAGTCCGCCGCCCTCCTCGATGAGCTTCTTGGCCTCGGCCGGGTCGTACTCGCAGGCGTCCCCGCAGAAGCCCTCCTCGAAGCCGCCCTCCTCGCCGAGCACGGGGGAGGTCCAGTCGCTGGCGGGGGTGCGGGTGTCCTGGAAGATCGTCTTGGTGATCTGGTCGCGGTCGATGGCCCGGGAGAGGCCGGTGCGGACCTTGTCCGAGCCGCTCTTGTTCCAGTTCGGGTCGTAGAACGGGAAGGCCAGGGTCTGGATGATGCCGGCGGGGGTGTTGAGGTAGCGGTCGCCGAGGTCGTTCTTGACGTTCTTGAGCTGGGCGGCGGGCACGTCGTCGACCAGGTCGAGGTTGCCGGCCAGCAGGTCGGTGTAGGCGGTGTTGTTGTCGGTGTAGACCTTGAGGGTCACCCCGCCGTTCTCGGCCTTGTCCTCACCGGGGTAGTCGTCCCACTTCTTCAGCACCATCTGCGAGCCCTTGGTGTAGGAGTCGATGGTGTACGGCCCGTTGCCGATCGGCTTCTTCAGCCAGCCCGCGTGGTCGGAGAAGAAGCTCTGCGGCAGCGGTGCGAAGGCGGGGTAGCCGAGGGTGTCGGGGAACGTCGAGAACTTCTGCTTGAGCTTGACGGTGAAGGTCATCTCGTCGGTGACCTTCAGCCCGGAGAGGGTGCCGGCGCTCGGGGCGCTGCCGTCGTCCGGGTGGACCTTGCTGTAGCCGTCGATGTACTCGAAGAAGTACGCGTTCTTCTGGTTGTTCTTCAGGTCGGCGCCGTAGTTCCAGGCGTCGACGAAGGACTTGGCGGTCACCTTCTCGCCGTTGCTGAAGGTCCAGCCGTCCTTCACGGTGATCGTGAAGTTCTGGGAGTCGGTGGTCTCGATCTTCTCGGCGAGCCAGTCCTCGGCGGCACCGGTCTCCGGGTTGTACCGCTTGAGGCTGCGGAAGATCATGTCGAGCACCTTGCCGCCCTGCACCTCGTTGGTGTTGGCGGGCTCCAGCGGGTTCTGCGGGTCGCCCCAGGAGGAGCTGAGCGTGGCGCCGCTGTCACCGCCGCCGTTGTCGCTCCCGCCCCCGCAGGCCGTCGCCACGAGGGCGACCGCCGCCGCGCATGCGGCCCACTTGGCGTGCGTGGCTCCACGCATGGATGCCTCCTCTTGCTTGCTCTACCTGAGCGCCGTGCGTCCGGACCGAGTGCATTGATCCTTTATCGGTCCATAGCAACGCAATTCCCCCCATCGCGCATGCGCACCGCACCCGTTCGATGACCGGCTCGAGACGCGACCGGCTCCGGAAGGGTCGAAAAGGATCTTCTTCGCAGGTCACAATGGATCTTGGGAGCCGGACGCAAGGAACTGCCGGCATCTCACACGGAACCGTCGAATCGCGACCACCTGGTGTACGCAATCCGATACCACGGCGCCCGCATATCGGACGCGTTGTCCGAGTATTCACAATTCATCCGAGTTCGGACACGGAACGATTACGGCGCGCTACCCGCGTAGCTACGATTCAGTCAAGAAAAGGCAAAAAAAGTAAAGAGAAGACCAAGGCGAACCAGAATTTATTGACCTTGAACGAATTGCGTTGAAAAAGTCCCGCGTAGCCCGTAGGGGAGTGCCCTGCGGAGTCATCAGACCCTCCCTGGGCCAGGAGCACCATGACCCCCCCAACTCCATCAGCGGCTGCCCCGCTCGAGGTGACCGACGAGAGCGTCGAGAAGTCGACCACTTCTGACGCCCCGAAGGCCAACGAGAGCCGCTCGCCCGGGCAGCTCGCCTGGCGCCGGTTCAAGCGGGACCGCACAGGCGTCATATCGGCGTTCATCGTGATCGCGTTCTTCGTGGTCGCGCTGGCCGCGCCATTGATCGCCAAGGTGTACGGCAAGGACCCCTACACCACCTACGGGCTGAACACGCCGGGCCTGCTCGGCGACAACAGCTTCCCCACCGGCCCCAACGGCGGCATGAGCAGCGAGTACTGGTTCGGCATCGACCCGCAGCTCGGCCGCGACGTCTTCACCTTCCTGCTCTACGCGATCCGCAACTCGCTGATGATCGCCACCGCCATCACGGTCCTCATCATCATCTTCGGCGTGGTGATCGGTGTGACCGCCGGCTACATCGGCGGCAAGACGGACTGGCTCCTCGGCCGTGTCATCGACATCCTGCTGGCGTTCCCGTCACAGCTCTTCTTCGTGGCCTTCACCCCGGTGGTCATCGCCCTCTTCGTGGCCCCCGAGGAGAACACACCGGTCTGGCTGACGGTCGTCTGCCTCATCGGCCTGCTCACCGCCTTCGGCTGGGCGTCCATCGCCCGACTGCTGCGCGGCCAGGTACTCGCCCTGCGCGAGCGTGAGTTCGTCGAGGCCGCGAAGGTCACCGGCGCCTCTCCGGCACGCATCATCTTCAAGGAGCTGCTGCCGAACCTGTGGACGCCGATCCTCATCCAGGCGACCCTCGCCCTCCCCCTGATGGTCACCACGGAGGCCGGTCTCGCCTTCCTCGGCGTGGGCCTCCAGGACCCGACCCCCGACTGGGGCGTCATGATCGGCTACGCCGCCCAGTTCTACCAGGACGACATCACCTTCCTGCTCTTCCCGGGCGTCACGATGGTGATCTTCGTCCTGGCGTTCAACCTGCTCGGTGACTCGGTACGCGACGCGCTCGACCCGAAGACCAAGCGCTGACTCCGGCCCTTTCAGCACAACGGCAAAGGCGCCGGGCGCCGGAACCCCTCCTCTCACTCAACTCACTTCCCTAGGCAGGATGCGATGTCCTTTTCGCGCAGAAACTTCCTGATAGCCACCGGTGTGGCCGTCGCGGCCGGCTCCGTGCTGACCGCGTGCAGCAGCGGTGACTCCAGCAGTGGCACCGGCGGTGGGGTCGGCAAGCAGGAAGCCGCCAAGGCCAACGCGACCGAGATCAAGATCGGCACTGCCGAGGACTCCAAGGGTCCGGCCCCCGAGGTCTCCGGCGCGAAGAAGGGCGGCAAGGTCTTCCTTCTGAACGACGACGACTTCTCGCACCTCGACCCGCAGCGCATCTACTACGCCTGGAACTCGCTGGCCGCGGTGGTCCTGTCCCGCACCCTCACCGGCTACAAGATCGGCGAGGACGGCTCGATGACCCTCGTCGGCGACCTCGCCACCGATGTCGGCACGATGAAGGACGGCGGCAAGACCTGGTCCTTCACGCTGAAGGACGGCGTCAAGTGGGAGGACGGCTCCGACGTCACCGTCGACGACGTCCGCCACGGCTTCGAGCGCGGCTTCGCCAGCTTCATCACCGAGGGCGCGTCCTACGCCCAGATGTGGCTGAGCGGTTCCGCCGACTTCCGCAAGTCGTACTCCGGCCCGTACAGCGGCAAGCACCTGAAGTCGATCGAGATCAGCGGCAAGACGATCACGTTCCGCCTCTCCGAGGCCCGTCCGGACTTCAACTACGTCGTCGCGATGCACTCCTACGCGCCGACCCCGGTGAAGAAGGACACCAAGCAGAACTACGACAAGAAGCCGGTGTCGAACGGCCCCTACAAGATCAAGACCCACGTCACCGACAAGTCGATGGTCCTGGTCCGCAACGAGCACTGGGACGCCGCGACCGACCCGATCCGCAACGCCTACCCGGACGAGTTCGACTTCACCTTCGGCATCGAGGCGCTCACCGCGGCCGACCGTCTGCTCGCCGACTCCGGCAACGACCAGTTCGCCGTCTCGTGGCGCACCATCCCGGTCGAGCGCGTCGCCAAGGCCACCGCGCAGGCCAAGGACCGTGTCTTCTCCGACCTGGGCAGCGGCACCAGCGTCTACTGGATCAACACCACCCGGGTGACCGACAAGGCCGTCCGCGAAGCGATCATCCGCGCCTGGCCGACCGCCAGCATCCGTCAGCTCCAGGGCGGCGCCAACCGCGGTGACTACGCGACCGGCATCATGAGCCCGCTCGTCGCCGGCTACGAGTCGCAGGACGTCTGGGGCAAGCTGGCCAAGCCGGCCGGTGACCCGGCCGCGGCGAAGAAGGTCCTGGAGAAGGCCGGCAAGACCGGCACCAAGGTCGTCTACGCGTACATGAACGACCCGACGAACGCCAAGGTCAAGGTCGTCGTCGAGAACGCCCTGAAGGCGGCCGGCTTCGAGGTCGTCACCAAGCCGATCGACTCCACGACCTGGTACGACCAGATCGGCAAGCTCGACAACCCGTTCGACATCTACTGGGGCGGCTGGGGCGCCGACTGGCCGACCGGTTACTCGGTCTTCCAGCCGCTGTTCGACAGCGCCAACGTCACGGACCAGGGCACCAACTACGCGCACCTGAAGGACCCGGCCGTGGACGCCGCCATCAAGGCCGCCACCGCCGAGCCCGACCAGGAGAAGGCCAACAAGATGTGGGCCGCCCTGGACAAGCAGGTCACCGAGACCGGCGCCTTCATCCCCGACGTGTACATGAAGCGCATCTACCTGCACGGCTCCAAGCTCGGCAACGTGAAGATGGACCCGAACTTCGACGGCTGCATGCTCTACAAGCTGTACGTCAAGTCCTGATCCAGCACTGAGCGGTGGGGGCGGCCGACCGGCCGTCCCCACCCTCGGCTCTCGTCCTCCGGGCCTCCGGTCACCCCGGCCCGGCCCGTTCCGCACGACGGCCCTCCCAGGAAAGCCACTCCCCCATGCTTCGCTTCCTCGCCCGCCGGTTCCTCGGCGCCGTGATCACGCTGTTGATCATCAGCGCGGTCACGTTCATGCTCTTCTACGCCGTGCCGCGCGACCCGGCCCGGATCGCCTGCGGCAAGGTCTGCACGCCGGAGACGCTGGAGCTCATCCGCCACAACATGGGGATCTCGGACCCGCTGCCGACGCAGTACTGGCACTGGCTCTCGGGCATCTTCCTGGGCCGCGAGTACCCCGGCTTCGGCTCCTGCGACGCGCCCTGCCTGGGATACTCCTTCGTCAACCGCGAGCCCGTGCTCGCGACGGTGATGGACCGCTTCCCGACCACGTTCTCCCTGGCCATCGGCGCCGCGGTGGTCTTCCTCATCTTCGGCGTCGGCATGGGCATGCTGGCCGCCGTCAAGCAGGGCAGGGCGACCGACAAGATCGCCTCCAGCGCCTCGCTGGTCGCCTCGTCGATGCAGATCTACTTCGTGGGCACCCTGGCCCTGTACTTCTTCGTCTACCAGTGGCAGCTCCTCGAACAGCCCTCGTACACGAAGTTCAGCGACAACCCGGCCGCCTGGTTCAGCGGGCTGCTCCTCCCGTGGCTGGTGCTCGCCCTGATCTTCACCGCGAACTACACGCGTATGACGCGCTCCCAGATGGTCGAGACGCTCAGCGAGGACTACGTCCGTACCGCCCGGGCCAAGGGTCTCTCCAAGCGCACCGTCTTCTTCCGCTTCGCCTGGCGCGGCGCGCTCGGGCCGATCGTCACCATCTTCGGCATCGACCTGGGCGTCCTGCTCGGCGGCGCGATGATCACCGAGAAGACCTTCAGCATCCAGGGCATCGGCATGCTCGCCGTGAAGTCGGTCTCCACGAACGACCTGCCCATGCTTCTCGGTGTCATGGTCCTCACCGCGTCCTTCGTGGTGGTCGCCAACATCATCGTGGACGCCTGCTACGCGCTGATCGACCCGCGCATCCGGCTCGCCTGACCTCACCCGCCCTCGCCGCCCACCCCCGCATGACCCCCCTCTGGAGCGTCCCCGTGACGAGCACCGAACAGCAGCCCTTCCTGTCCGTCAAGGACCTGAAGGTGCACTTCTCGACCGAGGACGGCACCGTCAAGGCCGTCGACGGCCTCTCCTTCGACCTCGTACGCGGCAAGACGCTGGGCATCGTGGGTGAGTCGGGATCCGGCAAGTCGGTCACCAACCTGACCATCCTGGGTCTGCACAACCCGGACAGCACCAAGGTCGAGGGATCCATCGTCCTCGACGGCCAGGAGCTGAACGGGGCCCCGGAACGCACCCTGGAGAAGCTCCGCGGCAACAAGATGTCGATGATCTTCCAGGACGCGCTGGCCTCGCTCTCGCCGTACCACACCATCGGCCGGCAGATCGGCGAGACGTACCGCAAGCACACGGGCTGCTCCAAGAAGGAGGCCCGGGACCGGGCCGTCGAGATGCTGCGCCGGGTCGGGATCCCGCAGCCGGAGACCCGGGTGGACGACTACCCGCACCAGTTCTCCGGCGGTATGCGCCAGCGCGCGATGATCGCGATGGCGCTGGTCTGCGACCCGGAGCTGCTGATCGCCGACGAGCCGACCACCGCGCTCGACGTGACCGTGCAGGCGCAGATCATGGACCTGCTCAAGGATCTTCAGCGGGAGTTCGGCACCGCGATCATCTTCATCACCCACGACCTGGGCGTGATCGCCGACATCGCCGACGACGTCCTGGTGATGTACGGCGGCCGGTGTGTGGAGCGCGGCACCAAGCGCGAGGTCCTCAAGACTCCTCAGCACCCCTACACGGTGGGTCTGCTCAGCTCGATGCCGAGCCTGGACCACCCGGTGGACGTGCCGCTCAACCCGATCCCGGGGTCGCCGCCCTCCCTGCTGAACCCGCCGTCGGGCTGCCGTTTCCACCCCCGGTGCACCTTCGCCGAGAAGGTCGAGGGCGGCCTGTGCGCCAAGGAGCAGCCACTCCTGGAAGTTCTGGACGGACGTGGCTCCGCCTGCCACCTGACCGCCGACCAGCGCGGTGAGTACTTCTCCGACCTCGCCGGCAGCGCGGCGAACTGACGTACAAGAGACGGGATTTCACAACCATGAGCAGCACCACTCCCCTCCTGGACGTCTCCGGGCTCACCAAACACTTCCCGATCAAGGGCGGCTTCCCGATCCGGCGCACGGTCGGTGCCGTGCAGGCGGTCGACGGGCTGGACTTCCAGGTCAACGAGGGCGAGGCCCTCGGTCTGGTCGGCGAGTCCGGCTGCGGCAAGTCGACCACGGGCCGTCTGATCACCCGGCTCCTGGAGCCCACCGGCGGACGGATCGCCTACCGCGGCAAGGACATCACCCACGCCAACCGCAAGCAGCTCGCGCCGGTCCGCTCCGAGATCCAAATGATCTTCCAGGACCCGTACGCGTCGCTGAACCCCCGACAGACCGTCGGCAAGATCATCTCCGGTCCGATGGAGATCAACGGCATCAACCCGGCGGGCGGCCACGAGAAGCGGGTGCGTGAGCTGCTGGAGATCGTGGGTCTCAACCCCGAGCACTACAACCGCTTCCCCCACGAGTTCTCCGGCGGCCAGCGCCAGCGCATCGGCGTGGCACGGGCGCTGGCCCTGGAACCCAAGCTCATCGTGGCCGACGAGCCCGTCTCCGCGCTCGACGTCTCCATCCAGGCCCAGGTCGTCAACCTGCTCCAGCAGGTACAGCGCGACCTCGGCATCGCGTTCGTCTTCATCGCCCACGACCTGGCCGTCGTACGACACTTCTCGCAGCGCGTCGCGGTCATGTACCTCGGCAAGATCGTCGAGATCGCCGACCGCGACGACCTGTACGGCAACCCGCGCCACCCGTACACGCGGGCGCTGCTGTCGGCCGTGCCCGAGGCCACCGTGGAGGACGAGGGCACCCCGTCCCGCGAGCGGATCCGGCTGGTCGGCGACGTGCCCTCGCCCATCAACCCGCCCACCGGCTGCCGGTTCCGCACCCGCTGCTGGAAGGCGACGGAGAAATGCGCGACCGAGGCACCCCCGCTGGTCCAGGTCGACGGCAACAAGCCCGGCCACCTGACCGCGTGCCACTACCCGGAGACGACGGACGCCAAGGTCACGGTGCCGGCCCCGCGTCTGGCGAAGGACCCCGAGACGGCGGCCTGACACACACGCCTTCACCGTCGGTCCTCGGCCTCAGCGACGTGATGTCGCCGTCGCCGAGGACCGACGACGTGTGAGTGCTGCGCCCGGTTCGACGCCGGTGCAGGGCCCGGTACGACACCGGCACCCAGCGGGTGCGGGGTCTGCCGGGCCCCTGCCGTCGCGGTGGGGCAGGCGGGCGCTCCGGCCGCGTCGAGCCCACGACTATCCTGCTGTCATGCAGCAGGCCTCCATGCAGTTCAGGCTTCTCGGGGTCGCCGAAGTCTCGATCGACGGAACGGCCGTGCCGCTCACGAGCAGACAACGCGCACTGCTGACCACCCTTCTGCTGAAGGCCAATCAGGTCGTCTCCGTCGAGCACATCGCCGACGCCCTGTGGGGCGAGGACATGCCTGCCGCGCCGTCCGCCCGGGTCCGCGCGCTGGTGACCGAACTGCGCCGCGCCCTCGGCCCGCAGCAGCCGTCCCGCATCCTCACCCGCAACCCCGGCTACCTGCTGCGCTGCGACCCCGGCGAGCTGGACCTCCAGGTCCTCGACGACCTGCTCGGCGTCGGTGTGCGCGCCGCGCGGCAGGGCGTCCACGACCAGGCGTGCGCCTACTTCGCCCGGGCGATGAGGCTGTGGCGCGGCGAGCCGTTCACCGACCTGGCGGACCTGGTGGCGGTGCCCGAACGCCACCGGTACGCCGAGTACCGTACGACCGCGGTCGAGGGATGGGCGGAATCCACCATCGCGCTCGGACACTTCGAGTTGGTGGCTGCGGAACTCTCCAAGCTGGTGGCCGAGCAACCCCTGCGGGAGCGGCCCCGCGCTCTGTACATGCGTGCCCTGGCGGGGCTCGGTCGGCGCCCCGAGGCACTGGCCGCCTACCAGGAGTTCCGCTCCCTCCTCGTCGACGAGCTCGGTGTCGGACCCGGCCCGGAACTGCGCAAGCTGCACCATCTGCTGCTCACCGAGGACGAGGCGAACGCCGGCACCGTCCCGGCGGGCCGCCGGCCCGCTGCCGCCTCCCGGTCGACGCCCCGGCAACTGCCGCCCGTGCCCGCGGGGTTCGTCGGCCGGCAGGCCGAGACGGACCTGCTCGACACCCTCGTCCGAGCGCCCGAACGCCTCATCCTGATCGTCGGGGAGGCAGGGGTGGGCAAGACCTCGTTCGCCGCTCGATGGGCCCACCACGCTGCCCGCCAGTACCCCGACGGCCAGCTGTTCCTGAGCATGCGCGGCTTCTGCACGGGCGATCCGATGACGGACACGGAGGCACTGCCGCTGCTGTTGCAGGGCCTGGGATGCAGCACGCGTGACATCCCGCTGGGTGTCGAGGCCCAGGCCGGGCTGTTGCGTACGCTCACGAACGGCAAGCGGATCCTGATGCTCCTGGACAACGTCGGCGATCCGAGCCAGGTCCGGCGGCTGCTTCCCGCCGAACCCGCCTGCCTGACCCTCGTCACCAGCCGTGACCGCCTCGCAGAACTCGTCGCGCTCGACGGAGCGCACCGGGTCAGCCTCGACAGGCTGACCCCGCGCGAGGGCGCCGAACTGATGGCGCGTCACCTCGGCGACGCCATGGTCGACGCCGACGCGCACGCGACAGAGGAACTGCTCGAACTCTGCGGCCGACTGCCGCTCGCCCTGCGCATCGCCCTGGGCTGGATCAAGGGTGGGCCGCACCGCACCCCCCACCACCTGGTCGGCGAACTCCGCGAACACGGGATCCTGGCACGGCTCCGCATCGACGGCGACCGAAGGCATGCCGTCACCGCCGCACTGGACCTCAGCTACGGCGTCCTGCCCCCGCCCGCCCGACGGATGCTGCGCCTGCTCGGGCTCATGCCGCTGGCGAGCATCTCGACACCGTCGGCCGCCGCTCTCGCCGGCCTCGATCGCGACGACGCCGGGTACCAGCTCGAAGCCATGGCCGGCGTCCATCTGATCAGGGAACAGACACCGGACACCTACCACTGGCACGACCTCGTCAGGGAGTACGCCCGCAACCGCTCCCGGCAGGACGACGACGATGCCGCCCGCGCCCTGGCCGTGCACCGGCTCCTGGACCACTACCTCCACACGGTGACGAACGTCGCCACGACATATCGTCACCAGCCGGCCGACCTGCCTCACCCCGCACCGGCCGAGGGTGCTTCTCCCCGCACGTTCGCCGGCCCGCAAGCCGCCGTCGAATGGTTCGACCAGGAGTGGGAGAACATCTCACGGCTGATCACCCACACCGCCGAGAACGGGCCGCACCACTACGCCTGGCTCATGGTCGACGTGATGCAGGACCTCCTCCATCAGCGCCGTGGCCCCACCGAATGGCTCCGTTACGCCGGCTTGGCACTCCAGGCGGCCGTCGCGGCCGAGGACCCGGTCGGCCAGGCCGCCATGCACCACGCACAGGCGCTGGTCCACTGGCGAACGGCCGACTTCGCGGCGGCCCTGCGCTCCTGTGAGCAAGGGTTGTCCCTCGCCAGGGAGAGCGGCTGGCGGCACGGGGAGGCACTGCTCCTGCAAGCCGGCGGCGTCGCGCTCAAGCGCCTCGGGCACGTGTCGCAAGCCCTCGACCAGCACCGGCGGTGCGCCGAGATCAACCAGGCCATCGGCAACGACAGGGGCCGGGCGGCCGCGTTGAACAACCTGGCCTCGACCTACATTTCGCAAGGACGCCTTCAGGCGGCCGAAGAGCAGCTGCTCATCGGCCGCCCGCTCGCCGACGCCGCCGGCGACGTCAGCCTCCAGGCCCTGATGCTCGTCAACCTCGGTCTTGTCTGGCAGCAACAAGGGCGCGCCGACCGGGCCCTGGCCGTACTGACCGAAGCCCTGGACCACTCCGTCACCTCCGCCCTTCCCTATGCCCAGGCAGTCATCCACGAGACGTTCGGCTGGACGTACTGCACAGCCGGCCGGGGAGAAGCCGCCATGGACTCGTTCCGCTCGGCGCTGTCCCTCGCCGTACAGGTCGGAAACCGCACCTGCCACATCGCCTCGCTCTGCGGCATGGCGGCCGTGGAACTGGCCGAACGCCGGCCCGACCAGGCCATCGAATACCTTCGGCCGGCGCAGGAACTGGCACATCGGACCGGCGCCGAGCGCGTCAGCGTCGACTACCACCTCGCCCACTACCACCACCTGCTCGGCAACCAGGACGCCGCCGCGGCGCACCTTCACGATGCGCTCCGGGCCGCCGAGCAGGGCAGCGAACTCGACCTCGCCCGGATCCACCGCCTCCGTGCCGTCGTCCACCACACTCGAGGGGACACCGCGGCGGCCCTCCAGGCATGCGGACACAGCATCGAGGCCGCCCTGCGAACCGGCCAGCTCCTCGACGAAGCCCGCTCCCGGCTGTTGCAGGCGCGCATCGACCCCTCCGTCGACCCGGCAACCGCCCGCGCACTACTGACCGACCTGGCCCTCCCCGACCGCGAGACCGCCGACCCTCTGGCCCTGTAGCCGGGCGGCGAAAGCCGTGAACCGCCCCGATGCGCCAGGCACCCGCTGCGTGTCCTGGGGCGCAGGGGCCTGCCCGCGGCGATGGAGACGGTCCGGCCGACGACGATCGCACCGACCCGCCCGGACCGCGGTCGACAGACCGACGAAAGATCCGCGACAGAGGCAGCGGCAACAGTGGAGCTCGTCTCCCGGAACCACCAGGGGCCCTTCTCACACACCCACATCCGCAATGGAGATGTGCCATGGCGCTGTACCCGATCGCCGTTCTCGCCCTGCTGGCCGCCTGCACCGCGTGTGCTCTCTCCCTGATGGTTTCCCTCAGGGTGAAGAAGGTCCTCGATCCGCTCATCGAGGAAGGCGCCTTCAGCCCCAGTCGCCCGCCGACGGTGGCCATCGGTACGGAGGTCCCTGACTACGGACAGCTGACCGACATCGACGGCAAACCGGTGACCCTGGGCGCCGACCCGGACGGCTCTTGGATCCTCACCTTCCTCTCCACCACATGCAGTGGCTGCAAGGCACAGCTGCCGAGCTACCGGGACTACCTCCGTGGGCAGGGCGTCCCCCGGGACCGGGTGATCTCCGTGGTGTGGGGAGAAGCAGACGAACTCGGCATGTACACCGACGAGATCGGCGACCTGAGCCACATCGTGCACGCGGACGAATTGCCGTCCATCGCCACGGACCTCAAGGTCTCCATCTGGCCTACGTTCTTGATCGTCTCATCGGACCGATCGGTGAGCTTCGCGACGGAGGACGTCGCGCGTCTTCCCGAGCTCGCAGCCACCGAGGCCCGTACGCCGATCACCGCCTGACGGCGGGCCGGGCCGAACTCGATCCCCCTGAACCTCTCCAAGGAAGCAGCAGGTCTGTGCTCTTCATCCTCTTGGTTCTCGCACTGCTCGCCTCCTGTGCGGCGTGCGCGCTCGCCTGGGCACTGACGGCCCGGGTCAAAAAGGTCATCGGTGCGACCCCCGACGTCGCTTCGATCCGCTCGGCCGCCGAGGTGTCGGTGGAGCAGGGCACTCGGATCGCCGGCCTCGACGGGCTGGTCGATGTGGCCGGTGAGCCGTTCTCCCTTCCCGTGGGGTCGGCGCAGCCCTGGGTGCTCGCCTTCCAGTCGCTGGGCTGCGCAGGATGCCGACAGCAGCTGCCCGGCTACCGGAAGTTCCTCGAGGAGCACGGCGTACCGGCCGAGCGGGCGATCTCACTCGCGATCGGGGACCCGGCCGACCTCGGCTGGTTGCGAAGCGGCCTGGACGGGGTGGGCCGCGTCGTGCACGTCGACCAGAACTCACCTGTCGTCGCGAACCTGCAGATCAGCCACTGGCCCACCTACCTCGTCGTCGGTCCCGACGACCGAGTCTTGTTCTCGACACGGAGTTCGGCGCGCCTGACAGCGCCCGATCCACGCAACACCGTGCGCGCATCGGCTCCAGCCGCCTGACCGCGCTGCGAAGCAACCACCGGAACGAACGAGGAGCGATCACACCATGCTGGTGCTGTCGGCCGTCGCCGCGGGCCTCGCCCTGGTGATCACGTGGGCCTCCCGCACCACCGTTCTCATCACGGTCCACGGGAAGAGCATGAAGCCCACACTCCACAGTGGAGACCACGTACTCGTCCGGCGTGGAGCACTGCCGAAGCGGGGACAGCTGGTGGTGGTGGAACAGCCCTCCCAGAAGGGAGAGGCATGGCCGTACGAACCGGCGGGCCTCGGCTGCCGGCACGAGCCGCTGTCCAACCGCAGGTGGCTGATCAAACGCGTGGCCGCTGTGGCGGGTGATCCCGTGCTCCCCGGCCAGCTCGGCAACCGGGACGTCACCGATCGGTGCGTCCCCGAGGGCCACTTCGTTCTCCTCGGTGACAACGCCCGGGTGAGCCTGGATTCCAGGCAGATCGGGTTCTTTCCAGAGAGCCGAATTCTCGGAAAGGTCTGGCGGACACTCTGACGAGGCGCCCGCATGAGCTCCGCGACAGGACCCGGATTCTGCGCGGAAAATTTCCCAACAGGTGAAGGAGATGAATCAGAATGAGAATTCTTCGAACTCTCGGCACGAAGGTGGCCGAGCGCATTCTGCCGAAGACCGAGGCCGCAGCAGGCTGTGCACGTGAGTGCTGGTGTGATCGCTGCACCTGGGGCGGAACCAACTGCCCGCCCAACGGCGGCGGCAGCAACCCCTGTCTGAAGGCGTGCTGCGAGGAACAGAACTGCAAGATCTACTGCCACCTGGTGTAGACACCACGTCGGCCGGAAGCCGGTTCATCCCGCTTCCGGCCGGCGTCGCCGTCGGTCACAGTCATATCCACCGCGGGGGTCGCAGAGGAACATGGACATCCTTTTCGCTTTCAGTAAAATATCGCTCGTTTCCCTTTTCGGTGTATCGGCCGTCATGAAAGCGCGGGACTTGAGCCCGCTTGTCGCCCACCTCGTGCTCACACTGCCTTTGGGGGGCCGGGCCGCGCGGACACTCGCGATGTCGACCGTGGCGGCGGAGGCGGCCATCGTCGTCGCCCTTTTCACGGCACCACGTCTCGGCTTCGCCGCCTCGCTCGTTCTGCTCACCGGGTTCACCGTCCACCTGGCTCGCGTGCTCACCTCGGGAACAGCAACGTCCTGCGCCTGCGCAGGCAGTTCCGATGCCCAGGTCTCCGCGATCCACCTGATCCGGAACGCGATCCTCTTGGCAGTGGCGGCCGCCGGCCTCCTGATGGCACCTCACAGCCACTCCGGTCCGGTGGCCATCAATCTGATCGTCGCCGCGCCCGCCGCGCTCTTCGGCGCCGGAATGCTCTGGCTGGACGAGATGAGCCAGTTCTTCTCTCCGCAATACACCCGTTCGAGCTGACACAGGTATGGAGCTGTTCCCATGAAGACGGCGATCAGGAGAGCGAGCCCGGCCGTCCGAAAGATCGGCAGTGCGGCCCGCCTCAGCGTCTCGGCCGCACCACGGCTGCTGTGCGTCCACATCGCCACGGCCGTCGTCGCTGCCTTGTTGCCGGTCGCCATGGCGTGGCTCACCAAACTGACACTCGACGAACTGTCGGCGGGAAGCTCCCCGGAGCAGGCCGTCGCACCGGCAGCGGCACTGGCGGTCGGAGGCCTGATCGCCGGCATTCTGCCGCATGCCGCGTCCTATGTGCGCGGCTGCCTGGAAAGGCAGGTCGGGCTCCATGCCCAGACCCGGCTCTTCGAGGCCGTGGGGCGGATCATCGGGCTCGGCCCCTTCGAGAACCCCGCCTTTCTGGATCGTCTGAGCCTTGCCAAACAGGCCGGTGGAAGAGCGCCGTTGCAGGTGGTCGACGGATTCGTCGGGGCATCCAGGTCGGTGGTCACCATGGCGGCCTTCGTCGGTTCCCTGTCGGTCGTGTCACCGGAGTTGTCCGTCTTCGTCGTCGTCTTCGGGTTTCCCGTCATCTTCGCCGAGGTGCTCCTGGCGCGAAAGCGAGCCGCGATGATGTGGGGCATCAGCCCCACCGAGCGGCGGGAACTCTTCTACAACCAGCTGCTCTCCAACGTCGATGCGGCCAAGGAGATCCGCCTCCACTCGCTGGGGCGCTTCCTGCGCAACCGGATGCTCGACGACAAACGGCTCATCAACTCCGCGCGGCAGAAGATGGATCGGCACACGTTCCGCGTTCAGGCCGGGCTGGGACTGATGGCGGCGCTGGTGGCTGGAGCCGGGCTGCTGTGGGCTGTGCGTGCGGTGGACTCGGGACGGCTGACGCTCGGGGACATCACCATGCTGGTCGCCGCGATCGCGGCCGTACAGTCCGGGTTGGCACAGTTCGCCGCGCAGACTGCCGTGGCACACGAGGCGCTGGTGATGTTCGGCCACTACGAGGCCGTCACCCGTGCCGAGCCGGATCTGGTGGTCGACGTGGCGCCCCGGGCGATCGCCCCGTTGACCGGCAGGATCGAGCTGCATGACGTCTGGTTCCGGTATGCGGAGGACGCCGACTGGGTGCTGCGTGGAGTGAACCTGAGCATCGAGGCGGGACGTTCCGTCGCGATCGTCGGTCTGAACGGGGCCGGCAAGTCCACGCTCGTCAAGCTCCTGTGCAGGTTCTACGATCCCACGCGCGGCCGCATCCTCTGGGACGGTGTCGACCTGAGGCACTTCGACGTGGACGAGCTGCGCAGCAGAATGGGCGCCGTGTTCCAGGACTTCATGCACTACGACATGACCGCCGGCGAAAACATCGCACTGGGTGATCTGAGCGCGCTGGGCGACATTGCGCGCCTCCACGACGCAGCCGAACACGCTGGAATCCACAAGAAGATCTCCGGTCTTCCTCGCGGCTACGACACATTGCTCTCGAGAACCTTCTATCTGGAGTCCGAGAAAGGACTCGAGGATTCCGGAGTGCTCCTCTCCGGAGGAGAATGGCAGCGTGTGGCCCTGGCTCGTGTGTTCCTGCGCAGTGACCGTGACTTCCTGATCCTCGACGAGCCGACCTCAGGACTCGATCCGGAGGCCGAGTACGAGCTGCACTCGGCGCTGAAAGCGCTCCGAGAAGGGCGCACCAGCCTGGTGATATCTCACCGACTGGGCACTGTTCGAACTGCGGACCACATTGTCGTGCTGGCACAGGGGATAGTGACGGAATCGGGGTCGCACGAAGAACTGATGAGCCGCGAGGGCGTCTACGCGAAGCTCTTCCGGGCCCAGGCGGCCGGCTACTCGCCGCAGGAGGTTCCCTGACAGGAACGCGATGACCACAGCGCGCCGCTCGCTGCCGGTCCCACCACCCATGCAGATTCCATGCAGCGTTCCTGCATCGGGCTGCCACAGTCCTACCGGCACCATTCGACCGACGGTAGGAGAAGCGGTGGAGATACGCATTCTGGGTCCGGTGGGGCTGTGCGGGCCCGGGGAGGAGACATCCGTGATGCCGGAGCGGGTCCGACGGTTCCTGGCCGCCCTGGCATGGCGTCCGAACAGTTTCGTCGCGGACGACGCGGCTGTGGAACAGGTCTGGGGGGACGACCCGCCCCAGCGTCCTCGTGACGCCCTCTACACCTGTGCCACCCGGTTGCGTCGTGCCTTCGCGGAACGCCGGCTGGACGCACCGTGTCCCGTGATCCGGCGGGCGGGCGGCTACGTCCTCATGGTCGATCCCGGCTGCATCGACCTGCACCGGTCTCGACGCCTCGTCTGCCAGGCGCGGAACGCGGCACGCGAGGGGGATCCCGTCGCCGCAGTCGCTCTGTACGACAGTGCGCTCGAACTCTGGAGCGGCATCCCGCTGTCGGACCTCGGTTCCCCCTGGGCGGCCGCGGCACGGATCTCGCTGGAACAGGAGCGGCTTGCGAATGTGATCGGTCGGCTCAGGATCGACTTGCGGCTGGGCCACCACATGGAGAACGTCCCCGTGCTCCATCGACTCGCTGCGGACCACCCGTTCGACGAGGCCATCGCCGAGATGCTCATGCTCGCGCTGTACCGGAGCGGGCGTCAGACCGAGGCCCTGGGCTGCTTCGACCTGATGCGCCGTCGCCTGATCGACCAACTGGGAGACGAACCGGGCGCCGCTCTCCGGGAACTGCAGCAGAAGGTTCTGTGCAGAGATCCTTCGCTCGAACCGGGTCACGAGCTCGTCGTGTTCTGAGTTCGGCATTGTGCTCGCCCGTCACCCGCCCCGGTGATCCGCGGTGCTCGTCGGGGCGGTGGGGGCGGCCGTTGTCGGCGCTTCGGGATGTCGACGTCGCGAAGCACGAGAACGGCCTCTCCGTGTCGCCCTGTGCCGTGCCGGCAACCGGCCCCGGGGCTACGGCTCCCCCTGCCCCTCCTCCAGCGCCGCCAGTGCCGGGTCCAGCACGATGTCCTCGTCCCGGGCCTCGATCGTCGGCTCCTCCGGGAAGTGGCAGGCCGTCAGATGCCCCTCGTGGTTGCCGGCGATACGGACCAACGGCGGTTCCTCGGTGCGGCACTTGTCCTGTGCCTTCCAGCACCGGGTGCGGAACCGGCAGCCGGACGGCGGGGAGATGGGCGAGGGCACGTCCCCGGCCAGCCGGATCCGCTCCCGCTGCGGCGCCGCGCCCTCGGTGACGGACACCTCGGGGACCGCGGACAGCAGGGCGTGGGTGTAGGGGTGCCGGGGGCGGGTGTAGATGGAGTCCCGGTCGCCCACCTCGATGATCTTGCCGAGGTACATGACCGCGACGCGCTGCGAGAAGTGCCGTACGACGGCCAGGTCGTGGGCGATGAACAGGAAGGCGATGCCGAGGTCGCGCTGCACCTGCTGGAGCAGGTTGACGACCTGGGCCTGGATGGAGACGTCGAGCGCGGAGACGGGCTCGTCGGCCACGATGAGCTTGGGTTCCAGGGCCAGGGCGCGGGCGACACCGATGCGCTGGCGCTGGCCGCCGGAGAACTCGTGGGGGAAGCGGTTGTAGTGCTCGGGGTTGAGACCCACGATCTCCAGCAGCTCGCGTACGCGTTTCTCGCGGCCGCCCGCCGGATCGAGACCGTTGATCTCCATCGGACCGGAGATGATCTTGCCGACCGTCTGCCGGGGGTTCAGCGAGGAGTAGGGATCCTGGAAGATCATCTGGATCTCGGACCGCATCGGCGCGAGCTGCTTGCGCGTGGCGTGACTGATGTCCCGCCCCCGGTAGGCGATCCGTCCGCCGGTGGGCTCCAGGAGCCGGGTGATCAGACGGCCCGTCGTCGACTTGCCGCAGCCCGATTCCCCCACCAGCCCGAAGCTCTCCCCGACCCCCACGGTCAGGTCGATGCCGTCCACCGCCTGCACCTGGCCGACCGTGCGCCGGATCGGGAAGCCGCCCTTGACCGGGAAGTGCTTGGTGAGCCCCTCCACGACCAACAGCGGCTCCCCGTCGACGGCCTCGGCCGCCCGGGGAGCGGGAAGGACAAGTTCCTCTTTCGTCACGTGCTCCTCCTCAGAGCCGGCGGGCTGTGTCCCCGGCCGTGGCTCCATCACGACCGGTGCTCCATCACGACCGGGTGCTATCCCAACCGGGGCTTGATCTCGTCGGCGAAGATGGTCCGTTTCTGGTCCGCCGCCAGATGGCAGGCCGAGGAACGGTCCGGTGCCAGCAGCGGGCGTTCGGTGACGCAGCGACCGCCGCCGACCCGGTCCTGGAAGGTGCAGCGCGGATGGAAGCGGCAGCCCGGCGGCGGGTTCAGCAGGGACGGCGGGGCGCCGGGGATGGGCGCCAGCGGGGTGCTCAGGTCCGAGTCCAGCCGGGGCATCGAGTTCAACAGGCCCCAGGTGTACGGATGCCGGGGCGAGCGCAGCACCTCGTCCACCGTGCCGCGCTCGATGGCGCTGCCCGCGTACATCACCATGATGTCGTCGGCCATGTCGGCGATCACGCCAAGGTCGTGCGTGATGAAGATGATCGCCGAACCGGTGTCCCGCTGGAGGTCCTTGAGCAGGTCCAGGATCTGCGCCTGCACGGTCACGTCGAGCGCGGTGGTCGGCTCGTCGGCGATCAGCAGGTCGGGATCGCAGACCAGCGCCATCGCGATCATCGCGCGCTGGCGCATCCCGCCGGAGAACTGGTGCGGATAGTCCTTCGCCCGTTCCTTGGGATTCGGGATGCCGACCTTGCCGAGCATCTCCACCGTCCGCTCCCAGGCCGCCCGTTTGGACGCGCCCCGGTGCTTCATGTAGGGCTCGGCGATCTGCCGGCCCACCGTGTAGTACGGGGAGAGCGCGGTCAGCGGGTCCTGGAAGATCATGGCGACCTTGTTGCCGCGGATCCGCTCCAGCTCCGACTCGCGGGCCGTGGTCAGCTCCTGCCCCTCCAGCAGGATCTCCCCCTCGACGGTGGTGAACATCGGGTTGTGCAGCCCCAGGACGGTCAGGTTGGTCACGGACTTCCCGGAACCCGACTCGCCGACGATGCCGAGGGTCCGGCCCCGTTCGAGGTCGAAGGAGAGCCCGTCGACGGCCCGGACGACACCGTCCTCGGTGCGGAAACTGACGTGCAGGTCCCGCACCGAGAGGAACGCGCCCGCGCCGGCCGGTGCGGGCGCCCCGGCCTCCTTGGTCACAGTGGTCACGACAGTGCTCCTCACAGCGGGTCAGGACAGCCGTACGCGCGGGTCGATGAAGGCGTAGGCGGCGTCGACGACGATGTTGCACAGCAGGATCACCGCGGCCGCGAACAGCATCACGCCCAGCAGCAGCGGCAGATCGCTGAACTGCACCGACTCCACCGCCAGATGCCCGAGGCCGGGCAGTCCGAAGGTGTACTCGGTGATGATCGCGCCGCCGAGCATCGAGCTGAGGTCGATGCCGAGGATGGTGACGATCGGGATGAGGGAGCCGCGCCAGGCGTACCGGAAGAAGACGTACCGACGGCTCATGCCCTTGGCGCGGGCGGTACGGATGTGCTCCTCCTGGAGCTGTTCGATCATCGAGGAGCGCGCCATACGGGTGTACTGCGCCGCGAAGATCGTGGAGAGCACCACCCAGGGGATGATCAGTCCGGTGAACCAGGCGAGCGGATCCTCGGTCACCTCGGTGTACCGGGGTTCGTCGAACAGATGCGTCTGGTAGACCAGCACGGCGAGGGCGAGCGGGCCCAGGAAGTAGATCTGCATCGAGCTGAGCACCATCGAGCCCGCGGTGAAGGACTTGTCGACCAGCGTCCCGCGCCGCCAGGCGGCCAGCATGCCGGTGCCGAGGCCGACGAAGAGGAAGACGACGGTCGCACCGAGGGCGAGCGAGACCGTGAGCGGCAGCCGGTCCATCAGGGTCGACCAGACCTGCTCGTTGGTGTGGTACGAGTAGCCGAAGCAGGGGGCGGGGCAGGGTCCCTGGGCGAAATCGTCCCGTCCCATGACCAGCCCCTGGAGGAAGATCCAGAACTGCTCGGGGACCGACTTGTCGATGCCGAGGGTGCGGTGGATGTTCTCCAGCGCGTCGGGCGTGCACGTCTTGCCGCACATCAGCAGTGCCGGATCGCGCGGCATGCCGAAGAAGAGCAGGAAGGCGACGACGGTCAGCAGGACCAGGATCACGATCGATCCGAGGGTCCGGCGAAGGAGGAAGCGCAGCATCTCAAGGGCAGCTTTCGGACTCGAAGGCCGTACGGCCGCCCGGTGCGCCCCGCCGCGCGAGTGGGACGGGACACACCGGGCACCGTGCTCGGGAAGGGGTTACTTCACGAACAGCCTGCGCGGGTCGACGCCGCCGATGACGTCGTCGTACACGAGGCCGCCGATCTTGGAGCCGGCGATCTGGGTCTGCTTGTAGTAGGCCGTCGGGATGTTGGAGACGACCTCCTTCACGATGTACTCGTTGATCGCGTTCCAGGCTTCCGCGGCCTTCACCGGGTCGGTGATGGTGGCCGCCTTGTCGATGTCCGCGTTCACCTTCTCGTCGTTGATGTGCGAGTAGTTGGCCGCGCCGTCCTGGATCTGGCGGCCGTCGTACAGCGGCGGGATGACGGTCGAGGCGCTCGGCCAGTCGGCGCCCCACGCGGTGTGGTAGATGTCGAAGTTGTTCTCGACCTTGCCGATCTGGTCGTAGTACGTCTCGGCCGGGATCTCCTGGCGCTGGACGTCGAAGCCGGCCTTCTCCAGGCCCGCCGCCATGGCGGTGGAGTACTGCTGGCCCTCGGGCGTGTTGATGTAGCCGAAGGTCAGCTTCAGGCCCACCTTGCCGGCCTTCTCCAGCAGTTCCTTCGCCTTGGCCGGGTCACCGGCGGGCTTCTTCTTCTTGCCGAAGGGGTCGAAGTTCGGGTTGTAGCCGGAGACGGTCGGGCTGATCAGACCGCCGGCGACCTCGCGGGCCGCGGCGCCGCCGTAGGCGCGCACGAACGGGGTGATCGGCAGCGCGTAGGCGATGGCCTCGCGGACCGTCTTGTTCTGCATCTCCGGGTGCGACAGATTGATGTCGATCTGGCCGACGTAGGGCTGGTAGCCGGAGATCGTGCGGGACTTCAGCGAGCCGTCGGCGAGGACCTTGGAGAGGTTTCCGGCGTCCACCTCGTTGGAGAAGCTGACCGAGCTGGCATTGACACCGGAGTCGTCGAGGATGGCCTTGGTGGAGTCCTCGAACTGCTTGTTGAAGGCGAAGTTGAACTGGTCGACGTACTGGTGCCGGATCGGGTCGGTGTTCGGGTCCCAGTTGGTGTTCTTCACCAGGACCATCGACTTGCCGGACTTGAACTCCTTGATCTTGTACGGGCCCGCCGTCATCGGGGACTTGTCGTACTTCTCCTTGGTGTCGTTCTTCTCGGAGACGATCGAGTAGCCGGCCATGGCCAGCGCGTACGGCAGGTCGGGCTTGGCCTTCTTGAACTTGAAGACGATCGTCTTCGCGTCCGGCGTCTCCAGGACGGAGTCCGGCAGGTGCTTGCCGTTGTACGGACCGTCCTTGAGCAGGTTGCGGTACTCGGTGCCCGGTGTGTCGGCCAGCCACTGCTGGATGAAGGTCGGGCCGTTGGAGATGAAGGGAGCGAAGAGGCGCTCGAAGGTGTGGCGCACGTCGGTGGCGGTGATCGCGGAGCCGTCGGCCCACTTGACCCCGTCCTTCAGCGTGTACTTCCAGGTCCTGCCGCCGTCGGTGGTGGTGCCGCTGTCGGTGGCCAGGTCACCGACGACCTCGTGCTTCTTGCCGTCGTCGCTGGTCGCCTTGTACCCGGTCAGACCTCTGTGGATGACCTGCGACAGGGCCATCTCGTCCGAGACGTAGATCTGCGCGGGGTCGAGGTGCGCGAAGCTGTCCCGCTGTGGCACCGTGATCGTGCCGCCCGGCTTGGCGCCGGGGACCTCGGCGGCCGGGCCGGTCGACGCCTTGGCGTCACCGAAGTCGATCGACGACTGCTGCCGTGCGGCGTTGTCCTTGTCGTCCTTGTTGCTTCCTTCCTTGCTGCCTCCCTCGCTGCATCCGGAGAGCACCAGCGCTCCGGCCGCGAAGAGGGAGAGCGCGGCGTACGCGCGGCGTCCGTCCTTACCCATCACTCGTTTCCCACCCATCTCTGTCGGTTCAGCAGTGCGTGATGTGCGGGTCAGCGCGCCGTCTTGGGGTCGAAGGCGTCCCTGACCGAGTCCCCGAGCAGGTTGAACGCCACGATGAAGATGATCATCGAGACGCCGGGGAAGAACATGTACGTGATGTCGTTCTGCATCACGAGTTCGGTCGCCGCCTTGGAGAACATCTGGCCCCAGTCCGGCGTCGGTTCGACCAGACCGACCCCGAGGAAGGACAGACCGGCCTCGGCGGTCACGAAGTTCGGCAGCATGTACGTGGCCTGCACCAGGATCGGGGTGACCACGTTCGGGAGGATCTCCCGGCGGATGATCCGGCCCGGTGGCGCCCCGCTCACCTTGGCCGCCTCGATGAACTCCCGCTCGCGCAGGGCGAGGGCGGTGCCGCGCAGGATGCGGGCCAGGCTCATCCAGCCGAGGAACCACATCACCCCGATCAGCGCGACGACACGGACGTAGACCGGTGTCTCGTCGCGTGGGCTGACGAACAGGGAGACCGCGACCGGCATGCTCGCGATGAAGAACAGCTGGGAGGGGATGGCCAGCAGGAAGTCGATGAGCCGGCTGATCAGGAAGTCCGTCCGGCCGCCGAGGTAGCCGGCCGCGACCCCGAGGACGATGCCGGTGAGCACGGTGGCGACGGTGACGGCCAGGGAGATGCCGAGCGAGTTGCGGATGCCGTAGAGCAGCTTGGTGAAGACGTCGTAGCCGTTGCCCGGTTCGAGGCCGAACCAGAACTCGCCGCTGATACCGCCGTTGGGCTGCACCGGCACGCCCGCGCTGTCGAACAGCTCCGGCCGTTCGTCCGCGTAGACGGTGTACGGATTCTTTCCGTAGAGCTTGGCGATCAGCGGGGCGAGCAGTCCGATCAGGAAGAAGAACACGACGACGTAGGCCGAGATCACGCCCGCGCGGTCGCGCTTGAAGCGGAGCCACATCAGCTGGCCCGGAGACCGGCCGACGGGCACCTTGGCGTCGGGCCCGGTCGCCGGCGCCGGATCGCCGTCGACGAGGAGCGGGGTGCCGCCGCCCTCGATGTCGGTAGGACTTGTCACAGTTCGCCCATTTCACAAGTGTGGGTGCGCCGAACGGCGACCTGCGCACGAAGGCGCGATCGCTGACCGGTTGGCACGACGGGACGTCAGATCACGGCCGGAAGCGGCTGAGAACCCACAGCCGGACGCGCGTAGCCGAACGACCGCACGGGGCGGCCGGAGTCGAACTCAGTGACAGACGCCGCGAACAGGGACGGACGGGTCTGGTATCGAATGCAGGGACGGCATGGGACTCCTCTTCGTGACTCCGCGTTCACCAACAGGAGGGGGCGCACGCCTGTCCCCCGTCAGCCTTGACGGAGGGTCAGACACCCCCTGGTGCTCATGAGTCGGCGCCGCCCCCACAGCGCGAGACCCGTTGACCCGAGCGCCACGCGGCTAACTATCTGGCATGGGCCAGGCGCCGACCACCGTCTTTAAATCTCAATTCAGTCACAGCCGCCGCTTAGATCTTCCAAAAAGCGGACAAACACTCTGCCGCGAGAAGGCGCGAAACGGACGTGTTACATGGGTATCGGTTGGCGATCTCCGCAATACGGACAGTTCGCGCGACAAAATGGGTTGCGAAAAGCCCGGGCACCCCCACCATGGGGACACCCGGGCTTCGGCGATGCGCCGCGTCGGTGAACTACCCGCGCATCAGGCGTGCTTGGCGCGGCTCGCGGTGCGGGCGCGGTCACGCTGGTCCAGGACGACCTTGCGGATGCGCACGGCCTCCGGGGTCACCTCGACGCACTCGTCGTCCCGGCAGAACTCCAGGGACTGCTCCAGGGAGAGCTTGCGCGGCGGCACGATCGCCTCGAACGAGTCGGCCGAGGACGACCGCATGTTCGTGAGCTTCTTCTCCTTGGTGATGTTCACGTCCATGTCGTCGGAGCGCGAGTTCTCGCCGACGATCATGCCCTCGTACACCTCGGTGCCGGGGTCGGTGAACAGCACACCGCGCTCCTGGAGGTTGGTCATCGCGAACGCGGTGACGGCACCGGAGCGGTCGGCGACCAGGGAGCCGTTGTTACGGGTCTGGAGGGTGCCGAACCAGGGCTCGAAGCCCTCGTGGATCGAGTGCCCGATGCCCGTGCCGCGGGTCTGGGTCAGGAACTCCGTCCGGAAGCCGATCAGACCGCGGGAGGGCACCACGAACTCCATACGGACCCAGCCGGAGCCGTGGTTCGACATGTTGTCCATCCGGCCCTTGCGGACGCCCATGAGCTGCGTGACCGCGCCCATGTGCTCCTCGGGCACGTCGATCGTCATGCGCTCGACGGGCTCGTACGTCTTGCCGTCGACGTCCTTGGTGACGACCTGGGGCTTGCCGATGGTCAGCTCGAAGCCCTCACGGCGCATCTGCTCGACCAGGATGGCCAGCGCCAGCTCACCGCGGCCCTGCACCT
>NZ_JAANNX010000191.1:0-1254 GCF_013363615.1 Streptomyces sp. CAI-85 | reverse complement strand
AGCTGACGGAAGTCGCCCTTGCGCTTCTTGCGGTCGTTGTAGTTGTAGACCAGCGAGTGGGTGACCTGCTCCTTGGCCTTGCGGTACAGGCGCGAACGCTGACCGCGGTAGCCGGAGGCCGCCTCGAGGATCGCCCGGCGCTTCTTGTGGGCGTTGACTGCCCGCTTGACGCGTGCCACTTTTTAACTCCTTGTAGCGGGGCCGTGGTTGGACTCACACGGCCCGGAATCGATTGGGTCCCGGTTCCGACGTGCGGCGCTCGTGGCGAGCGCCGGGCACGTCACTTGCCGAGAAGCTTCTTGATCTTCGCGGCGTCGCCCGGGGCCATCTCGGCGTTGCCGGTGAGGCGACGCGTCACGCGGGACGACTTGTGCTCGAGCAGGTGGCGCTTGCCGGCGCGCTCGCGGAGCACCTTGCCGGAGCCGGTGATCTTGAAGCGCTTGCTGGCACCGCTGTGCGACTTGTTCTTCGGCATAGCGCCGTTCTCTCCTCGTCGGTGGCGCTCCGGTGCCCGGTCGTGAAACCGGGCACGGGGTGGAGCGTCGCTCTTGTATGGGTTGCGTCCTTCGGGGGCTCGCGCCCCCGGCGGATCACGCCTCGGCGTCGACCTCGGTCGCCGTCTCGGCGTTCACGGCGTCGGCGTCCGCGGCGTTCTGCGAGCGGCCGGGGTTGGCCTTCGCCTCGGCCTTGCGGGCCTCCTGCGCCTGGCGGGCCTCGGCCATCGCCTCGGTCTTCTTCTTGTGCGGACCGAGAACCATGATCATGTTCCGGCCGTCCTGCTTCGGGTTCGACTCGACGAACCCGAGGTCCTGGACGTCCTCCGCGAGACGCTGGAGCAGTCGGTAGCCCAGTTCGGGACGGGACTGCTCACGACCGCGGAACATGATCGTGATCTTGACCTTGTCGCCCTGCTTGAGGAACCGGACGACATGACCCTTCTTGGTGTCATAGTCGTGCGGGTCGATCTTCGGCCGGAGCTTCATCTCCTTGATGACCGTGTGCGCCTGGTTCTTGCGCGCCTCACGGGCCTTCATGGCCGACTCGTACTTGAACTTCCCGTAGTCCATGAGCTTGCAGACCGGCGGACGGGCGTTCGCCGCGACCTCGACCAGGTCCAGGTCGTACTCCTGGGCAAGCTCCAGTGCCTTGGCCAGGGGGACGATGCCCACCTGCTCGCCACTGGGACCGACAAGTCGCACCTCGGGAACGCGAATCCGGTCGTTGATGCGGGGCTCGGCGCTGATGGATCCTCCT
>NZ_JAANNX010000190.1:0-1276 GCF_013363615.1 Streptomyces sp. CAI-85 | reverse complement strand
TCGCCGACTCCAAGGTGCACGGCGCGGCCCCGGCCGCCTACCGCGCGCTGGACATCATCGCCGCCGCCAAGAACGGCGACCTCCAGCAGGGCTACGACGCCGAGGACATCGCGCTCGCCGACCTGATCATGGGTGGTGAACTGCGCGCCGGCATCTACGCGTTCAACCTGGTGCAGAAGCGCGGCAAGCGCCCGGCCGGGGCCCCGGACAAGAGCCTGGCCCGTCCGGTCACCAAGGTCGGTGTCGTCGGCGCCGGTCTGATGGCCTCTCAGCTCGCCCTGCTGTTCCTGCGCCGCCTCGAGGTGCCGGTCGTACTGACCGACATCGACCAGGAGCGCGTGGACAAGGGTGTGGGCTATGTCCACGCCGAGATCGAGAAGCTGCTCGGCAAGGGCCGGATCAACCAGGACAAGGCCAACCGCCTCAAGGCCCTGGTCTCCGGTGTGCTGGACAAGGCCGAGGGCTTCGCGGACGCGGACTTCATCATCGAGGCCGTGTTCGAGGAGATCGGTGTCAAGCAGCAGGTGTTCGCGGAGGTCGAGGCGGTCGCCCCGGCGCACGCGATCCTCGCCACCAACACCTCCTCGCTGTCGGTGTCCGAGATGGCGTCGAAGCTGAAGAACCCCGAGCGGGTCGTGGGCTTCCACTTCTTCAACCCGGTCGCGATCCTGCCGCTGCTGGAGATCGTGCGCGGCGAGAAGACCGACGACGCCTCGCTGGCCACGGCGTTCGCCGTCGCCAAGAAGCTGAAGAAGACGGCCGTTCTGGTCAAGGACGCCCCGGCGTTCGTCGTGAACCGCATCCTGACCCGCTTCATGGGCGAGGTGCAGAACGTCATCGACGAGGGCACCCCGGTCGAGGTCGCGGAGAAGGCGGTGGAGCCGCTCGGCCTGCCGATGTCCCCGCTGGTGCTGCTGGAGCTGGTCGGGCCCGCGATCGGTCTGCATGTCTCCGAGACGCTCAACCGCGCGTTCCCGGACCGCTTCACGGTCTCCGCGAACCTCGCGGCGGTCGTCAAGGCGGGCAAGCGCGGCTTCTACGTCTACGACAGCGGCAAGCCGGAGCTGGACCCCGAGGTCGCCGCGCTCCTCAAGCAGGGCGACGACGTCCTGACCGAGGAGCAGGTGCGGGCCCGGGTGCTGGACGCGGTGGCGCAGGAGATCGGGCTCATGCTCGACGAGGGCGTCGTCGCCGAGGCCCAGGACATCGACCTGTGCCTGATCACCGGTGCGGGCTGGCCCTTCCACCTGGGCGGCATCACGCCGTACCTGGACCG
>NZ_JAANNX010000189.1:0-1287 GCF_013363615.1 Streptomyces sp. CAI-85 | reverse complement strand
ACCGGAGCCCTTTCCCACATGACGAGCAGCACCGAGACCACCGCCACCACCCCGCAGGTTGCGGTCAACGACATCGGTAACGAGGAAGCCTTCCTCGCCGCGATCGACGAGACGATCAAGTACTTCAACGACGGCGACATCGTCGACGGCGTCATCGTGAAGGTCGACCGGGACGAGGTCCTGCTCGACATCGGTTACAAGACCGAAGGTGTCATCCCGAGCCGTGAGCTCTCGATCAAGCACGACGTCGACCCCAACGAGGTCGTCGCCGTCGGCGACGAGATCGAGGCCCTCGTCCTCCAGAAGGAGGACAAGGAAGGCCGCCTGATCCTCTCGAAGAAGCGCGCCCAGTACGAGCGTGCCTGGGGCACCATCGAGAAGATCAAGGAAGAGGACGGCATCGTCACCGGTACCGTCATCGAGGTCGTCAAGGGTGGTCTCATCCTCGACATCGGCCTCCGCGGCTTCCTGCCCGCGTCTCTCGTCGAGATGCGCCGCGTCCGCGACCTCCAGCCCTACGTGGGCAAGGAGCTCGAGGCGAAGATCATCGAGCTGGACAAGAACCGCAACAACGTGGTCCTGTCCCGCCGTGCCTGGCTGGAGCAGACCCAGTCCGAGGTCCGCCAGACGTTCCTCACGACCCTCCAGAAGGGTCAGGTCCGCTCCGGTGTGGTCTCCTCGATCGTCAACTTCGGTGCCTTCGTGGACCTGGGTGGCGTCGACGGTCTGGTCCACGTCTCCGAGCTGTCCTGGAAGCACATCGACCACCCCTCCGAGGTCGTCGAGGTCGGCCAGGAGGTCACGGTCGAGGTCCTCGACGTCGACATGGACCGCGAGCGTGTCTCCCTGTCGCTGAAGGCGACCCAGGAAGACCCGTGGCAGCAGTTCGCCCGCACCCACCAGATCGGCCAGGTCGTGCCCGGCAAGGTCACGAAGCTGGTTCCGTTCGGTGCGTTCGTCCGCGTGGACGAGGGCATCGAGGGTCTGGTCCACATCTCCGAGCTGGCCGAGCGCCACGTGGAGATCCCGGAGCAGGTCGTCCAGGTCAACGACGAGATCTTCGTCAAGGTCATCGACATCGACCTCGAGCGTCGCCGCATCAGCCTCTCGCTGAAGCAGGCCAACGAGGCCTTCGGTGCCGACCCGGCCACGGTCGAGTTCGACCCGACCCTGTACGGCATGGCCGCGTCCTACGACGACCAGGGCAACTACATCTACCCCGAGGGCTTCGACCCCGAGACCAACGACTGGCTCGAGGGCTACGAGACCCAGCGCGAGGCGTGGGAG
>NZ_JAANNX010000078.1:0-20975 GCF_013363615.1 Streptomyces sp. CAI-85 | reverse complement strand
ACGAGCCCACCAACAACCTCGACCCCGCCAGCCGCGAGGAGATCCTCGGCGCGCTGCGCACCTACAAGGGCGCGGTGGTCCTCGTCACCCACGACGAGGGCGCCGTGGAGGCGCTCCAGCCCGAGCGGATCATCCTGCTCCCCGACGGCGTCGAGGACCTGTGGGGCTCCGACTACGCGGATCTCGTCGCCCTGGCGTGACCGAACGAGTGATCCACGGCGTATGGATCATTCGGCCTACCGGTGATCCACCATCTGTGTGAGATCTCCTCGTATCGAGGTGTGTCCTACATCGATTTCGCGGCCGATCCCTTTGTCGACAAGGGGTCGGCCGTCGCGCGTCTCTGACCTGCTGTTTCGCGGAGCAACCCGTTCGGCCGTACGAACGCCACCCGATGGAATCAGGGATTCCGCTTGTGGGGACGCGCTCCTGTCGTCAAAAGCCTGTCGCACGGACCTTGCCGAATGGGTGGCCATCGCGCCCCGGAGGGGTGATCATGAGGAGACCAGAGCGCACTTCCCATGAGGAGGCACGGGTGGCCGAGACTCTGAAGAAGGGCAGCCGGGTGACCGGCGCCGCGCGCGACAAGCTCGCGGCAGACCTGAAGAAGAAGTACGACTCCGGTGCGAGCATCCGGGCGCTGGCCGAAGAGACCGGCCGCTCGTATGGCTTCGTACACCGGATGCTCAGCGAATCGGGCGTCACGCTCCGTGGGCGTGGCGGAGCGACCCGGGGCAAGAAGGCCGCCTCGTCCTGATCCGGGCGGCCCCTCGCCTTCGACGGTGGCCACCCGGTCGATCGACCGACCGACCGGGTGGTTACTGTGCAGTCACTTAGCTGTTCATCTGGCATGACCGCTGACTGACCGCACCCATCGGAGGCTTCCCATGGCCACGCCCGCCCAGGAACTCGTTCCCCTGCTCGACAAGGACGGCGTACGGCTCACCGTCGACGACGCGCTCGCCACGGTGACGCTGACCAACCCGGCCAAGCGCAACGCGCAGAGCCCCGCGATGTGGCGGGCGCTGGCCGAGGCCGGGCAGTTGCTGCCGGGCTCCGTCCGGGTGGTCGTGCTGCGCGGTGAGGGCGTGTCCTTCTCCGCGGGCCTCGACCGGCAGATGTTCACGCCCGAGGGGATCGAGGGCGAACCGTCCTTCATCGACCTCGCGCGCAGCGGCGACGCCGAACTCGACGCCGCCATCGCCGGGTTCCAGGAGGGCTTCACCTGGTGGCGACGTAGCGACGTCGTGTCCATCGCCGCCGTCCAGGGGTACGCCATCGGCGCGGGCTTCCAGCTCGCTCTCGCCTGCGACATCCGTGTCGTCGCCGAGGACGTGCAGTTCGCCATGCGCGAGACCAGCCTCGGACTGGTCCCCGACCTCACCGGCACGCACCCCCTCGTCTCGCTCGTCGGCTACGGCCGCGCGGTCGAGATCTGCCTGACCGGGCGGTTCGTCGGCGCCGAGGAGGCGGTCCAGTCCGGCCTCGCCAACGTCGCCGTACCGGCGAAGGACCTCGACGCCGCGACCGCGGACCTGGCCGCCGCGATCCTGGCCGCCCCGCGCGACGCGGTCATCGAGACCAAGACCCTCCTGCGCGGCGCGTCCGCCCGCGACTACGACGCCCAGCGCACCGCCGAACGCGCCGCCCAGGGCCGCCGCCTGCGCGACCTGGCGGGCCTGGGAGAGTAGGCCCCGCCCGGCCGCGGTTCCATGCGGCGCCGGGCTACAGCCGCCGACTTCGGCCGGCCGCAGCCCCTGGCCCGGTCCGGCCGCGGCCGGATCTCGGCCGGCCTCGGTTCCGGCTTCGTCCGGCCGTGGCGCCCGTCCCGGGTACGGAACCCCGCCGGTCTCCGCCAGGTCGGCCCACGGCCCGTGGCGTCCGTCCCGGGTGCGGAACCCCGCTGGGCTAGCCGACGGCTGTCACCAGGACCGTCACCGTCGGGTGGTCCGGCAGGGCCGCGGCCACGGCCGTGCGGACCTCCCGGGCCACGTCCAGGGCCCGGAGGTCCGCCGTCACGGCGATCTCCACGCGCGCGTGGCCGCGCGGCAGGGCCGTCGGCTCCGCGGGGTGTTCCTCCAGCCGGACCGGTCGGCCCAGCACGCCCGTCAGGCCCGTCACGCCGGGCACCGCCAGCGCCGCCGCGGCGGCCAGTGCCTCCGCGCCGCTGGGCGCCGGCCCGGCCGGGACCGGCTCCACCGGAGCCGCGGGCTCCGGTTCCGGGTCCTCGTCCAGCAGGGCCGTGACCCGCAGATCCACCTCCGTCACCACCAGGCCCAGCCGCTCCGCCGCCGCCTCGGCCAGCGCGTCCCGCACCCGGCCCGCCACCGGCGGCAGCGGCCCGCTCGCCACCGCCGCGAAATCCGCCGTCATCCGCAACGGCCCCGGCGGCAGCCCGCTCGGCGGCGCCGGTACGACCGGCTCGACCGCCTCCGAAGAATCCACCGCCGCGATCCGCAGCGCCCCCAGCCGCACCCCCGGCAGCCCCCGCACCGCCTCCCGCAGCGCCGTCCGCGCCGCGCTCTCCGCGATCCATACGCCGTCCCCGGCACCGCCCAGCGGCAGCAGTCGCCCGAGGCCCAGTTGGTTGCGTACCGCGCTCGTCCACCCGTCCATTCCTCCAGACTGCCGTATCCCCGGGGCGCGCCACGGCAACCGCGCTTACCGTGGTCGAAGGGACGACGACCGAATTAAGGACGTACGGCCATGACTGAGTCAGCGGACCAGCTCCGGACGCAGAACACCGAGGGCGGCGAGACCGTCTCGACCCGCAAGGCGGCCACCCGGCGCGGCGGCGGCGACCCGGGAACCCGGGGGCGGACCACCATCGCCGACGGCGTGGTGGAGAAGATCGCGGGTCTCGCGGCCCGGGACGTCCTCGGCGTCCACGCCATGGGCAGCGGCATCAGCCGCACCTTCGGAGCCGTACGGGACCGGGTGCCCGGTGGCGGCAAGTCGGTGACCCGCGGTGTGAAGGCCGAGGTCGGCGAGGTGCAGACCGCTCTCGACCTGGAGATCGTCGTCGACTACGGCGTCTCCATCTCCGATGTGGCCCGCGACGTCCGGGAGAACGTGATCGCGGCCGTGGAGCGGATGACCGGCCTCCAGGTGGTCGAGGTCAACATCGCGGTCAGCGACGTGAAGCTGCCCGACGAGGAGGACGACGAACCGGAGCCCCGGATCCAGTGACGCCCCGGCCCACGAGCGGAGGAACGCAGCATGAGCATGGCCGTGGCCGGAATGATCGCCGGCATGGCACTGGGCTTCGCCGGATACTTCGGCGGGTTCGGAGCCTTCCTGCTGGTGGCGGCACTGGGCGCCATCGGGTTCGTCGTGGGCCGGTTCCTCGAGGGGGACCTGGAGATCGGCGACTTCTTCCGCACGCGTGACCGGCGCAGGTGACGGCGGTGAGCGAGGGGGCGGACGCCGTCGGCGCGCGCCCCGCCGTCGTACCGCCCGGTGACCGCGGCGCGACCAGGATCGCCGACCGGGTCGTCGCGAAGATCGCCGCGCAGGCCGCCCGGGAGGCGGTCGGCCCGGCCGCGCCGGGCGCCAACCGCCCGCATGCCACCGTCGTCGTCCATCCGCACCCCGCACCGGGGGCGAGCGGCGGCACCGTCGGCGCCGCGCACATCCGCGTCCACCTCGAACTGGACTACCCCACCGACATCGGCGCCCGCTGCCGCCAGGTGCGTCGTCATGTCGCCGAGCGGGTAGGCGCGTTGGTGGGAATGGACGTCCCCGAGGTCGCCGTCCAGGTCGAACGGCTGCACCGGACGGCGGCCCACGGCGAGGCACACGGGAGGACGCGATGAGCGAGCCCCGGGGCTCGGACAGCACACCGCCCGTCCTGGACCTGGACAAGGCACCGGACACCGAGGCCGACGGCACGGGCGAGAACACCCCGCAGGAGGAACCGGACACCGCCGCCGGCCTCGGCAGGAGCGGCCGGTTCTGGTCCGCGCGCCGCGTCCCGGCGGCCGTCGTCGCGACGGCGCTGCTCGTGGTCGCGGGCGCCTTCCTCTACGACGTCGTCGCGGTCCGCGCCGACCACGACGCCATGCCCTGGCGGCGCGGCCTGGCCCGCGAACTGGCCGAACGCCCCCTGGACGACATCTGGGTGCTGGTCGGCGCAGGCGTCGCGGCCGCCCTCGGCCTCTGGCTGATCCTGCTCGCCGTCACCCCGGGCCTGCGGTCCGTGCTGCCGATGCGGCGCACCCACCCCGACGTCCGCGCAGGACTCCACCGCGACGCCGCCGCCCTCGCCCTGCGCGACCGCGCCATGGAGGTCTCCGGAGTGCAGTCCGTCCGGGTGAAGGCCGGCCGCCGCCGGGCCGATGTGCGCGCCGTGTCCCACTTCCGTGACCTGGACGACGTACGCGGCGACCTGGACGGCATCCTCACCGAGGCGATCCGCGGGCTGGGCCTGACCCGGCCGCTCGCCCTCTCGGTGCGGGTGCGGCGGCCCGGGAAGAAGGGGTGAGGCCCGTGCTCAGGACCGTCGACCGCGTCCTGCTGGGCATCGTCGGACTGGTGCTGCTCGCCCTCGGCGGCTCGGTCCTCGCCGTCGGGCTCGGTGTGTCACCGCCGTCCTGGTGGATCCACGACGGCCCCCACGACGTGCTGCTCAGCACCGCCGAACGCACCCGTTGGCGCACCGAGGGCTGGTGGTGGCCCACGGTCATCGCCGTCCTCGCGCTGCTGGTGCTGCTCGCCCTGTGGTGGCTCACGGCGGTCCTGCGCCGCCGCCGGCTCGGCGAGGTCCTGGTGGACACCGGCGACGGCGCGGGCGCCCTGCTGCGCGGCCGCGCCCTGGAGGGCGTCCTGTCGGGCGAGGCCGCCGACCTGGAGGGCGTGGCCCACGTCCACGTCCGCCTGACCGGCCGCAACGACGCCCCCGCCACCCGGATCACCCTCCAGCTCGAACCCCACGTCGACCCGGGCACGGCCCTCACCCAGCTCACGACCCACCCCCTGACCCACGCCAAGAACTCGGCCGCCCTCCGGGCCCTCCCGGCGGAAGTCCGCCTGAAGGCGGCCAAACACAAGGCGGAACGCGTCACCTGACCGTATGAGGTCCGAGTCCGCGCGGTCCTCAGAACCCGTGCCGCATCCCGCCGTCCACCGGCAGCATCAGGCCCGTCAGGTAGGACGCGGCCGGGGAGAGGAGGAAGGCCGCCGTCCGGCCGAACTCCTCCGGGGTGCCGTAGCGGCGCAGGGGGATGCGGGACTCGTTGGCGACCCGGGTGGCCTCGGGGTCGGCGGACAGGGCGTCCAGTTCGCGGACCCGGTCGGTGTCGATGCGGGCCGGGAGCAGGCCGACCACCCGGATGCCGCGCGGGCCCAGCTCGTCCGCCAGTGACTTGGCGAAGCCCGCGAGGCCCGGCCGCAGGCCGTTGGAGATCGTCAGGCCGGGGATCGGTTCGTGCACCGAGCCCGACAGCACGAACCCGATGACCCCGCCCGCCTCCAGCTCGGCCGCGGCCGCCCGCGCCAGCCGCACCGCGCCGAGGAACACCGACTCGAACGACGCCTGCCACTGCTCGTCGGTGTTGTCCGCGACGAACCCGGGCGGTGGCCCGCCCACGCTGATCAGCACCCCGTCGAAACCGCCGAAGGCGTCCCGCGCGGTGGCGATCAGCCGCTCCGCCGCCAGCGGGTCGGCGTTGTCGACGGCCACACCCACCGCGTTCGGCCCCAGCGCGGCCGCCGCGTCGGCCACCCGCTGCTCGTCCCGTCCGCTCAGCACGACCCGCGCGCCGTCCGCGACCAGCTCGCGCGCACTGGCGTTGCCCAGCCCGCGGGTGGCTCCGGTGACGACGTACACCCGGTCCTTCAGTCCAAGATCCATGGCCCCTATCCTGCCCGCTCGTCACCGAACAGCACGAGGGCGGTGTTCACCAGGCCGATATGGCTGAACGCCTGCGGGAAGTTGCCGAGATGGCGGCCGGTGGCCGGGTCGTACTCCTCCGGCAGCAGCCCCACGTCGTTGGCCAGCCCGACCAGCCGTTCGAACAGCTCCCGCGCCTCCTTCGTCCGGCCGGCCATGTGCAGGGCGTCGGCGAGCCAGAACGAACAGGCGAGGAAGGTGCCCTCGTCGCCCGGCAGCCCGTCGACGGTCCGTCCGTCCGTGCTGTACCGGCGCACCAGACCGCGGTGGCCCAGCTCGGCGGCGATCGCCTCGATGGTGCCGATCACCCGTGGATCGTCCGCCGGCAGGAAACCCGCGCGCGGGATGAGCAGCAGGGAGGCGTCGAGTTCGAGCGACCCGTAGGACTGGGTGAAGGTGTTGCGTTCCCGGTCGAAGCCCTTCTCGCACACCTCCCGGTGCACCTCGTCGCGCAGCGCCCGCCACCCCTCCAGGTCCCCGGACAGGTCCGGGAACTCCTCCAGCGTGCGCACGGCCCGGTCGGCGGCCACCCACACCATCACCTTGGAGTGCACGAACTGCCGGCGGCCGCCGCGCACCTCCCACAGCCCCTCGTCCGGCTCCCGCCAGTTCCCGGCCAGCCACTCCATCAGCGCGCACTGCACCGACCAGGCGTGCGGTTTGTCCGTCAGACCCGCCCCTCGGGCCAGCGACAGGGAGTCCATCACCTCGCCGTAGACGTCCAACTGGAGCTGGTTCACGGCCTCGTTGCCGATGCGTACGGGCACGGATCCAGCGTGGCCGGCCAGCCAGGGCAGTTCGAACTCGGGCAGCCGCCGCTCGCCCGCCAGCCCGTACATGATCTGGAGGTCGGCGGGATCGCCCGCCACGGCCCGCAGCAGCCAGTCCCGCCAGTCCCTCGCCTCCTCCTGGTAGCCCGCGGCCAGCAGGGCGTTCAGGGTGAGCGTGGAGTCGCGCAGCCAGCAGTACCGGTAGTCCCAGTTGCGTACGCCGCCCGGCTCCTCGGGCAGCGAGGTGGTGGGGGCGGCGACGATCCCGCCGGTGGGCCGGTAGGTGAGCGCCTTCAGGGTGATCAGGGAGCGTACGACGGCGTCCCGGTGGGGTCCGTCGTAACGGCAGCGGGCGGCCCACGCCTGCCAGTCCTCGACGCTGACGCGCAGCGCCTCGCGCGGGTCGACCAGCGGCGGGCGGGGATGGTGCGAGGGATGCCAGGTGAGCACGAACGCGACCGACTCGCCCGGCCCGACGGTGAACTCGGAGTGGGTGGCGAAGTCCTGGCCCCAGGTCCGGACGGCGGGTTCGCTGCGCAGCCAGACCGCGTCCGGCCCGGCGACGGCGACCCGGTGGCCGTCGGAGCGCCGCATCCAGGGCACGACCGAGCCGTAGTCGAAGCGCAGCCGCAGCTCGCTGTGGACGGTGACCCGGCCGCGCAGTCCCTCGACGACCCGGACGACGTCGGGCGCGCGGTCGCGCTGCGGCATCAGGTCGGTGACCCGGACGGCGCCCTCCTCGGTCTCCCACTCGGTGTCCAGGACCAGGGAGTCGGGCCGGTAGGCGCGGCGGGTGCAGGGACCCTCCGCGCCCTTGGGGGCGATCCGCCAGTGGCCGTTCTCCTCGTCGCCGAGGAGCCGGGCGAAGCAGGCGGCGGAGTCGAAGCGGGGCAGACAGAGCCAGTCGACGGATCCGTCCATGCCGACGAGAGCGGCGGTCTGTTCGTCGCCGATGAGCGCGTAGTCCTCGATGCGGGGGTGCACGGGGTTGCGGGTTCCCGCCGGAGCGGGGGAGCAATCCAGGGCTGCGGCCGGGTGAGTGACGACCCCGTGCCCGAGGCGCCGTTACACCGCGGCCGGTGCCGTCTCCTGCGGCCGCGCCCCGGCGGCCGCCGCCGCGCGGTCCCGGCGCTCACGCCGCACCAGCACGAACCAGCCCACCGGGACGCCCGCGGCGAACAGCCACCACTGGATGGCGTAGGCGTAGTTCAGCGCGGCGTCCTCGTCGCCGGGGGCGCCGATCGGTTCGGGGGTGTCGCCCTTCGGCTCGGGCGCGGTCAGCGCGATGTACCCGCCGAGCACCTCGGCCCCGAGCCGCTTCGCCTCACGCGCGCTGTCGATCAGCATGATCTGCCGGTCCGGCAGCCCCTGGAGGTTCTTGATGCCGCTCGCCTCGGTCGTCTCGTCCGGCATCAGCCGGCCGGTGACGGTGATCTGCCCGGCGGGCGGCGCGGGCACCTTCGGGAACGCGGTCTGGCTGGGGGCGTCCGCCGGGATCCAGCCGCGGTTGACCAGCAGCACCTTGCCGTCGGTCAGCACGAGCGGGGTCAGGACGTGGAAGCCGACCTCCTCGTCGGAGTTGACGCGGCGCCGGACGACGACCTCGTGGGCGGTGTCGAAGGTGCCGGTCGCCGTCACACCGCGGTAGCGCTCGTCGCGGGTGACGGTGTGGCCCGGGGACGTCAGCCGCTCCACCGGCACCGGCTTCGCCTCCAGCGCCTCGGCGACCAGGCGGTTGCGGGCGGCGCGCTCGTCGTGGCGGTGCATCTGCCAGAAGCCCAGCCTGATCATCGTGGGGATCAGGAGGAGGGCGACCAGCGTGAGGATCACCCACTGCCGGGACAACAGGAAGCGGTACACCCCACGACCGTACCTCCCGGGTCGTGGGGTGCTGTCGCAGGGGGTGGGCCCGGGTCGGCACCCGGCTCATACGCGGTCGACGATGCCGGCCCTCCCCTCGGCGCGGGCGCAGTGGGCGCCGCAGTACCAGTGGCCCTCGACCTCGACGCCCTGGCCGATGATCTGGACCCGGCAGTGCTCGCAGATGGGGGCCATGCGATGGATCGCACAGGAGAAGCAGTCGAAGACGTGCACCGCGCCCTGCGCGTGCACCTCGAAGGTCATTCCGTAGTCATTGCCGCATACTTCGCATCTCGCCATGCGCCACAGGGTGAGCCGTCGCCCCGGCACGGGCGAGCGGCCGCCGGGCGAGTCGCCCGGCAATCACCCGGACGTACGGGTCACCGGTCGGCGGCCGCTTCCTCTCCGGACGCGGGCGCGTCGTCCCCCTCCGCGGCCGGTTCGTCCCCCGCCGCGGGCTCCACGTCCCGCAGGAGCTGGCCGAACGCCGCCTCGTCGACGACCGGCGTGCCGAACTGGCGGGCCTTGACCACCTTGGAGGTGTGCGAGTCGGGGTCGTTGGTGACCAACAGACTGGTCAGCCGGGACAGGCTCGTCGCCACATGCAGCCCCGCCTCGGTCGCCCGGTCCTCCAGCAACTCGCGGTCGACCGAGGTGTCACCGGAGAACGCGATCCGCATGCCCTGTTTGAGTCTTTTGCCGTCTTCGTACCGCCCCGGATTGGGGTAGGGGCAGGCCGGCCGCTTGCGGGACGGCCGCCAACTCGTCGGCCGGTACCCGCCGCCGTACCCCCCGTACCCGCCCCGGCCGCCCGCCTGCTGCCCGATCCGGGGCGCCGGCCGGTCCTGCCACTCCGTCAGCGGCCGGCACTCCAGCAGCGGCAGCCGGACCCCGCCCGCCGCCGCGGCCCGCAGGCTCGGCCGGAACGCCTCCGCGAGCACGCGCGCGTCGTCCAGCGCGTGGTGCGCCCGCTGCTGGACGACACCGAAGTGGGCGGCCAGCGACTCCAGCTTGTGGTTGGGCAGCGGCAGCCGCAGCTCCTTGGAGAGCGCGATGGTGCACAGCCGCTGCCGCACCGGCGCCTCGCGCTCCGCGCGCGCGTACTCCCGCGCGATCATCTGCCAGTCGAAGACCGCGTTGTGCGCGACGAGCACCCGGCCCGCGAGCCGCTCCGCGAACTCCCCGGCCACCTCCCCGAACAGGGGCGCGCCCTCCAGCACGTCGCTCGTCAGACCGTGGATCCACACCGGTCCCGGATCGCGCTCCGGGTTGACCAGCGTGTACCAGTGGTCCTCGACCTCACCGCGCGCGTCCAGCCGGTAGACGGCGGCGGAGACGATCCGGTCGTCCCGCGCCAGGCCGGTGGTCTCCACGTCGACGACCGCGTACCCCTGGGGATACGCGGCCGGCCACTCCGTGGGGGAGGGCGCTGTGGTGGTGTGGTCTTCGAGCATGGTCCATGAGGATACGGGCCTCCACTGACACCCCGTCGCACACGCCCCCGCCCGCGGGCACCGGAAGCACCCCGGACCGTACGGGAGTTCGCGGCACGCGCGCGTGGGCGCGTGGCCGGGGACGCGTGCCCCGGTGTGCGACGCTCCGTCCTGTGACGGAACGCGCGACGCCGACGACGGCCCCGGACGGGGCGCACGACGAGGCCCACGAGGGCGCCCTCGGCACCCGTCTGAACTGGCTGCGCGCCGCCGTCCTCGGCGCCAACGACGGCATCGTCTCCACCGCCGGCCTGGTCGTCGGCGTGGCCGGGGCGACGGCCGACCGCGAGGCGCTGCTGACGGCCGGACTGGCCGGTCTGATGGCCGGCTCGATGTCCATGGCGGCGGGGGAGTACGTGTCCGTCTCCACCCAGCGCGACTCCGAGAGGGCCGCCCTCGCGCAGGAGCGGCGCGAGCTGCGGGAGCGGCCCGAGGCCGAACTCGCCGAGCTGGCCGGTCTGCTGGAGCGCCGGGGCCTGACCCCCGAGGTGGCCCGCGAGGCCGCCGTCCAGCTCTCGGAACGCGACGCCCTGCGGGCCCACGCGCGCGTGGAGCTGGGCATCGACCCCGACCATCTCACCGACCCCTGGCACGCGGCGTGGGCGAGCTTCCTCGCGTTCACGGCGGGCGCCCTGCTGCCGCTCCTCGCCATCGTGCTGCCCCCGTCCGGCTGGCGCGTCCCGGTGACCGTCGCCTCCGTCCTGCTCGCCCTCACCTGCACCGGCTGGACCAGCGCCCGCCTGGGCGCGGCGGCACCGGGACGGGCGGTCCTGCGCAATGTGGCGGGCGGGGCGCTGGCGATGGCGGTGACCTACGCGGTGGGCAGCCTGCTCGGCGCGACGGGGGCGTGACCAGGGCTCATGGAGCGGAGGGCGCGGGGGACGGCGTACCGTGAAGTGCGCCCGACCACCCCCTGGGCGCACGCACCGACGCACCGACGCACCCGCACGAGAAGGACCCTCGCCATGCGCGCCACCACCATCCACGCCCCGTTCGACATGCGGGTGGAGGACGTTCCCGAGCCCGTGGTGCAGTTGCCCACCGACGCCGTGGTGCGGGTGCTGCGCGCCTGCATCTGCGGCAGCGACCTGTGGGCCTACCGCGGCGAGGCGGCCCGGCAGCCGGGGCAGCGGATCGGGCACGAGTTCCTCGGCGTGGTCGAGGAGACCGGCTCCGAGGTGAGCACGGTGCGCGCCGGCGATCTGGTCGTCGCGCCCTTCATGTGGTCCGACGGCGTGTGCGACTACTGCCGTGAGGGGCTGACCACGTCCTGCGAGCACGGCGGCTTCTGGGGCTCCGTCGGCTACGACGGCGGCCAGGGCGAGGCCGTCCGGGTGCCCTTCGCCGACGGCACCCTCGTCACGCTCCCCAAGGACGCGGTCTCCGACGAGCGCCTGCTGTCCGCACTCCTCACCCTGTCCGACGTGATGGGCACCGGTCACCACGCCGCGCTCGGTGCGGGCGTCCGGCCGGGCGCCACGGTGGCCGTCGTCGGGGACGGCGCCGTCGGCCTGTGCGCGGTCCTCGCCGCCCGCCGACTGGGCGCCGAGCGGATCATCGCCCTCGGCCGCCACCAGGTCCGCACCGACATCGCCCGCCGCTTCGGCGCCACCGACGTCGTCGCCGAACGCGGCGAGGCCGCCGTCGCCGCCGTCCGTGACCTCACCCGCGGCCAGGGCGCGCACGCCGTCGTCGAGGCCGTCGGCACCGAGCAGTCCATGCGGACCGCCGTCGACATCACCCGCGACGGCGGCGCCATCGGCTTCGTGGGCGTCCCGCACGGCAGCGGCACCGGCCTCGACCTCGGCGTCATGTTCGACCGCAACATCGCCCTGCGCGGCGGAGTCGCCCCGGTCCGCGCCTACATCCCCGACCTGCTCCCCGACATCCTCGACGGCACCATCGACCCGTCCCAGGTCTTCGACCTCACCATCGACCTCGAAGCCGTACCGGCCGGCTACAAGGCCATGGACGAACGCACGGCCCTGAAGGTCCTGATCACCAACTGACCCGACCGCCTGCCTCGGCGAGACACACACCGGCCACTCAAGCCCTGCACGCCCGCCGCCGCCCGACCGGGCTACGGCGCCCAGCCCGCCGGGTCCTTCCCTCACGGTCCCGGCGGTCGCGCCCGGTCCTCCGGGCCGCCTTTGAAGGGCCCCGGCGGCCGTGCGTGCCGCAGGTGGTTCGAACGGGCTGTCGCTTTCGGCGAGCGACGCACCGACCGCCGCCGACCGGGCGCGCTATGTCGTCCCAGCGCGCCGAGTTCTTCCCCCCCCCACGGACCTCGCGGGCGCGCCCAGCCGTCTGCCGCCGACCGGGCCGCGGCGTCCAGCCTGCCGGGTCCCCTTCCCCCGTGGGCCCGGCGGCCGCCCCCCGGGTCCTCCGGTCCACCCTCGAAGGACACCAGGGGCAGCGCGTACCGCAGCCGCCGGACCGGGCTGCCGGTCTCGGCGAGGCGCGCGCCGGTCGCCGCCGCACGCCGCTCGCTCAGCGCGCGCGGCACGGCGTCGGCCGGGCGGGCTACGGCGTCCAGAGCCCCGCGTCCCTCCCCCATGGACCTCGCGGGCGCGCCCCGTCGTCCGCCACCGACCGGGCTACGACGCCCAGCCCGCCGCGTCCTTCCCCCAAGGTCCCGGCGGTCGTGCCCAGTCCTTCGGGCCGCCCTCGAAAGACACCGGCGGTCGTGCGTGCCGTAGGCGGCCGAGCGGGCTGGCGGTCTCGGTGAGCCAGGGGTCCGGGGCGTCAGCTTCGGCGAAGGCCCCGGTGGCTCCGCCGTCGCCGTCGCCGGCGGCCAGGAGCCAGGCCGCCGTGCGTGTCAGTGCGACCCGTACGCATCGGCCGCCGCCGCCCCCGTCGTCGTACGACCGCTCTGTCAGGGCGCGGAGTACGGCCGCCGCCAGCAGGTAGCCGCTGCCGTGGTCGAGGGCCTGGGCGGGGAGTGCGCCGGGGTGTTCCGGTGATCCCTCGACCGCCGCGATGCCGGTGGCCACCTGGACCAGGCTGTCGAAGCCGCGCCGTCCGCCCCACGGCCCGTACGCGCCCCAGGCCGACACCTGCGCCACCACCAGCCCGGGCCGGCGCTCGGCCAGTGCCTCGGGGGAGAGGCCGAAGCGGTCCAGGGCGCCCGGCCGGTAGCCGGTGACGACGACGTCCGCCGCCGCCAGCAGCTCCTCGAAGGCGCGCCGGTCCGCCGTCAGGTCCAGCACCGCCGACCGCTTCCCGAAACCGGTGTCGGCGTGCTGGTCGGGCAGTTCCGGCAGCCAGGGCGCGTCGAGCCGCAGCACGTCCGCGCCGAGCAGCGCGAGGGTACGGGTGGCGACCGGACCGGCCAGGACCCGCGTCAGATCCAGCACCCGCAGCCCGGCCGCGGGCAGCAGAGGAGCCCCGGCGTCCCGAGAGGGAAGCGGCGGCAGCGCACGCGCGTGTGCCCCGTCCAGCGGGATCCGCTCGACCAGCGGCCGCCCGGCGACGGCCACCGCCTGCGGGTGCGCCGCCCACTGCCGCGGGGTGCGCAGGGCGACGGCCAGACCGCCGGCCGCCGTCACCGTCTCCTCCACGTCGAGCGCGGACCGCCCGGCGAGCGCCGTCTCGACGGCCGCCGGGTCCTCCGGTACGTCCAGCGCCCCGAGCAGCCGCTCCCGGTGGTGCGGGTAGTTGGCGTGGGTGCGCACCCAGCCGTCGGCCGTCCGCCAGAACCGCGACAGCGGCGCGAACGGCGTGGGCGCCCGCCCGTCGATCCGCAGATGCCGCTCACTGGTGAACGCGGCGGCCACCGCCCCGTCGTCCACCCGCACCGCGGGCACCCGCGCGAGCCCGGCCCGGCGCGCCCCCAGCTCCGCGGCGGCGAGCGCGCACACACCCACACACGCGCGTGCCAGCTCCCGCACGGGCAGCCGGGCGGACAACGGCCCCTTCCCCTCGACGGCCGACACGCGCGTGAGGAGGGCGGGATCGCCGCCCAGCTCCGACCAGGCGAACTTGATTTCCGTCATGACTGCATCATGCAGTGACGATGCACGGAAGGGCCGGGCGGATGTCCCCGCCCGGCCCCTCGGACCTCGTCCCGCGCGCCTACTTCACGGCACGCAGTGCGTTCACGATGCCCCAGCCGTAGAAGCCGTTGACCCGCGCGTTGCCGGCGCAGGTCGCGTCCTGCGTGCCGTTGCCGTCCTGGTCGTACGACTCCGGGCAGCCCGGGTTGTCCGCCTGGGCCTTCAGCAGCGCCTGGAGCTGCGCCGGGGTCGCCCACGGGTGCTCGGACTTCAGCAGCGCGGCGACGCCCGCGGCGTGCGGCGAGGCCATCGAGGTGCCCTGGAGGAAGCCGTAGGAGTTGTTCGGCATCGTCGACAGGATGCGGCCGTTCTTCGACGGCGTGTCCGGGATCTGGTAGCGCCCGTCACCGCCCGGCGCGGCGATGTCGATGACACCCTTGCCGTACGTCGAGTAGTACGACTTGAGCTTGTTCACGCCCGTCGCGCTCACCGTGACGACACCCGGGAGCTGGGTGGGTATGTCGAAGCACGCGTGCGGGTCGATGGTCCGCTCGTACGGCGTCGTGTCGTTGGGGCTGCTCGCGTCCACGATGGCGTCGGAGTCCAGGTCGTGGTTGGAGTTGCCCGCCGAGGCCAGGTTGAGCGTGCCCTTCTTCTGGGCGTAGAGCTGCGCCCGGTTGACCGCGTCGACGATGGCCTTCTGGTCCGGGTCGTCCAGGCAGTTGTACAGCCACGGGTCCACGTAGTAGCTGTTGTTGGTGATCTCGACACCGTGGTCGGCGGCGAACACGAACGCGCAGACGACGTTCTCCGGGTAGAACAGACCGGTGTCCGGGTCGCTGACCTTGATGCCGGACACCTTGACGCCCGGCGCGACACCGGCGACACCGACGCCGTTGCGGGCCGCGGCGATCTCACCGGCGACATGCGTGCCGTGGTAGTCGTCCGCGGTGTACGGCCGCCAGGCGCCCGGCGTGGTGTCCGCGACCCCGCCGACGCAGTTCGCCGACTGGGACGCGGAGAAGTTCGGCGCGAGGTCCGGGTGGGTGTCGTCCACGCCGGTGTCGATCACGGCGACGGTCACCTTGCGGCTGCCCGGGTTGATCTTGGCGGCCTTGTCGGCGCCGATCGCCCGCAGGTCCCACTGGTCGGCCTCGAGGGGCTCGCTCTCGGGGGTCGCGGCGGACGCGGCGCGGATCTTCTCGGCCTGCGCCTCCGACAGCACCTGCACGGCACCCTCGTCGGTGGTGCCGGCGGCGGTCAGCGCCCCGGTGCGGGTGGCACCGGCCGACTGCACACCGCGCACCGCGCGGATCTTCGGCCCGAAGTCCGCGGCGGCCGAGTGCGCCACGATGACACCGATGCGGTCGTACGTCGCGACGACGGTGCCGCCGGCCTTGGCGATCGCCTTCTTCACCGACGCGATGGTGCGGTGGTCCACCTTCGTGTTGACGACGTACGCCAGGTTCACGCCGTCGGCCGTGGAGGTGGCGGACGCCGAGCCGGCGGTCGTCGTGGCCGGCGCCGCCGTGGCCGCCGTCGGCAGGAAGCCGAGGGAGGCGGTCAGCGAGAGCACGACGGGCACCGCGAGCACGAGGCGGCGTCTGGAAGGCAGATGAGCCATGGGGTCTCCACATCATCCGGAAACGGGACCGTGCCCGGGACGCAGGTGACGTCTGGGCAGGTACATGACGGGTGTTGCTCCGCCCGAAGCTATCTCCCCGACTCACCGGCCAGCAACGGCCTTTGACGACGAGTTGGGACGCGTTACGGCGGGAAGTCGACGCAACCCCTCGAAACGTCCCGTCATGACGGAGCCGAGCGACGGAGCCGGACGACTTTCGAAACAACCCGATCGGGTTGAACCGGTCCTTGCGCGTCGCCGTGACCTTGGACAGGGAGCCCGAGGACGATCGAGCCTCCCCGTCCACCGCCACCCGCAACGCGAGGAGACTCCGTGGCCACCGAGACACCGCCCCCCTCGAAAACCCCAGCGCGGCTGCCCTCCACGGAGGAGTTCGTCGCGGTACAGGAGAGCGCGGAGTTCGGTGAACTGCGCCGCTCCTACCGGGGCTTCGCCTTCCCGCTGACCGTCGCCTTCATCGCCTGGTACCTGCTGTACGTCCTGCTCTCCAACTACGCGGGCGACTTCATGGGCACCAAGCTCTTCGGCAACATCAACGTGGCCCTCGCCCTCGGCCTGGCCCAGTTCCTCACCACGTTCCTCATCGCCTGGTGGTACGCGCGCACCGCCGCCGCGAAGTTCGACCCCAAGGCCGAGGCCATCAAGTCCCGGATGGAGGACGGCGCATGAGCCCCGTACAGCACACCACCCTGCTCGCCGCGGGCGAGGCCGGCGAGCACCGGCCACTGATCATCACCCTGTTCGCGGTGTTCGTCGCCGCGACCCTCGTCATCACCGTGTGGGCCGGCCGGCAGACCAAGGACGCCGCCGACTTCTACGCAGGCGGCCGCCAGTTCACCGGATTCCAGAACGGCCTCGCCGTCTCCGGCGACTACATGTCCGCCGCGTCCTTCCTCGGCATCGCCGGCGCCATCGCCCTCTTCGGCTACGACGGCTTCCTGTACTCCATCGGCTTCCTGGTCGCCTGGCTCGTCGCCCTGCTGCTGGTCGCCGAACCGCTGCGCAACTCCGGCCGCTACACGATGGGCGACGTGCTGGCGTACCGGATGCGCCAGCGCCCGGTCCGTACCGCGGCCGGCACCTCCACCATCGTGGTCTCGATCTTCTACCTGCTGGCCCAGATGGCGGGCGCGGGCGTCCTGGTCTCCCTGCTCCTCGGCATCACCAGCGACGGCGGCAAGATCGGCATCGTCGCCCTGGTCGGCGTCCTGATGATCGTCTACGTGACCATCGGCGGGATGAAGGGCACCACCTGGGTGCAGATGGTCAAGGCGGTCCTGCTGATCGCCGGCGCGCTGCTGCTCACCTTCCTGGTCCTGCTGAAGTTCGACTTCAACGTCTCCGACCTGCTCGGCACCGCCGCCGACAACGCCGGCAAGGGCTCGGCGTTCCTGGAGCCCGGCCTCAAGTACGGCGCCAGCGGCACCACCAAGCTGGACTTCATCTCGCTCGGCATCGCCCTGGTCCTGGGCACCGCCGGCCTGCCGCACATCCTGATCCGCTTCTACACCGTCCCCACCGCCAAGGCCGCCCGTAAGTCGGTCATCTGGGCCATCGGCCTGATCGGCGCCTTCTACCTGATGACCCTCGCCCTCGGCTTCGGCGCCGCCGCGCTGATCAAGCCGGACGAGATCATCGCCTCCAACAAGGCGGGCAACACCGCCGCACCCCTGCTGGCCCTGCATCTGGGCGGCGTGGACTCCAACTGGGGCGCGATCCTGCTGGCCACCATCTCCGCGGTCGCCTTCGCCACCATCCTCGCCGTCGTCGCGGGCCTCACCCTGGCCTCGTCCTCCTCCTTCGCCCACGACATCTACGCCAACGTGATCAAGAAGGGGCAGGCGAGCGAGAAGCAGGAGATCAACGCGGCCCGCTGGGCCACCGTCGGCATCGGCGCCGTCTCGATCCTCCTGGGCGCCCTCGCCCGCGACCTGAACGTCGCCGGCCTCGTCGCCCTCGCCTTCGCGGTCGCCGCCTCCGCCAACCTCCCGACGATCCTCTACAGCCTCTTCTGGAAGCGCTTCACCACCTCCGGAGCCCTGTGGTCGATCTACGGCGGCCTGGTCACGGCGGTCGGCCTGGTGCTGTTCTCACCGGTCGTCTCCGGCAAGCCCAGCTCGATGTTCCCGGACGTCGACTTCCACTGGTTCCCGCTGGAGAACCCCGGCATCATCTCGATCCCGGTCGGCTTCCTGCTCGGCATCGTCGGCACCCTCCTGTCGAAGGAACAGCCCGACAAGGACAAGTACGCCGAACTGGAGGTCCGCTCCCTGACGGGCACCGGAGCCCACTGACCCCCCACCCCTCCGGGGGGGGGGCGCGGCCGCGTCGTGAGGATCGTAGAGATCTACGACGCGGCCGCGTCTTGCCTCGTGGGATCGGGAACTGTCGTTGTCGGTGGCGTCACGTAGGCTCGCAGGGGACGGAGAAAGCGATCCATCGCGCGGGAGGGGGCCCCACGTGCTCATCGACACCTATGGCCGAGTGGCCACCGACCTGAGGGTCTCGCTGACCGACCGCTGCAACCTGCGGTGCACGTACTGCATGCCCGAAGAGGGCCTCCAGTGGCTGGCCAAGCCCGACCTCCTCACGGACGACGAGATCGTCCGCCTCATCGCCATAGCCGTCTCCCGGCTCGGCATCGAGGAGGTCCGCTTCACCGGCGGCGAACCCCTGCTGCGCCCCGGCCTGGTCGGCATCGTCGAGCGGGTCGCCGCCCTGGCCCCCCGCCCCCAGATGTCCCTGACGACCAACGGCATCGGCCTCAAGCGCACCGCCGCCGCCCTCAAGGACGCCGGCCTGGACCGGGTCAACGTCTCCCTGGACACCCTCCGCCCCGACGTCTTCAAGGCCCTCACCCGCCGCGACCGGCACCGGGACGTCCTCGACGGCCTCGAAGCCGCCCGCGCCGCCGACCTGACCCCGGTGAAGGTCAACTCCGTCCTGATGCCGGGACTCAACGCCGACGAGGCCCCCGACCTCCTGGCCTGGGCCGTGGAGAACCACTACGAGCTGAGGTTCATCGAGCAGATGCCCCTGGACGCCCAGCACGGCTGGAAGCGCGAGGGCATGGTCACCGCGGGCGACATCCTGGCCTCGCTGCGCACCCGCTTCGACCTCACCCCCGAGGACCAGGGGGAGCGCGGCTCGGCCCCGGCCGAACGCTGGCTGGTCGACGGCGGCCCGCACCGCGTCGGCGTCATCGCCTCCGTCACCCGCCCGTTCTGCGCCGCCTGCGACCGCACCCGCCTCACCGCCGACGGCCAGATCCGCACCTGTCTCTTCGCCCGCGAGGAGTCCGACCTGCGCTCCGCCCTGCGCTCCGACGCCTCCGACGAGGAGATCGCCCGGCTGTGGCGCCTCGCCATGTGGGGAAAGAAGGCCGGTTCAGGACTGGACGACCCGTCCTTCCTCCAGCCGGACCGCCCTATGTCGGCGATCGGCGGCTAGCAGGGACCGGCGGCAAGAAGGTGATCGGCGGCTAGGAGCCGGCCCGCTCCCGCTCCCACTCCGCGAGCGGGACGACGTCCTTCAGGAAGCCGCGCACGCCCAGGAACTGCGACAGATGCTCGCGATGCTCCTCGCAGGCCAGCCACGTCTTGCGGCGCTCCGGAGTGTGGATCTTCGGGTTGTTCCAGGCGAGCACCCAGACGGCGTCGACACGGCAGCCCTTGGCGGAGCAGATCGGGGTCTCGTCAGTCACAGGTCCGTCTCACAGATGCGCACACAAAGGCGACGCCGAGCAGCCACGGGGGGAGCTGCCCGGCGTCGGTCCGTCGCTCCGACGGGGGATGCGGAGCGCGTACGAAGTATGTCACGGCCGACCCTTCACAGGGGACCTCATCAGCATGATTGATCTGAGCTTTTATTGAGGTTCGCGCCCGGCCCGTTCACGGCCCCGGGGATTCCGCGACGCGCTCCTCTTCCCCGTCCGCCCGCGGCGGCGAGATCACCGGCCTGACCGGCGTACTCATGAACGTCGACGGCAGCCCCGGCGCGTTCTCCCGGCCCGCGTTGGCGATCACCACCGCGACATAGGGGAGCAGCATCCCCAGGACGAGCGCCACGAACGCCACATGCCGTTCCACGTTCCACAGCACCGCCGCCAGGATCACCGCCAGCGTGCGGATCGACATCGAGATCACATACCGGCGCTGCCGGCCCCGTACGTCGTCCTGGAGCCCCTGGCGGGCGCCGGTGATCCGGAACACCTGGACGTCGCCGCCACCACCCTGCTTCCGCATCGCATTCCACCGTCCGCCCACAGCACGTTCACCCCGGTCCTCCACCGTACGCCGCGCCTGCGCCGCGTTCGAGACCGGGTCACCTCCCGGCCGGGCGAACCTTCTGCGCCGTACCGCGTACGGCCGAACCCGACATGCGTCGTACGGCCCACGGTCCGAGACTGGGGGCAATGCTCACGTCGAGCCGTACAAGGAGGCAGCCATGGGCTGGTTGTGGGCCATCATCGTGGGATTCGTGCTCGGTCTGATCGCCAAGGCGATCCTGCCCGGCAAGCAGCACAGCCCGCTCTGGCTGACCACCATCTTCGGCATCCTGGGCGCCATCATCGGCAACGCGATCGCCCGCGGCTTCGGGGTCGAGGAGACCTCCGGCATCGACTGGTGGCGCCATCTGTTCCAGATCGTCGCTGCGGTCGTCGTCGTGGCCCTGGGCGACATGGCGTACATGGCGACCTTGGGCAAGAACAAAGAGCGCGCCTGACACGGGTGAGGGGCGCGGGAATCCCGCGCCCCTCACCCATGTCGACTCACCCGTACCGGCGTTCAGGCCCCGGTGACCTCGACGGCCGCCAGGTTCTTCTTGCCGCGCCGCAGCACCAGCCACCGCCCGTGCAGCAGATCCGCGGTGTCCGGCACCGCGTCCTCGGCGGTCACCTTCGCGTTGTTCACGTAGGCGCCGCCCTCCTTCACGGTGCGGCGCGCGGCGGACTTGCTCGCCACCAGACCGACCTCGGCGAACAGGTCCACGACCGGCGTCGGCTCGGCGACCTTGATGTGCGGCACCTCGGACAGCGCCGCGGCCAGCGTCCGCTCGTCCAGGTCGGCCAGCTCGCCCTGCCCGAACAGGGCACGGCTCGCGGCGATCACCGCGGCCGTCTGGTCCGCGCCGTGCACCAGCGTCGTCAGCTCCTCGGCCAGCGCCCGCTGCGCCGCCCGCGCCTGCGGCCGCTCACGCGTCTGCTCCTCCAGCTCCTCCAGCTCCGCACGGGAGCGGAAGGACAGGATGCGCAGGTACGTCGAGATGTCCCGGTCGTCCACGTTCAGCCAGAACTGGTAGAACGCGTACGGCGTCGTCATC
>NZ_JAANNX010000188.1:0-1359 GCF_013363615.1 Streptomyces sp. CAI-85 | reverse complement strand
GACCTCGTCCTTCGGCAGCGAGGAGCCGCCGGTGACGGTCATCTTCTGCTCCTTGCCCGTGCCCAGGTCCTTCGCGGTCACGTGCATGATGCCGTTGGCGTCGATGTCGAAGGAGACCTCGATCTGCGGGACACCGCGCGGGGCCGGCGGCAGACCGGTCAGCTCGAACATCCCGAGCTTCTTGTTGTACGCCGCGATCTCGCGCTCGCCCTGGTAGACCTGGATCTGCACGGACGGCTGGTTGTCCTCGGCGGTGGTGAAGATCTCGGACCGCTTGGTCGGGATCGTCGTGTTCCGCTCGATGAGCTTGGTCATGATGCCGCCCTTGGTCTCGATACCGAGGGACAGCGGGGTGACGTCGAGGAGCAGGACGTCCTTGACCTCGCCCTTGAGGACACCGGCCTGGAGGGACGCGCCGATGGCGACGACCTCGTCCGGGTTGACGCCCTTGTTGGCGTCCTTGCCGCCGGTCAGCTCCTTGACCAGCTCGGCGACGGCCGGCATACGGGTCGAGCCGCCGACCAGGACGACGTGGTCGATCTCCGAGAGGGAGATGCCGGCGTCCTTGATGACGTTGTGGAACGGCGTCTTGCAGCGCTCCAGGAGGTCCGCGGTGAGCTGCTGGAACTGGGCGCGGGTGAGCTTCTCGTCCAGGTGCAGCGGGCCCTCGGCGGACGCCGTGATGTACGGCAGGTTGATCGTGGTCTCGGTGGACGAGGACAGCTCGATCTTCGCCTTCTCGGCGGCCTCGCGCAGGCGCTGGAGCGCCATCTTGTCCTTGGAGAGGTCGACGCCGTGGCCCGCCTGGAACTGCTTCACCAGGTAGTCCATGACGCGCTGGTCCCAGTCGTCACCACCGAGGTGGTTGTCGCCGTTGGTGGCCTTCACCTCGACGACGCCGTCACCGATCTCCAGCAGGGACACGTCGAAGGTGCCGCCACCGAGGTCGAAGACCAGGATGATCTGCTCGTCCTTGTCGAGGCCGTACGCCAGGGCGGCGGCGGTCGGCTCGTTGACGATGCGCAGGACGTTCAGGCCCGCGATCTCGCCGGCCTCCTTGGTGGCCTGGCGCTCCGAGTCGTTGAAGTACGCGGGGACGGTGATGACCGCGTCGGTCACCTTCTCGCCCAGGTACGCCTCGGCGTCACGCTTCAGCTTCTGAAGGATGAACGCGGACATCTGCTGCGGGTTGAACGGCTTGCCGTCCAGCTCGATCTTCCAGTCGGTGCCCATGTGGCGCTTCACCGAGCGGATGGTCCGGTCCACGTTCGTGACCGCCTGGCGCTTGGCGACCTCGCCGACGAGCACCTCGCCGTTCTTGGCGAAGGCGACGACGGACGGCGTGGTCCTGGCGCCCTC
>NZ_JAANNX010000187.1:0-1361 GCF_013363615.1 Streptomyces sp. CAI-85 | reverse complement strand
CGTCGGCGGCGTCGGAGAACGCCTTGCAGCGGCCGTCCGGCGACAGGGCGCCCTGACGGCTGAACTCCACGAACGCGCCGGGAGTGGTCATCAGGCTCACGCCGCCGGCGAGGGCGAGGGAGCACTCGTCGTTGCGCAGCGCCTGGACGGCCAGGTGCAGGGTCACCAGGGAGGAGGAACAGGCCGTGTCGACGGTCACCGCCGGGCCTTCCAGGCCGAGGAAGTACGACACCCTGCCCGAGAGGACGGCGCCGGACTTGCCCATGCCCAGGTAGCCCTCGATGGCCTCGGGCATGTCCCGCAGGAGGGCGCCGTAGTCGTTGCCGTTGGTGCCGGCGAAGACACCAGTGCGGCTGCCCTTGAGGGACATCGGGTCGATGCCCGCGTGTTCCAGGGTCTTCCAGGCCGTCTCCAGCAGCAGGCGGTGCTGCGGATCCATGGCCAGGGCCTCGCGCGGGGAGATCCCGAAGAAGTCGGCGTCGAACTCGGCGACGCTGTCGAGAAAGGCGCCCTCGCGGACATAACTGCGGCCGTGCCGCGTGTGATCCGGGTCGTAGAGGTCCTCGGCCCAGCCACGGTCGGCGGGGAACGCGGACACCGCGTCGGTCCCCGAGGCAAGCAGCGACCACAGGTCCTCGGGAGAACCGACCCCGCCCGGGAAACGGCAGCCCATGCCGACGATCGCGATCGGCTCGCGTGACGCCGCCGCCATCCGGCGGTTCTCCTTGCGGAGGCGCTCGGTTTCCTTGAGCGAGGTGCGCAGGGCTTCGAGGATCTTCTCAGGAGAGGTACTGCTCATTGCAAACTCCGCAGGTTCGAGGAATTCAGGGAGACTCGGCCGATTCGCATCAGTCAGGAATCACTGCCTTCGAATGCGATGCGGAGCAGGCTCTCTGCGTCCATGGAGTCGATCGAATCCTCGTCGGCGGGCTCGATCTCGCCTTCTTCCATGGTGAATGCGACGGCGTCGTCGACCTCCGCCAACCGCAACAGAATGTCCATGAGACCCGCGTCCCTGATACGCGCCAGAGAAATGGACGCCAGGGCCTTGCGGACCTTCTCGTCCTCCGTCGAGTTCTCCGCTTCCTCGTCCCCGTCCGGGAAGAGCAACGAGCGGAGGTGCCCGGCGAGGGCGGTGGAGGTCGGGTGGTCGAAGACGATGGTCGCCGGCAGCGTCAGGCCGGTCGCGGCCTTCAGCCTGTTCCGTAGTTCGACGGCGGTGAGCGAGTCGAAGCCCAGTTCCTTGAACGCCCGGTCGGCGGCCACGGCCTCTGCGTCCGGGTACGCCAGCACCCTGGCCACATGAGTGCGCACGAGGTCCAGCAGCCGCAGGTCCTTCTCCGCAGGGGAGAGCGCGCCCA